>CAIKMZ010000014.1 GCA_903828665.1 uncultured beta proteobacterium
CGAAATCCTACAAATCCTGAGCCTGACCATGTTTGAACAAACCCCAATAAATCAACTGCTTACGCCACCCTCAACAAATTCAGATCCGAGTTTCGAGCCCCAACAGCTCGTTCTCCTCTGAGAAACGTTGGGACACTACTGGCTGCATGTCAATTCGCAGCCGCACGGGGAAGCGGACGGCAGCATTGTCTGGGATGGTGTCGCCATCGACATCACCAGCCTGCACGAGGCGGAAGCGTCGCTGCGCGAGAGCGAGGAGCGTTTCCGCAAGCTGTTCGAGGACACGCGGCAGGCCATCACCCTGGTCGAGAACGGCCGCTTTGTCGCTGCCAACAAGGCGTCGCTGGCGATGTTGGGCATCGATCACCCCGATCAGTTCATCGGCCTCACACCGATCGACATTTCACCGCTGCGCCAACCCGACGGGCGGCTTTCCAGCGAGAAGGTGGTGGAAGTCATCGACACGGCCCTTGCGACCGGCAGCAATGCCTTCGAGTGGGAGCACCTGCGCGCCGACGGCGAGCATTTCATGGCCCAGGTACTCCTGACGGCGATACGTCACGGCGACAAGGATGTGCTGCACGTGGTGTGGACCGATATCACCCAGCAGAAGAAGGCTGAACGCGAGCTGGCCGAGTACCGGCAGGACCTGGAACAGCGGGTCGTCGAGCGGACCGCCGAACTGGCGAGCATGACCCGATCGCTTCGCAGCGCCAACGCGGAACAGCAGGCCATCTTCGATAACGCCAGTTGCGGCATCGCGCTCATCACGGATCGCGTTTTCACGCGCTGCAACCGCAGAATGCACGAGTTGTTCGGCTGGCCGATCGGAGAGATGGTCGGCAAGCCGACCGCGATCTGGTACGCCGACGAGGCCGCCTGTATGGCAGGCGGTGGCGCCAGCTACGAACAAATCTGGCGTGGCGAAGTTCATTGCCGCGATCAGGAACTGGTGCGCAGGGATGGCAGCCGCTTTTGGGCGCGGCTGACCGGCACGGCGGTCGATCCGGCGGACCGGTCCAGGGGCACGGTGTGCGTGGTTGACGACATCACCGCGGAACGCGCCGCCATCGAGCAGTTGCGTCGAGCCAAGACGCTCGCGGAGGAGACGGCGCAGTTGAAGTCGAGCTTCCTGGCCAACATGAGCCACGAGATCCGCACCCCGATGAACGCGGTGATCGGAATGTCGCACCTGCTGCTCAGAACCGAACTCACACCGCGCCAGCGTGACTATCTGGCCAAGATCCAGGCCGCCGGCCAGCACCTGCTGGGGATCATCAACGACATCCTGGATTTCTCCAAGGTCGAGGCCGGCAAGCTCAGCCTGGAAGATGCCGATTTCGATCTCGACAAGGTCGCCGCCAATGTCGCCACGCTGCTGGCCGAGAAGACCGGCGAAAAAGGGCTGGAGCTGACGATCGACATCGCCCCCGATGTGCCGCGCAGTCTGATCGGCGACGCGTTGCGGCTGCAGCAGATCCTGCTCAACTTTGGCTCCAACGCCGTCAAGTTCACGCAGCAGGGCGAAGTCGACATCATCATCCGGCTCAAGGAACGCAACGGCAACGATGTCCTGCTGTCCTTCGCCATGCGCGACACCGGCATCGGGCTGAGCCCGGAGCAACAGGCGCGGCTGTTTCAAAGCTTCCAGCAGGCCGACAACTCGACCACGCGCAAGTTCGGCGGCACGGGACTCGGTCTGGTGATCTCCAAGCGGCTGGCCGAGCTGATGGGCGGCGAAGTCGGTCTGGTCAGCGAGCCGGGCAGGGGCAGCACGTTCTGGTTTACGGCCCGCCTTGGCATCGGCGCGGCGCGATCGGCGCCACTGCTGCCGCGCCCGGACCTGCGCGGCTTGCGCGTGATGGTGGTCGACGACAACGAAACCGCGCGCATGGTGCTGCGCGACCTGCTGACCTTGATGACCTTCGTGGTCGAGGAGGCAACCTCGGGCGCGCAGGCACTTGAGTCCATCACGCAATCCGCCTCTGCCGGAAAACCGTACGCCATCGTCTTCCTCGACTGGCTGATGCCGGGCATGGACGGGATCGAGGCGGCGCGCAAAATCCGCGCGCTCGGCCTGCCGGCCCCGCCGCACCTGGTCATGGTCAGCGCGTACGGGCGCGAGGAACTGATGAGCCAGGCCAGCGCCGCCGGCATCGAGAGCTACCTGATCAAGCCGGTGACGCGCTCGCTGCTGTTCGACACCGCCATGCAACTGCTGGGCGGCGAACGCAACGAGGCGGCCCAGCCGGCGCCGGCGCGGACAGGGGAAGCCGAATTGGCCAACGCCATCAGGGGCGCACGCATCCTGGTGGTCGAAGACAATGAACTGAACCAGGAAGTGGCGAAGGACTTGCTCAGCGGAGCGGGGCTGATCGTCGATGTGGCGCAAGATGGGGTTATTGCGCTGCGGATGGTTCAGGCATCGCCCTACGATCTGGTCTTCATGGACATGCAGATGCCGGTCATGGATGGCGTGACCGCTACCCTGGAGATCCGCAAG
Source organism: uncultured beta proteobacterium (assembly GCA_903828665.1). Lineage (GTDB taxonomy): Bacteria > Pseudomonadota > Gammaproteobacteria > Burkholderiales > Burkholderiaceae_C > Rhodoferax. Next base: position 2,504 of record CAIKMZ010000014.1, read on the forward strand.
CTGGCGCAGTTCAAGGACCTGCCGATCATCGCGATGACCGCCAACGCGATGCAGCAGGACCGCGAGCGCTGCCTGCAGGCCGGCATGAACGACTTCATCGCCAAGCCGATAGAGCCTGATCAGCTGTGGTCGATGCTGTCGCGCTGGGTCAAACCGAACCTGGCGGGAAGCGCTGCGCGGCAACAGGACGGCGCGGTGCTCCCGGCGGAGCCAGCGCAGGGCGCTGCAAGCGATGCGCTTGAATTGCCCGTGGACATCGAAGGGCTCGATGTCCGCGCCGGTCTACGCCGGCTGTTGGGCAAAACATCGACCTATGTCGCGCTGCTGCACCAGTTTGTCCAAAAGCACAAGACCGCCGCCGGCGAAATTGGCAGCGCGCTCGATGGCGACTGGGCTGATGCCGAGCGTCTGGCGCACACCGTCAAGGGCGTCGCTGGCACCCTGGGCGGCCGCGTCCTGCAGGACGCGGCCGCGGAACTGGAACGCACGATCCGGGAGCGTCAGGCGCGCGCGCTGGTCGAGCAGCGGCTCCGGGAATTTGCCGGGGCGCTCGCGACCCTGATCAGCCAGTTGGAAACAAAACTGCCACTGCGGAAAGCGGACGGTGCGCCTGTGGCCGTCGATGCAGCCAGGCTCGCAGCCCTCACGAGCGAGCTGGCTGCGCTGCTGGCGCAAGATAATTTCGCCGCCAGTAATCTGTTTGCGGCGAACGCCGAACTGCTGCGCTCGGCCTTTCCCGAAGCGTTTGGCCGGCTCGCCGAGCAGATCGAAGATTTCGACTTCACGGCAGCCTGGACGACGCTTGAATCGGTATGCCAAGCAAGGCTCGCCGAGGGCGGCTCAGGCATGCCTTGCCAGGACGCTTGAGGGGCGCCGCACAGGCAGGAAGGCGCGCCTGTGCGTTTCCTTTTCCGTTTGCGAATCATCAAGCGGATGTTCTTTTTTCCGGGCTCAAGCTCAGTCATGGCGTGAGAGTGCCTTGACCAGCATGGATTTGCGCGGAGAATGAATAACCATGCGATACCGAGCCTTGACCTGTCTATTGCCTCTGCTGCTGCTCTCGGCATGTGCCGTCGACCAACAACAGCCTGCAGCATCGGCAAAGGAGCGCGACCCGTCATTCTGGTGCGTTCCCAAGCTGGCAGTGGGCAAAGGCCGAATCTGGATCTACCGAACAGCGCCGAAAGGAATGGGCCTGCCGCCCGACATCGTCGTGGACAACGCGATCTACGGGGCGCTGCGTCCCGGCACGGCGAACACCATTGACGTGGCGCCGGGCAAGCACGACGTCAGGCTTGCCTATTTCAAGGAGAAGCTGGAGGTCGAGATGACTGCGGGCGACGATCTGTTCGTCCGCTTCGACGTGGACCCTGCTCTGTTCGGACGCGGCTTTTATCCGGTTCTTGTGGCCCGGCCGACCGCGCAAGCGGAACTTTACGAACACACGGGCACGGATTTCAGCTGCGTCAAAGACTGATTGGCGGGTGCCATGCCCATGAACTTGTCTTGAAGGGGGCGTTTTGATGTACCAAATTCATGCCCCACTTCGCATCCCGCGTCTGGTCTTCCAGTCTATAGCGCCCGCCATGCGTGCAGCCCTGCTTGCCTTGATGGCCGGTCTTGTCGCAGCCGCCTGTGGCGGGGGTGCCGAGGTGGTGCGCGCGGCCTACGACGTGCCGGTTCCCGCGCGGCTGACGGGTGTTCCGGCCTTCGACCGCATCGGTCAAGGTCACGGCCACAGTTGCATGCTCACACCGGCAGGCCAGGCTTGGTGCTGGGGGCTCAACGACGCCGGGCAGCTTGCCTCGGCGTCGCGTGCCGCCTGCGGCGATGATGACGTGTTTGCCTGTTCTTCGGTTCCCCTTGCAGTGGGCGGCACACCGGCGTTGGCTTCCATCGACGGCGGCCGCTTCACGACTTGCGCGCTGGCCGTCGACGGGCGCGCCTGGTGCTGGGGCGGGGTCAACGACCTGGCTCCGCAACCGGTCCCGACGTCGGTTGGCGCCAGCACGGACCGCTTCGTGCAGATCGATGTCGGCACGTTCGGCGGCGATGCCTGTGGCGTCAAGGCCGACGGCAGCGCATGGTGCTGGAGCGCGGACTCGCCGTCCACGCTGCGCCAGGTGGTGCCGGGGCTGGCGCTCAAGCAGATTGCCGTGGGCGATCTGCATGCCTGTGCGCTCGATGCCGCAGGCCACGCGTGGTGCTGGCTGACGGTGTCGTACCCGCTGCTCGGCAGTCTCTTCTCCGGCAGTTCGACGAGCCCGGTGGCAGTCGGCGGGGACCGCGCGTTTGAGGAGATCGGTGCGGGCGCGATGCATGCCTGCGCGCGCGAGGCGGACGGCACGGCCTGGTGCTGGGGCAGCGGATCGGTGCTCGGCGTCGGCGACCCCAGTGCCTCCAGCGTCACGCCGCAGCCGGTGGCAGGGCCGAAGTTCGTACAGCTGAGCTCCGGCACCTCGCATGCCTGCGGTGTCGCAGCGGATGGCGGCGCCTGGTGCTGGGGCGAGAACCTCGGGGGTCAGCTGGGTGACGGCACGACGGCTGTCAGGGCGGCGCCGGTGCGCGTCAGCGGCGCACTGGTGTTTCGCGCGCTCGACGCGGGTGGCGCAGCCACCTGCGGCATCGCCAGCGATGGTTCGGCTTGGTGCTGGTGCTGGAATTACTCGGGGGCGGTCGGCCAGCCAGTGGGCGTGCGCTGGGTTCCGGCCTGAGCCGGCCCGCCATCGGCCGGGGCCATGTTTTCTTGAACGCCCCGTGCGCCTCAGACCAGTTCCGCTATCAGCTCGATTTCAACGCAGGCACCCAGCGGAATCTGGGCCACGCCGAAGGCGCTGCGGGCGTGCGCGCCGGCGTTGCCGAACACTTCGCCGAGCAACTCGCTCGCGCCATTGGTCACCAGATGCTGCTCGGTGAAGTCGCCGGTTGAGTTCACCAGCGACATGACTTTGACGATGCGCTTGACGCGGTCGAGGTCGCCGGCGGCGACATGCAGCGTGCCCATCAGGTCGATGGCGACGGCGCGCGCCGCGGCCTTGCCCTCGGCCGTCGTCATGTTCTTGCCCAGTTGCCCGACCCAGGGCTTGCCGTCCTTCTTCGCGATGTGGCCGCTCAGGAAAACCAGCTTGCCGGTTTGCACAAAGGGAACATAGGCGGCGGCCGGAATGGCGACCGGTGGCAGTGTGATGTCGAGTGCTTTCAGCTTGGCGTAGATGCTCATGGTGTTTCCTTCAGACGATGGGTTGGAATGGGTGCGGCGCCTAGCCGTTGCGGCCCGGGCCCGGCGATTGAGTTTGTGATTGTGATTGTGACGAACTGCCGGCGGGCAACGGGCCCTGGCGCTGGCTCTGCTGCTGCATGGCGGGCGGTGCGTCGCTGGCGGCGTTCGGTGCGATTTGCTCCACCGTCACGCCGACCGTGAGCGTGTGGCTGGCGCCGCCGTGGATCACGCCGCGCAGCGGCGAGACGTCGGAAAAGTCGCGCCCGGTGGCCAGCGTGACGTAGTCTTCGCCCGGTGCGTGCCAGCCGGCGCGGTTGTTGGTCGGGTCGAAATCGCACCAGCGCTCCCCCGGCGGCAGATCGGGGGCATAGACGGCGACCCAGGCGTGCGAGGCGTCGCTGCCGCGCAGCTTGACGGTGCCGGGTGCCGGTTGCGTCAGCAGATAGCCGCTGACATAGCGCGCCGCGATCCCCATGGTGCGCAGGCAAGCGATCATGATGTGGGCGAAGTCCTGGCACACGCCCTTGCGCTGGGCCAGCGCCTGCAGCGCCGGCGTGTTGATCTGCGTGCTCTCGCTTTCATAGACAAAATCGGTGTGGATGCGCTGCATCAGGTCCTGGGCCACAGCCAGCACGCTCAGACCCGGCGCAAAACTGGGCCGGGCGTAGGCGGCAAACTCGGTCTGGCGCGGCACAAAGGGCGAGGCAAAGGCGAATTCGGTGGCGCTGTCGAACGGTGCGCCGGAGCGGTAGCGGAACTGCTCGCGCACCTGCTCCCAGGGCAGGGCGCTTGGTGGCAGGCTGCGCGTCCAGGTGGCCACGACGCTGTGCGCCACCACATCGAGCACGGTGTGCGGCGTCTGCAAGGCGAAGAAGCAGCGCGGATTGCCAAAGACGTCGAGCGTCTGGGTCATCTGTGCCGGTGTCGGGCTGATGTCAAGCACGTGGCTCAGCAGGCGTTGGTGCCGGTTACCCACGGGCTGCAGATACGCCATGTGCTGGGCCGTCTCCACGGCCGGCGCATAGTCGTAGCGGGTCTGGTGCGTGATCTGTAGTCGCATCAGGCCCCCATGCTCTGATTGGTCTCGCCCGAGTGCGTGAAATAGGTGCTGCTGATCTCGTTGGACAGGTGGAAGGCTGCCGCCGTGCACTGCAGCAGCAGGTCGTTGAGGGCGAAATGGCATTCCCCTTCCTGCGCCGGGTCGCTGGCCAGCGGCTGCGTCTCGCACAGGTGGGCCAGATTCCAGGTGAGCGGGTTGGGCACGCGCAAGGACAGGTTGCCCAACTCGTCGGGCGCGGCGCCGGCCAGCTTAGCCAGGCGGCCGCGCAGCGTGTGCGCGACCCAGGCCAGCGAGCGCGGGTTCTCGCGGTCCAGCACCAGCAGATCGATCAGCGCGGCCAGGTCGCGGCTTTGCTGGTACTGGGCGTGAAAGGTGATGGTGCAGTCGAACAGCGTGAGCATGGCCTCGAAGCCGCCCGCGGTATGCACCGAGCCGCTCTGGAAACCGGCCAGCAGCGAGGCCGACAGAAAGCCCAGGCGCTCGATATGGCGGCCGATGCTCAGCAGCCGCCAGCCGTCGTCGCGCGTCATGCGATCGGTCTGCGCGCCGGTGACGGCGGCCATGTGGTCGCTCGTGTTCTTGAGCACCAGCAGGGCCTTGAACGAAGAATAGTCGCCCTCGGCTGCGTGTTCGCCGCAGCGCGCGAACAACTCTTCCTCGGCCCGCACCATCACGCGCCAATGCTCCTGCGAGAGGCGCTCGCGCACCACCGAGCCGGTCATGCGCAGTGCGCGCAGGTAATAGCCGACGCTGGTCGCACCGTCGCTGCTGCCCAGGTTGGCGATCAGCGAACGCTCGAAGACGCGGCGCGCCTGCGTCGGCGAAGGCACCCCCGGCAGCACCAGGGTGTTGGCCAGCGCCATCTTGCCGAGCCAGTCGAGCAGGGGAGGCGATGACTGCTCTTCGCCATTGAGGCATTCGAGCGTCAGGCGCGCCAGCCGGATGGCGTTCTCGGCGCGTTCGGCGTAGCGGCCCAGCCAGTAAAGATTTTCCGCGGCGCGGCTCGTCACCAGCCGTGTGCGCTGTGTCAGCACGGCCGGCGTCAGCTGCGGCTGCAGCAGGCTCGTCTCGTCGATGGCGCCGTTTGTGAGCGCCCAGACGTCGGCGCTGCTGCCGCCGCTCTGCATCGAGGCGGTCTCGCTGGTCGCGCCGGCGATGCGGGCCAGCCCGCCGGGCAGCACGCGCCAGGACCGAGGGCCGTCGGAGACGACAAAGACGCGCAGCATCACCGAGCGTGCCAGCATCTCGCCGCGGTCAGCATCGGTGCTGCCGGGCTGCCAGGTCGGCATCTGCGACAGCGGCACGCTGCCCTGCACCGTGTAGTCATCGCTTTGCAGCGCGATGCGCCCGGCCCATTCGTCGATCTCCCGCGCCGACAAGGTCCGCCCCAGCACGCCGTCCAGTCCGGGTAGCAGCGGCGAGCCGGGGTAGGTCGCCTTGATGGCGCTGTCGCGCAGTAGCGGCAAGGCCTCTTCCATGGCCGAGCGTTCGCCGCACCACCAGGTTGGCAGGGCCGGCAGCATCAGCTCTTCGCCGAGCAAATGGCGCGCCAGCGCCGGCAGAAAGCCAAGCAGGGCGGGCGATTCCAGAAAAGCCGAGCCCGGCGCATTGGCCACAAGCACATTGCCGGCGCGGATCGCCTGCAGCAGGCCCGGCACGCCCAGTGTGGAGTCGGAGCGCAACTCGAGCGGGTCGAGGTACTCGTCGTCGACCCGCTTGAGCAGGCCATGCACCGGCACCAGGCCCTTGAGGGTCTTGAGATACAGGTGTTCGTCGCGCACCAGCAGGTCGCATCCTTCGACTAGGGTCAGGCCCAGGTAGCGCGCCAGGTAGGCATGCTCGAAATAGGTCTCGTTGTACGGTCCCGGCGTGAGCAGGGCCAGGTGCTGGTCGGCGCCGGCCGGGCTCATCTTCTTCATGCTGTCCATGAGGGCGCGGTAGGTCGCCGCCAGGCGCTGCACCGGCAGGGTCTGGAAGGCCTGCGCGAACTGGCGCGAGATCGCGATCCGGTTTTCCAGCAGGTACCCGAAGCCTGACGGTGCCTGGCAGCGCTGACCGACGACCCACCAGTTGCCGTCGGGCCCGCGCGCCAGATCGAAGGCCGCGATGTGCAGGTGGGTGCCGCCGACCGGCTTGACGCCGTGCATCGCGCGCAGGTAGCCCGGGTGACCCTGGACCAATGCTGGCGGCAGCCAGCCCTGCTGCAACAGTTCCTGCGGCCCGTAGACGTCGGCCATGACCCGCTCCAGCAGGCGCACGCGCTGCAGCAGGCCGGCTTCGATCTGCTGCCAGTTTTCGTGTTCGATCAGCAGCGGGAACAGGTCGAGCGACCAGGGCCGCTGCGGCCCGCCCTCGTCGGCGTAGACGTTGTAGGTGACGCCGTTGTCGCGGATCTGGCGCGCCAGGTTGACGGCGCGCTGGTTCAGTTCAGGCGCGCCCTTGTCGGCCAAATCGTCGAAGAATTGCTGCCAGGCTTCGGTCAGCGCGCCGTCGGGGTCGGCCGCGCCGTGCAGTTCATCGAAATGCCCGGCTGCGGCGCGGCAAGCCAGGGTCAGCGCGTGCAGATCGGTGCGGCCGTTGGATTCCGGGGCTTGCGGGGAGGTGTTTGCATCGTTCACTGCCCCCGAGTATGCCAGCGCGGCCGTGCGCTCGCGTGGCCGCTGCTGCCTGCCGCCGCGCTGCTGGCCCGTCCACGGTAAGATGCGGGCCCCGCTAGTGGCCGATTCTTCCTTCGGCCAGCGCTCAGTGCAAAGAGGTGCCCCTTGAAATTCCGTCATTTGTTTTCTTCATCGCTGTTGTCGGTGCTGCTGCTGGGCGCTTGCTCGCCGCAGGATGCCTCGCAGCCGGCCGCAGTCGGCCGGCAGGAAATTGCGATCCCCACGGTGGTGGCGCAGGCCAAGGGCTTCACGGTCGGTGCCTTGATGAGCGCCAACGTGGTCTACGTGTTCTTCGACACCCAGTGCCCGCATTGCGGCCGCCTGTGGGAGGCGTCGACCGCCTTGCAGAACAAGGTCAAGTTCGTTTGGATTCCGGTGCGCATGGGCAGCCCGATCAGCGTGGCGCAAGGCGCTGCCTTGCTCACGGCGGCCGATCCGGCGGCGCTGATGCGCGAGCATGAAGCCTCGCTGCTGGCCGGCAAGGGCGGCATATCGGCTTCCAGCAGCATTGCGCCGGAGATCGAGAAAAGCATCGCCGCCAACAGCCAGTTGCTGACCAGTTTCGGCGCGGAGGGCGTTCCGTTCGTGGTGGCCAAGAACATCAAGACCGGCCAGACCGTGAGCCGCGAGGGCGCCATGGACACGCCGGCGCTGGCGCAATTCATCGGTCTGGATTTGTGATGACGACCGGGACTGAAATCGACACCGTGACGGCCGCCGCTGCGGTCGTGCCTGAGCCGGTGGCAGCGGCAGTGGCAGAGGCGCCTGCGCCCGCCGCGGTGGCCGGCAAGCGAGACCGTACGCCGCCCGTGCAGCCGGTGCTGGAAAAGCTGTTCGAGCTTTATCCCAACCTGTTCGGCGCCGAGTTCCTGCCGCTCAAGCTGGGCATCTTTCAGGAACTGCTGGCGCTGCACCCCGAGCATTTCCCACGCGACGCGCTGAAGGCGGCTCTGGGCGTGCATACGCGTTCGACGCGCTACCTGCAATGCGTTGCCGCCGGCAAGCCGCGCCACGATCTGCAGGGGGTCGCGGTGGAAGCGGTGGCGCCCGAGCATGTCTACTGGGCGATTCTGGAATTGTTCCGCCGGCGCCAGGCGCGCGCGGCCCAAGACCTGCGGCCCAAACTGCGCGCGCAGTTGCTGGCAGCGTTCGAGGCTTCGGGTCTCACGCGCCAGGACTATCTGGCCCGGGTGCAGACGCGCGACACGGACTCCACAGCGGCGCTGGAAGACGCCTTTGCCGAGCTCGATCAGACGCTGGCGCGCCAGGAAGCCTTGCGCACGGCCTACGCGGCCAGCGGCAAGACGGTGGCGGAATTCGCCGACATGTACGGTCTGGATCGGCGCGATGTGACGCGCGCCCTGGAAGGCAAGCCGCGCGTGGAGGCCAGCGCAGCCGACGCCTGATCAAGCCGGCCGCAACGCCGGGCCGTCCCACGCCGGGCCAGCCCCCGCGGGTGCGCCAATTTCAGCGCCAATGCCCGTGGCCGTGACCGTAGCTGTGACTGCCGATCACCAGGCCCAGCCCGAGGAATGCAGCCAATGGCAGGTAGTTCGGCGGGGCGTAGTAGGTCGTGTAGCCGCCATAGTCGTAATAGACCGGTGGCGGCGCTGTCACCACGTAGGCCGGTGCGCCATACACCGGCGCTGCGTAGGTCACGGTTGCAGGCGCCGACGACGAGCCGGCGGCCAGCGGCGTGACCTGCAGTTGCACGCTGGGGCCGGGATCGTTCGGCATTTGCACCGTGTACTGTTTGCCGCCGTATTCGTAGACCACCGTGTAGGCGATCGGACGATTCTCATAAAAGGTCTGCGTCGTGCAGCCCTGGTCATTGTTACAAACCTGTCGCGGCACGGCGACCTGTTGAACGATGGGGCTCGATGAAACGACACGCCCGACTTCCTGCGCCAGGCACAGGCCGCTGGCGAGCAGGCTTGCAGACAACAGAAGCAGCTTGTTCATGATCTTCCCTTGCTTGAAATGTTCGTGCATGAATGATGATACCGGCAGCGGCGAAATAGGTGCAAATTCGGTGAATCCACGGTAAAGATTGTTGCCGTGCCGGACCGGCTGGCCAACGCAACGGCGGCGCGTCCGCTATGCTGGGCGGCGCGACGGCGCGTCGGACCGGCCGAAACCACAAGCGATATCCCTGGAGACATCATGACCACAACACCTGTTCACCCCTACCAATCCAAACCGTGGCTGATCCGTCTGGTCATGGCGCGCCCGCGCCTGCTGATCTGCCTGGTCATCGGCGTGCTCACGGCGTTCCTGTTGCCGGATTCGCTGGCGCAGCGCACGATGACGCGCGTCATCATCGGCTGGAACGTCGGGGCCGGACTGTATCTGGTGCTGGCAGGGCGGCTCATGTTCTGGTCCACGCACGAGCGCATGCGCACGCGCGCGCTGCAGCAGGATGAAGGTCGCATTGCCGTGCTGGTGCTGGTGATCGCGGCGGCCATCATGTGCATCGGCGCCATCGTGGCGCAACTCGCCGTGGTCAAGGACATGCACGGCAGCATCCGCTATGCCCATATCGCGCTGGCCGCGCTCACCATCGTCACGTCCTGGGCCTTCACGCAGGTCATGTTTGCCCTGCACTATGCCCATGACTACTACGTGACCGAAGTGCACGGCGAGCACGGCGGCCTCGATTTCCCCGGTGGCCATCCGCCCGATTACGGTGATTTCCTGTACTTCGCCAGCGTCATCGGCACCTCCGGCCAGACGGCGGACGTCAGCTTCACCAGCCGCAAGATGCGCCGGACCGGCATGGTGCACTGCGTGCTCGCGTTCTTCTTCAACACCACCCTGGTTGCGCTGACGATCAACATTGCGTCGGGCCTGTTCTAAGAACTTGCCCGCAAAAGTGGAGGGGCCGCGCAAAAGAAAACCCCGGCGGATTGGGCCGGGGTTTAGCACCGCCTTAGGAGGGATACAGTGCAGGTGTTTGAGCACCTGGGCGGAATTTAGTCGCGCACGCTTAACGGCGGCTTAATGCCTGTTAAGGCGACGGGCAGGCCGTGTTCAAAGCTCGCTTGCATCCGCCAGCACCTGCGGCTTGTAGCTGATCCGGAGCAGGCAGCGGTTCAGCGCGCGGCTGTGCAGGACGGTGATGTCGATGCCGGCCTGGCTCCAGTAACCGGTTTCGGCGGTTGTGCCCGGTGTATCGGTGTCCTGTGCCGTGCGCGGCGGCCCGTAGCTTGTCGTCAGAAGGGATAGCACCGTGCTGTAGGTCGGCGCCAGATCGCAGTTCGCCTGTTCGGCGCTGAGCGTCTGCGCCACTTCCCATAGCCGCCCGGACCTGAAATAGAAAACCGAATCAAACCGGCCGCCAGCCATCGGCGTGTCAGGCAGGTGCCAAAGGCCGCGCACACCGCCGGGCAGGTTCAGCGCGCGCCTGAGCTTGACGGCCTGCGGCAACGCGGCCCTGAGTTCGTCCTCGGTCATGCCGGGCTGCAGCGGACCCCACAAGGTCTGCGCCAGGGCCATCGGCGCGCACAGCAGCGCCAGCAAGCCTTGCAGCCAGTGCCGCAGGCGTTGACCCTGCATCGCGCTCGTCAAAGGTGGAATGCGGCCAGCGCGCCGACCACGATGCCGATGGCGCCGGCGCCGAACATCGCGACTTCCAGCCACTTCTTGCGCGTCAGCAGGGCAATCGCGGCCAAGGCGATCGAGACCTGCAACACGGTCGTGGACTGGGCCCAGCGGTGGTGCTGGTGCATCTGCTCATCGCTCTGCTTGTCCCACTGCGTGGCTTCGTCTTCGAGCTTGTCGGCCACAGCCTTGATCTCGTTCTTTTCCTTCTCGTAGCGGTCCACCTTGTCCTGGTACTTGGCCTTGGTATCGGCACTCGAGAGATCGCGCGCCAGTTCGGCCAGCGACTGCTTGGTGCTCTTGGACTGGAAGTAATTCCACTGGTTCGAGGCTTCCGTTTTCTTGATCGCGGCGTTGTTCTTGTAGAGGCCGGCGTTGGCCTGCGTGGCGCCGCCCATGTAGCCGAATATGGCGCCGATGGTGGCGATGATGGCGGTGAACATGGCGATCTGGTTGATCATGCCGCCCTGTTCGCCGCCGTGGCCGCCCTGTTGCGCGTGCTCGATCTCGTGGTCGTGCGGACCGTGCACGTGAAATCCATCTTCAGACATTTCAAACTCCTTGTTTGTTTTGATAGGTGACAAAACTGAAACCCAAACCGGTGCCCGAGACGTGGCGCTCGCGCGCAACCTCCCGCCACTGCGGCCCGAATTGTGGCGCATAAGCGTCGCCTTCGTATTCGGCGTCGATCTCGGTCACGACGGCTGTGCTGGCCATAGGCAAGGCCTGGGCGTAAATTTCGGCCCCGCCGATGACCCAGGCATTGCTGTCAGCAGGGCACAGGGCGCAGGCCTGTGCCATCGAGTCGGCGCGCCGCGCACCCTCGGCCTGCCAGTCGCCCTGGCGTGTCACGACGATGTTGAGGCGACCGGGCAGCGGACGAAAGCGCACCGGCAGAGAATCCCAGGTCTTGCGCCCCATGATCACGGGGCAGCCCATGGTGAGGCGCTTGAAGTGCGCCATGTCTTCCGGTAAGTGCCAGGGCAGGGTGTTCTTGAAGCCGATGACGCCGTTGGCGGCGCGGGCGAAGATCAGATGCAGTTTCATGCGTTTCCTGTCACTTTCCGGCTCGGCAGCAGCACTGCCGCGATCGCCGCCGCAACGAATACGAGGGCGGCAAAATCCTGCCAGTGCGGCCATTCGCCGACGATCAGCGTCGCGCTGAGCGTGCCGACCATCGGCACGGCCATCACACTCATGGCGCTGGTGGCGGGCGGCAGGTTGCGCGCCAGCACGGTCCAAATGACCTGGGCAAAGCCGTAGTTGATGAAGATACCGTAGACCAGGCTGGCCCACATGCGATTGGAGAACTGCCAGTCCGGCGCTCGCTCGCTGGCCCAGGCAAGGATCCAGAGGCAGGCGCTGGAGAGCACCATCATCCAGACCGTCAGTGCTTCCACCGGCAGTGTCAGGTGGGCGCGGCGCATCATCAGCGTGCCGATGGCCCAGAGCAGGGCGGCCATCTCCATCCAGAGAATGCCGATCGGATGCCCCGCGATGGCCGTGAACTCCACCGAGCTCAGCAGCGAGATGGCGATGGCGACCGCGATGGCGGCAAAGGCGACGCGGCGCGTCAGCCGCTCGCCGAGGAAGATCACGCTGATCAGGACCGTCCAGATCGGCATCGTGAAGCCCAGGATGGCAGCGCGCCCGGAGGCCAGTTCCTTGACGCCCAGGATGGAGACCGTGTGCCAGCCCAGCATGTTGGGCAGACCGAGACGCACGACAGAACGCCACTCCTTGCCGCGCGGCAGCATGCGCACGCCGCGGGCGAAGTAGAACAGGTAGAGCCAGAGCGCGCCGCAGCTCATCGTGATGGCGCGAAAGTAGAACGGCGTGAGCTCGCGCAGCGAGAGCTTCATCATCGGCCAGTTGACGCCCCACATCAGCGTGAGCGCCACCAGCGCCAGCAACTGGCTGCGCTTGATCACACCGCCACCGGCGCCTTGATGGCCGGATGGCACTGGTAGCCGACGATCTCGAAGTCTTCGTACTCGTAGTCGAACAGCGTCGGCGGGCGGCGCTTGATCTGCAGCGTCGGATACGCATAGGGCGTGCGCGCCAGCTGCAGCGCCACCTGCTCGTGGTGGTTGCTGTAGATGTGGCAGTCGCCGCCGGTCCAGATGAAGTCGCCCACGTCCAGGTCGCACTGCTGCGCCAGCATGTGCGTGAGCAGCGCGTAGCTCGCGATGTTGAAGGGCACGCCGAGAAAAATGTCCGCGCTGCGCTGGTAGAGCTGGCAGCTCAGCTTGGCCCTTTCGCCGGGCGCGGCGGAGGGCGCGACGTAGAACTGGAAGAAGGCGTGGCAGGGCATCAGCGCCATCTTGTTGAGATCGGCCACGTTCCAGGCGCTCACGATGATGCGGCGCGAGTCCGGGTTCGTCTTGAGCGTCTTGATGACTTCGGCGATCTGGTCGATGTGGCCGCCGTCGGGTGTCGGCCAGCTGCGCCACTGCACGCCGTAGACCGGACCGAGGTCACCGTCCGGACGCGCCCACTCGTCCCAAATCGAGACGCCGCGCTCCTTGAGCCAGTTGTTGTTGCTCGAGCCGGTCAGAAACCAGAGCAGTTCCTGGACGATGGAGCGCAGATGCACCTTCTTGGTCGTCACCAGCGGAAAGCCTTCGCTGAGGTCAAAGCGCATCTGGTAGCCGAACACGCTCTTGGTGCCGGTGCCGGTGCGATCCGGCTTGAACACGCCGTGCGTGTCCACATGGCGCAGAAAATCTTCGTATTGGGAACGGATGGGATGGGTCATGTCGGTCGATTATCGAATTTTTTCGGTCAGGGTCACCGCCGCAGTACGCGCCCGGGATTCATCAGGTTCTGCGGATCGAGCGCGCGCTTGATGGCGCGCATCAGGTCCAGCGCGACGGGCGACTTGTACTGCTCCAGTTGCGCCACCTTGAGGCCGCCCACGCCGTGCTCGGCCGAGATCGAGCCCTTGAAGCGCGCCACGGAATCGAAGACGACGGTGTTGACCTGCTTCTCGTGCTCGCGCAGGAAATGGGCCGGGTCCATGTCGGGCGGCGCCTGCACGTTGTAGTGCAGGTTGCCGTCGCCGAGGTGGCCGAAGTTGACCATGCGCACGCCGGGAATCGCCTGCTGCAGCAGCGCGTCGGTGCTGGAGACGAATTCGCTCATGCTCGAGATCAGTATCGAGATGTCGTGCTTGATGTTGAGGCCTTCGAGCGGCTGCGCCAGCGGAATGCTCTCGCGGATGTGCCAGAGCTGGCTCGCCTGCGCGAGGTTTTCCGCCACCACCGCGTCGCTGATGCAGCCCTGCTCGAACGCCAGTTCCAGCAGGTGTTCGAATTGCGTCCGGGCATGCGCTTCCGAGACATGGTCCGAGTTCTCCAGCAGCACGCAAAACGGCGTCTCCTGGTACAGGGGGACGCGCAGTTGCGCAAAGTGCTTCACGACCAGACTAAGCGCGAACTGGCCCATGAGTTCGAAACCCGTCAGGTCGGCGCCCAGTTGCCGCTGCGCCAGCGCGAGCAGGGCAATGGCGTGCTCCACCGAGGGCACGGCGGCCCAGGCCGTCAGGCGCGCGCTCGGCTGCGGGTAGAGCTTGAGCGTGGCGGCGGTGATGATGCCCAGCGTGCCTTCGGAGCCGATGTACAGGTCGCGCAAGTCGTAGCCGGTGTTGTCCTTGCGCAAACCCGACAGGCCGTTCCAGACCTCGCCCTGCGCCGTCACCACTTCGAGCCCGAGGCACAGATCGCGCGTGTTGCCGTAGCGCAGCACCTGCGTGCCGCCGGCATTGCAGCCCAGGTTGCCGCCGATGGTGCAACTGCCTTCGGACGCCATGCTCAGCGGAAACAGCAGCTGCGCGGCTTGCGCCACCTGCTGCAGGCTTTGCAGGATGCAGCCGGCCTCCACCGTCATCGTCAGGTTGCTGGCATCGAGGCTGCGCACGGCGTGCAGGCGCTGCAGGCTCAGCACGATCTGGCGCCCGGATGGGTCCGGCGTGCTGCCGACCGCCAGGCCGGTGTTGCCGCCCTGCGGCACGAGGCTCAGGCCGGCATCGGGATGGCTCTGTGCATAGGCAGCGCAGGCCTTGACGACACGCGCCACTTCGTCGGTCGAGCCCGGCCGCAGCACAGCCAGGGCGCGACCGCGCTCGCGCTTGCGCCAGTCCTGCTCCCAGGCGCTGAGGTCGCCATCGGTGAGCACATGGGCGCTGCCGACGATGGCGCGCAGATCTTCCAGCAGGGTTTGCATCAAATGGATTCCTTCAGGCCCGTCAGTCGCAGGCGAACATGCAGGGCACAGGCGGTGAACAGGCTCAGGCACAGCAGCGTCTCGGCCAGCGCGAACCAGTTGCCCGGCGCAGTATCGCTGTAAGCACGCACCACGCCCTCGGTGAAATAGAGCCAGACCATCAGGCTGACCCAGCGGTAGGTGTACATCCGGTTCTTTAGTAGCCCGGCCAGCGGGACACACAGCGGCAAGGCCTTGAGCGCCAGCCAAGTTCCGCCCGGGCGCAGCGGTGCCAGCCACAGCTCCCAGAGCAGGCTGAGCACGATCAGCCCGAGCAGGCTGCCGACCGCCAGAACGCGGCTTGCGGCAACCAGGGGGGAGGGATGTTTTGGATCGGTGTGCATGGGAATGGCATCATAGCGGCCATGAGCCCGTCATCCCCACAGCGCCCCACACCCGTCCTGAAGTGGATCGAGCGCCTTGAAACCCTGTTCGCCGAACTTACCGTGTTCCCCTGGAAAAGCACGGCCCTGACGCTGCGCGATCGCTTCCGCGAGGACCACCTAGGCCTGAGCGCCAGCAGTTTGACGTTCACCACCACCATGGCGCTGGTGCCGTTCGCGACGGTCGCGCTGGCGATCTTCACGGTCTTTCCGATGTTCGCGCAGTTTCAGGTCGTGCTGCAGAAATGGCTGCTCGAGAGCCTGATTCCCGACAACATCGCGCGCCAGGTGATGGGCTACCTGACGCAGTTCGCCGGCCAGGCCAGCAAGCTCGGGGGCGCCGGTGTCGCGCTGCTGCTGGTGACGGCGCTGGCGCTGGTGTTCACGATCGACCACACGCTCAACAGCATCTGGCGCGTGCGCACGCACCGTCCCTTCGGACAGCGCCTGCTGGTGTACTGGGCCACGCTGACGGTGGGGCCGCTGCTGCTGGGCATGAGCCTGACCATGATGTCCTACGCGATTTCGGCGTCGAAGGGCGTCGTTGGCGGGATGCCGGGCGGCATCGCCCTGCTGCTCGATGCGCTGCAGTTCTTCCTGATGGCCGGCGGCATGGCCGCGCTCTACCACTACGTGCCCAATGTCCAGGTGAAATGGTCGCACGCCTGGGCCGGCGGCCTGTTCGTGTCAGCCGGGCTCGAAGTGGCGAAGAAACTGCTGACCCTGTATCTGAGCAAGGTGCCGAGCTACTCGCTGATGTACGGCGCCTTCGCCACGGTGCCGATCCTGCTGATCTGGATCTACACGGCCTGGGTCATCGTGCTCTGGGGTGCGGTGATTGCGGCCTATCTGCCCAGTCTGCTCGCGACGACCCTGCGCCGCGGTGACGCGCCCGGCTGGCCGTTCCAGTTGGCGCTGGAGACCTTGCAGCAGTTGCGCCAGGCGCGCGCTACAGCGGCGCACGGCCTGCGCATGGCCGAACTGGTTGGCGCGCTGCGCGTCGATGCACTGCAACTCGAGCCGGTGCTCGAGACCCTGGCCGCGCTGGACTGGGTGCAGCAACTCAGCGACAGCGAAGCCCCCGATGAATCGCGCTACGTGCTGCTGGCAGACCCGGTCACGACGCCGCTGGCGCCGCTATTGCAACAGCTGCTGCTGGGACGCGACGCGGCGGTCGACAAGTTGTGGCTCAAGGGCGGCTGGAATTCGCTCACGCTTGATGACGTGCTGTGACTTGGGTGTTGTGTCATTGCGGGCTCCGACCCGCAATCCAGGTGCCCGGATCAGCCGATCTCGGCCAGTCGCCGCGTCTGGCGCGCAGTCAGCAGGGCGATGTCGGCGATGTCGGCAGCCGACAGCTTGGGCCCGGGTTTGCGGATGGCGGCGCTGGCGATGACGCCGCGCTCCGCCATGATGTGCTTGCGCACCGCCAGCCCGATGCCGGCCTGCTGCTCGTAGCGTGCCAGCGGCAGGTAGGCATCGAAGATGTCGTGCCCCCGTTCCTGATCACCGGCGGCAAAGGCGCGACACACCTCGACCATCATCTCGGGATAGGCAAAGCCGGTCATGGCGCCGTCGGCGCTGCGCGCGAGTTCTTCGGGCAGGAACAGGCCGCCGCCGTTGCCGGTCAGGATAGCGACGCGCCGCACATCGCCGCGCTCACTGGCGGCGCGAATGGCGGAGAGCTTGGCCAGACCGGGGCAGTCCTCGTGCTTGAGCATCACGCAGTTGGCGGCATTCTTGATGATGCGCAGGATCACGCCGGTCGACATCTGCACGCCGGTCGAGACTGGGTGGTCTTGCAGCACCCAGGGCACGTTGGCCCCAAGCGTCTCGCTGACCATGTCGAAGTAGCTGACGATCTGGTCGTCGCTGCGCACGGTCGGCGCCGGCGCCACCATGACGCCGGCTGCGCCGAGTTCCATCACGCTTTGCGTGAGCTCGCGCATCGCCGCAAAGCCGCTCGCCGATGCGCCGACCACCACCGGCACGCGTCCGGCGACGCGTGCCAGAACCTGCTTGACGAAGATGCGCGACTCTTCGGCCGTCAGTTTGTTGGCCTCGCCCATGATACCCAGGATGGTCAGGCCGGTCACACCGCAGCCGAGGTAGAAATCGACCATGCGGTCGGTGCTGGCCAGATCGAGCGAGCCGTCGTCGCAGAACGGGGTCACGGCGATCAGGTACACGCCCGTGGCGCTGGCATCGAGTTTTTTCATTTTGAAATTCATGGGTTCAGGTGGTCAGGAAATCACGGATGGCAAACAGCACGCCGTCCGGGTCTTCAGTCATCAGCTGGTGGCCGACGTTGAGCTGCACGATCTTGGCGTGCGCCGCCTTGTCGATCAGCGCTTGCGCGGCCTTGAGCGGCGTCATCTGGTCCTGCCGCCCGAGCAGGAACAGCGTGGGCGCCGTCACCAGCGCCATGGCGGCCTCGCCGTTGCGGTAGTCGTTGCAGGCCTTGAAGCCGATGTGGAACACTTTGTCTTTGGTGTTGCTCGCGAGCACGCGCTTCATCAGCGCGCGCGAGCCGCCGTACAGCCAGGTGCCGGGGCCGAGCGTGGAGGGCGGCGGCGCCAGCGTCGAGTGCGAGAAGGTGTTGACCAGGTCGATCGCCATCATCGGCTTGGTCACCGAGTTCTCCAGCAACACGGGCGAGACCTTCATCGGGAAGGCGCAGCCGACCAGGATCAGGTGGCTGACGCGCTGTGGCGCGCGCGCGGCCGTCTCCAGCGCGATCAGCGAGCCAAAGCTGTGGCCGACCAGCGCCGCCTGCTTTAATCCTGCGGCATCCATCAGCGCGAGGATGAAGTCGGCCGCGTCCTCGACACTGGCCGGCGGCGTGCCGGCGCTGCGGCAGTGGCCCGGCAGGTCGATCGCCAGCACGTTCCAGCCGTGGTGCGCGAGAAAGCGCGTCTGCAGGATCCAGACGCTGTGGTCGTTGAGCACGCCGTGGATGAAGATGACCGTCGGCTTGGCCGCGTCGAACGGCTTGCCGCCGGTGTAGCAGTATGTGCTGTGTCCCTTGACGTCGATCTTCATCATGCAGCTGCCTTTTCCGCGACCTTCAGGGCGCGTTTCAGGTCATCGATCAGATCGTCGGCGTCTTCCAGACCGATCGACAGGCGGATCGTCCCCTGCGTGATGCCGCCGGCCGCCAGCGCCTCGTCGCTCATGCGGAAGTGCGTCGTGCTCGCGGGGTGGATCACCAGACTGCGGCAGTCGCCGACATTGGCCAGGTGGCTGAAGACCTTGAGGCTTTCGACGAATTTCTTGCCCTGCTGGCGGCTGCCCTTCAGGTCGAAGCTGAACACGGAGCCAGCACCGCGCGGCAGCAGTCTGGCCGCCAGCGCGTGACTCGGGTGGCTCTCGAGCATCGGATGCCCGACGCGCGAGACGAAGGCGTTGGCGGCAAGGAATTCAACCACCTTGCGCGTGTTGCTCATGTGGCGCTCCATGCGCAAGGAGAGCGTCTCGATGCCCTGCAGGATCAGCCAGGCCGAGTGTGGGCTCATGCAGGCGCCGAAGTCGCGCAGGCCTTCGCGGCGCGCGCGCAGCAGGAAGGCGCCGACGGTCGACTCCTCGCTGAACACCATGTTGTGAAAGCCCTCATACCGGCTGGTCAGTTCTGGGAATTTGCCCGACTTCTCCCAGTCGAACGCGCCGCTGTCGACGACGATGCCGCCGATCACCGTGCCGTGGCCGCTGAGGAACTTGGTCGCCGAGTGGTACACCAGATCGGCGCCGTGCTCGAACGGCTTGATCAGCCATGGCGAGGTCAGCGTCGAGTCCACCAGCAGCGGCACGCCGGCTTCATGCGCGATTGCGGAGACGGTGGCGATGTCGAGCACGTCCAGGCCCGGGTTGCCGACGGTCTCGCCGAAGAACAGCTTGGTGTTGGGGCGCACGGCGGCACGCCAGCCGTCGATGTCGCCGGGCTTCACGAACGTGGTCTCGATGCCAAAGCGGCGCAGCGTGTAGTGCAGCAGGTTCTGCGAGCCGCCGTAGAGGGCGGTCGAGGCCACGATGTGCGCGCCCGCGCCCATCAGCGTGGCAATGGCGAGGTGCAGCGCGGCCTGGCCGCTGGCAGTCGTGATGGCGCCGATGCCGCCCTCGAGCGCCGAGACGCGTTGCTCCAGCACCGCGTTGGTCGGGTTGCTGATGCGCGAGTAGACGTGGCCGGCGCGTTCCAGGTTGAACAGCGCGGCGGCGTGCTCGCTCGATTCGAAGACGAAGGACGTGGTCAGGTGGATCGGCACGGCGCGCGCGCCGGTGGCCGGGTCGGGTGCGCTGCCGGCGTGCAGCGACAACGTGTCAAAGCCGGGGTCCGAGTAGCCGGGCATGGTGCTCCTTTGTTTTTGTGACAGGCGCCCATTATCCGGTCATGGGCGGGTGGCTGATCCACGCCCGGCCACTGCCCAGCCCGCGCCGGTTCGCCGCACGCAAAGCGGCGTTGCCAACCCGGCGCATCGCTGACAGTGCGGCAGATGAATCCTCTGGGATAATTCGCTACATGAGCGGCAACACCTTCGGACATCTTTTCGCGGTTACCAATTTCGGTGAATCCCACGGCCCGGCCATTGGCTGCGTGATCGACGGCTGCCCGCCGGGCATGCTGCTCAGCGAGGCCGACATCCAGGGCGATCTCGACCGCCGCCGCCCCGGCACCTCCAAGTTCGTGACGCAGCGAAACGAGCCCGACACCGTGGAAATCCTCAGCGGCGTCTATGAAGGCAAGACCACCGGCACGCCGATCTGCCTGATGATCAGGAACACCGACCAGCGCAGCAAGGACTACAGCAACATCGTCGCGACGTTTCGCCCAGGCCACGCCGACTACAGCTATTTCCAGAAATACGGCATTCGCGACCCGCGCGGCGGTGGCCGCTCCAGCGCGCGTCTGACGGCGCCCATGGTGGCAGCGGGCGCGGTGGCCAAGAAGTGGCTGTTCGAGCGCTACGGCACCGTTTTTCGCGGCTGCATGACGCAGATCGGCGAACTGCCGATCGCCTTCGAATCCTGGGACCATGTGCCGGCCAATCCGTTCTTCGCGCCGGTCGCTGATGTCTCCGCGCTGGCGAGCTACCTGGAAGCGCTGCGCAAGGCCGGCGACTCCTGCGGCGCGCGCATCCGCGTCTGCGCCAGCAATGTGCCGGTGGGCCTGGGCGAGCCGCTGTTCGACAAGATGGACGCGGACATCGCCTACGCCATGATGGGCATCAATGCAGTCAAGGGCGTCGAGATCGGCGCGGGATTTGCCAGTGTCGCGCAGCGCGGCAGCACGCATGGTGATTCACTCACACCGCAGGGCTTTGCCGCGAACAATGCCGGCGGCGTGCTCGGCGGCATCAGCAGCGGGCAGGACCTGGAAGTCTCGATCGTCGTCAAGCCCACCAGTTCGATCCTGACGCCGCGCGCCTCCATCGACACGGCGGGTCAGCCGACCGAGGTCAGCACCAAGGGCCGGCACGACCCCTGCGTAGGCATCCGCGCCACGCCGATTGCCGAAGCCATGCTGGCGCTCGTCGTCATCGAGCACGCGCTCAATCACCGGGCCCAGTGCGGCGATGTCGCGGTCGGCTTGAAGCCGATCAAGGCCTCTGTTGATTGATTTTTCCGAGGGGCTTTGTCATTGCGGGCTCCGACCCGCAATCCATGGCCTCGCCGTGGCGGCTTGCCGCTTCAGAGTTCCGCATCCACCACGTCAAGCGCCTGGCGCCAGGGGTTGAAGCCGGTCACCAGCGCGCTGGCCACCAGCACCAGCGCACCGCCGAGGTAGATGCCGCTGCTCAGCTGCTCCCCGAGGAACAGGTGGCCCCAGCTGACACCGAAGACCGGGATCAGAAAGGTCGGGCTCATCGCCGCCACCGGCGACACATGAACCAGGATGCGCAGGTGCAGCCAATAGGCCAGCCCGGAGGTCACCACGCCCATCACGGCCACTGCGGCGAGTGCTACCGGGGTGAACTGCGCCTGCGGCCAGTTCCAGATCGCGCCGGGCGTGAGCATCAGCAGCGACATGGCATGGATGCCGGCGGCGATCTCCAGCGGCTGCATGCGGCCGATGGCGCGCTTCATCAAGGGCGTCGAAATACCGTAGCAGGCTGACGCGGCGACGCAGGCCAGCGCCGCCAGAATCACCGGCAGCGAAGGCTTGACGGGGCCGAGCCCCACGATCAGCGCCACACCGGCAAAGCCGCAGGCGCAGCCGACGAGCTTGCGCAGCGTCAGCGTGTCTTCCTTGAGCCAGGCCGCGGAGAAGATGCCGAACAGGACGGCCGTGGTGTTGAGCAGGGCGCTGTAGCCGGCCGGCAACTGCAGCGCGGCCCAAGCGAACAGCAGGAAGGGCAAGGCCACCGAGAGCGCGCCGAGCAGGGCCAGCTCGCGCCAGTGCTTGAGCGGCCAGCGGTGCTGCATGGCGCGCATAAGAACCGTGAGCGTCAGCGTGGCCACACCGATGCGCAGGGCCGCCAGCACAGTGGGGCCGAGCAGGGGGCTGGCAATGCGGATCAGCATGAAGGAGGCGCCCCACAGGGCGGACAGCGCAATCAGCTGCGCAAAGTATTTGGTTTTCACGGGTCGGCCATTGTCCGCCATGGATGGCCTTGCAACTTGTCCGGAACACGACAGCATCGATAATCCGGCCATGACTTTGAAAACCCCTGAACTGCTGGCGCCTGCCGGATCGCTCAAGATGCTGGAGACGGCGTTTGCCTTCGGCGCGACCGCCATTTATGCGGGCCAGCCGCGCTATTCGCTGCGCGTGCGCAACAACGACTTCGGCAGCCTCGAATTGCTGGGGCAGGGCATTGATCTGGCGCACCGGCTCGGCAACAAGTTCTACCTGGTCTCCAACGTCATCCCGCACGACAACAAGATCAAGGGCTATGTGCAGAACATGACGCCGGTCATTGCCTTGAAGCCCGATGCGCTGATCATGTCCGACCCCGGCCTGATCATGATGGTGCGCGAGACCTGGCCCGAAGTGGAGATTCACCTCTCGGTGCAGGCCAACACCGTCAATTCCGCCGCCGTGCGCTTCTGGAAGAGCGTTGGCGTGGCGCGCGTCATCCTGTCGCGTGAACTCTCGCTCGACCAGGTGGCGCAGATCCGACAGGAATGCCCGGATACCGAGCTGGAAGTCTTCGTGCACGGCGCGCTGTGCATTGCGTACTCCGGGCGCTGCCTGCTGTCGGGCTATTTCAACCACCGCGACGCCAATCAGGGCAGTTGCACCAATTCCTGCCGCTGGGACTACAAGACGCAACCCGGCGTGGTCGATGCGTCGGGCGACATCCTGGCGCCGCAGGCCGCCGCCGAGCGCGAACGCGCCGAGGTTTATGTGATCGAAGAGGCCCAGCGACCCGGCAGCTACATGCCGATCGAGGAAGACGAGCACGGGACCTACATCATGAATTCGAAGGACTTGCGCGCCATCGAGCACGTGCAGCGCCTGGTCGAGATCGGCGTCGACTCGCTCAAGATCGAGGGCCGCACCAAGAGCCCGTACTACGTGGCGCGCACCGTGCAGAGCTATGCCCGCGCCATCGCCGACGCTGTGGCCGGGCGCGAGCTTGATCCGGCCCTGCTCGGGCAGCTCGAGGGCCTGGCGAACCGCGGCTACACCTCGGGCTTCTTCCAGCGCCACACGCCGCAGGAAACGCAGAACTACCTGCGCGGTTATTCCGAGTCCGGCCGCAGCCTCTACGTCGGCGACGTGGTCTCGTTCGACCCGGTGCGCGGTCTGGCCGAGGTCATCGTCAAGAACCGCTTCGCCGTCGGCGACTGGCTGGAGATCATCCAGCCTGCGGGCAACACCGATGTGCAACTCACGCAGATGGAAAACACCGAGGCGCAGGCCATGACCGTGGCGCCGGGCAGCGGCCACACGGTCTGGCTGCCGCTGCCGGCCAGCTCGGTCGGAGCCTTTGTCGCGCGCTACCTGACGGCGCCAGAGGCAGAGGCCCTCCAGGCCTGAGGCAATCCCTCATGGCCGACGCCACCGCGCCCGTGCTGCAGATCAACGAGGACGAGGTCGAGCTGACGGCGATCCGCGCGCAGGGCGCGGGCGGGCAGAACGTCAACAAGGTCTCGACGGCGATTCACCTGCGCTTCGACATCCCGGCGTCCTCGCTGCCGCCGGACGTCAAGGAGCGCCTGCTGGCGCTGCACGACAGCCGCATCACCAAGGACGGCGTGCTCGTGATCAAGGCGCAGCAGCAGCGCACGCAGGAGATGAACCGGCTCGACGCCTTGCTGCGTCTGCACGAACTGGTCAACAGCGTGGCCGTGCCACCCAAGACGCGGCGCGCCACCAAGCCCAGCTATGGCTCCAGGCAACGGGCGCGCGCGGCCAAGAGCCAGCGCTCGGAAACCAAGGCGCTACGCGCCCGCGTCACCGACTGACTTCTTCTCGGTCTTGCGGCTCAAATAGGCCGAGGAAGTGGCGCTGGCCGTCAATTCGCCCTGCGCGTCGAACAGCTCGGCCTTGAGGTAGGCGATGGTCTTGCCGAGCTTGACGATGCTGCCGACGGCGACGTATTTGCCGGCGCGCGTCGGGCGCAGAAAGCTCACGTTGATGTCGATCGACGAGACCTGGACCTGGAACTTTTCGACCGCGAGCACAGCATGCGCCATGGCGGCATCGAGCATCGCCGTGATGAAGCCGCCCTGCACGATATCGACCGAGTGGCAGCAGTTCAGCCCCGGCTCGAATTGCATGGACAGCTCGCCTTTTTCGGGCGAGAACGCCAGCACCTTGCCGTTGAGCGTCTGAATGCAGGCCGGGCGGTGCAGGTTGAACTGGCGGATGATTTCGTCGTGGGTCATGGAAGGTGACGTGCGTGTTTTGACAAGGGCCCAGTTTAGGCGCTGCCGGCCTGACCCATAATGCGCTCAGCCCGTGCCGGGCAGTCGGCACGCGGTAGCGACGCAAGCAACAAGGACGACATGGCGATTCAGTGGTTTCCGGGGCACATGCATTTGACGAAGAAGGCCATCGTCGAGCGTATCAAGAACATCGATGTGGTGATCGAGCTGCTCGACGCGCGCCTGCCCGGCTCCAGCGCGAATCCGATGCTGGCCGAACTCACGGCGGCCAAGCCCGCGCTCAAGGTGCTCAACAAGCAGGACCTGGCCGACCCCGCGCGCACCGCGCTGTGGCTCGCGCATTACAACGCTCAGAGCGGCACGCGCGCGCTCGCGCTCGACGCCAGCGTCAGCGCGCCGGCCCGGGCGCTGGCGCAGGCCTGCTTCGAGCTGGCGCCGAATCGCGGCGGCATGGTCAAGCCGATGCGCGTGCTGATCTGCGGCATTCCGAATGTGGGCAAGTCCACGCTGATCAACACGCTCAAGGGCAAGCGCGCGGCCAAGACCGGCGACGAGGCCGGCATCACCAAGACCGAGCAGCGCATCGTGCTGGCCGACGACTTCTATCTCTACGACACGCCGGGCATGCTGTGGCCGCGCATCATCGTGGCCAAGAGCGGCTACAACCTGGCGGCCAGCGGCGCCATCGGCCGCAATGCCTTCAACGAGGAAGAGGTGGCGCTGGAACTGCTGGACTACCTCAAGGACGCGTACCCGGCGCTGCTGGCGGCGCGCTTCAAGCTTGATCAGGTCGCGGGCCTGAGCGACGAGCAGCTGCTCGAAGCGATCGGACGCAAGCGCGGCGCGCTGCAGGGCGGCCAGCGCGTGAACCTGCAAAAGGCTGCCGAGATCGTGATCCACGACTTCCGCGCGGCGGCGATCGGGCGCATCACCCTCGAAACGCCAGACGAATTTGCCCAGTGGCTGGCCGCCGGGAAGAAGCTCGACGCCGAGCGTCAGGTCAAGAAGGACGCGATTGAACTCGACCGCAAGATCCGCTTCAAGCAGATCCCGCGGCCGCTGCGCGCCAGCAACTCATAAACCGCCGCGCGCCAGCGTCAGATCGGACGCCGGAAATGCGACGCAGGGCAGGACACAGCCCTGCGCTTTTTCCTCGGCGCTCAGGCCCGGCCAAACGATCCGGTAGTGCACATCGCCCTGCACCAGATGCCCGATGCAGGTGCGGCAGGTGCCGTTGCGGCAGGAACTGGGCCAGTCGATGCCGCCGGCCTCGAGCGAGTGCAGCAGCGGCTGCTGCGGCCAGGCGTCGAACTGCGCGCCCTCGGGCTCGACCCGGGCGATGAAGAAGGGCGCAGCGCCAGAGTCACTCATGGCCGCATTGTATTTGCGCCATCAGCTACCATCGCCCCTAACTACGACTTTGGCCTTGAATGAATAACACCAGCTCTGCTCTGAATCTGCCGATCGGCCCGGACAAGAACGACCCGCAACCGCTGGTGATCTACCACGGTCGCCGCTGTCCGGACGGCTTTGCATCAGCGCTGGCGGCGTGGCTCTATTACGACGGCCAGGCCGAGCTTCTGGCGCTCGACCATGGCGATGTGAAGACGATTGAGGACCTGCCGGCGCTCGATGGCCGCGCGGTCTACATCCTGGATTTTTCGTTCCCCGCCGAGATCCTGCGCCAGATCGAGCAGCGTGCGGCCAAGTTGGTGCTGCTCGATCACCACAAGAGCGCAGCCGACCAGCTGGTCGGCTTTGCCTGCCGTGCCGGCGTGGTGCACTTCGACATGCACAAGTCGGGCGCGCGCCTGGCCTGGCAGTTCTTCCAGGGCGACAAGGCGCTGCCGGACATGGTGCGCTTCATCGAAGACCGGGACATCTGGGTCTGGCAGTACCCCGAGAGCGCGGGTTTCCTGGCCGCACTGGACATGGAGTCGTTCGACCTGGCGCGCTGGCGCGAGATCGCCGGCTTTGACGCCGCGGCGCTGGCCGCTTATGTCGAACGCGGCGATGCCATGGACGAGAAGTTCAGCAAGCTCGCGCGCGATATCGCCGACGGCGCGCAGTCGCTGGTCTTCAACGGCGTGACCGGCCTGATGGTCAATGCGCCGGGCGCGTTCCACAGCCTGGTCGGCGACATCCTGAGCGAGCGCAGCGGCACCTTCGCCCTGATCTGGAGTGCCGAGAAGAATGGCATCGTCAAGGCCGGCCTGCGCGCGCAGCGCGGCTTCAACTGCATCCCGCTGGCCGAGAGCATGGGCGGTGGCGGCCACGCCCAGGCCTGCGGCTTCAAGATGGGCATTGCGCGCCTGCCCGAACTGCTCAGCGGCCGTTTCGGGACCGTTGAATGAGCCAGACCATGACCCAATCCCTCAAAATCGATTTTGTTTCCGACATCTCCTGCCCCTGGTGCGCCATCGGCTTGTCAGCACTCGAGCAGGCGCTGGCGCAGCTACAGGGCGAGCTCAGCGCCGAACTGCACTTCCAGCCTTTCGAGCTGAACCCGCAGATGCCCTCCGGCGGCCAGGACATTGCCGAGCACCTCACGCAAAAGTACGGCTCGACACCGGAGCAGCAGGCGCAGATTCGCGCCACCATCGCCCAGCGCGGCGCCGACGTCGGTTTCAGCTTCAACGCCGGAGGGCGCGGTCGCATCTACAACACCTTCAACGCGCACCGTCTGCTGCACTGGGCCGGGCTCGAATCGCCCGCCAGCCAGACCGCGCTGAAGAAGGCGCTGCTGGCGGCCTGCCACAGCCGGGGCGAGAACATGGAATCGCACGCGGTGCTGCTGGCGGCCGTGGCGCAGGCCGGCCTTGATGTGGCGCGGGCCCAGGCGATTCTGGATAGTGATGAATTTGCCGCCGAGGTGCGGGAAGCCGAGACGTACTTCACCAGCCACGGCATCAACTCGGTGCCGGCTGTCATCATCAACGAGCGGCACCTGATCTCGGGCGGCCAGCCGGCGGCCGTGTTCGCGCAGGCATTGCGCCAGATCGCCGCCGAGACGGCAGCACCCTGAAGTCAGCAGCCCAGTTGATCGGCCAGCGCCAGGAAATCACGCGCGTGCCGCGTGTTCGCCGCAACCGGTGACACATCCTTCGGCTGTGCGCGGCCGAACTCAAAGGGACGTTCGATGTAGGCCGTCTGCAGCCCGCAGGCGCGCGCTGCGGCCAGGTCCTCATGGTGCGCGGCCACCAGCATCACCTGCTGCGGCGCCAGATCGAAGACGCGGGCGACGCCAAGGTAGGTTGCGGGGTCCGGCTTGTAGGCGCGAAAGACTTCGGCCGACAGCACGCAATCCCAAGGCAGGCCGGCGCGCTTGGCCATGTTGGTGAGCAAGCCGATGTTGCCATTGGACAGCGTGCAGATGGTGTGGCGCGTCTTGAGCTGCTGCAAGCCGGCCACGACGTCGCTCCAGGGGTCGAGCCGGTGCCAGGCCTTGTTCAGGTGCTGCGTTTGCACCTCGCTCAGGTCGGCCAGGCCGAAGTCATCGAGGATGCTGTCGAGGATCAGGCGGTGCAGTTCGTCCAGCCGCGTCCAGCCGAGCTCGCCCGAGCGCACGCGCTGCATCGTCGGCTGGTATCCGGCGCGCCAGGCCAGCGCGAAGGCGCCGCCGTCCACGCCCGGGCACAGCGCCCGCACCTCGCATGCAATGCCGCTGTGCCAGTCCACCACGGTGCCAAAAACATCGAACGCCAGCACCTGCGGCGCGGGCAGGGCGCTCATGGCGCGACTTTGACGCTGTTGCCGAACGCGACACGGTCGCGCACCATGGCGGCCTCCGGTTTCGGATCCGGGTAGTACCAGACGGCGTCCGGGTTGAGTTCGCCGTTGATGAGCAGCGAGTAATAGCTGGCCTGGCCCTTCCAGGCGCAGCTCGTCCGGTGGTTGCTGAAGGTGACGAATTCACGCTTGAGCGCGCTGGCCGGGAAATAGTGGTTTCCCTCGACCAGGACGGTGTCCTCGCTCTCGGCGATGACGGTGTTGTTCCAGATGGCTTTCATGGGTGGCTTTCAGTTGATGTAACTCACGTAAAGATTCATTTAGTGCGCGCGACGACTACCAATATAGGCGAATAATGAGTCATGCAAATCCAAATCCATACCGACCATCACATCGAAGGTCACGAGGCCCTTGTGACATGGGCTGCCGGCGAGATCAAGAACGCGCTGAGCGATCACAGCGCGCACATCATGCGCGTGGAAGTCCACCTCGGTGACGAGAACGGCCACAAGAGCGGCGGCAACGACAAGCGCTGCGTCATGGAGGTCCGCTTGCAGGGCCGCCAACCACTGGCCGTGACCGAGCACGCGCAGACCCTGTACCTTTGCGTCACGGGTGCGGCCGACAAGCTCAATCGCCTCATCGACAGCACGCTCGGGCGCGCCGCGCGCATGGACGTTGCGCCACCCGAAGTCGCACCGGAATAAGTCAGTTCAGGTCGGGCGCGACGCGCCAGACCAGCAGCAGGTTGTTGGCCGGCATGGCATGCCGCGCCGACAGGCGCAGTCCGACGTTCGCAGCCTGCGCCTCGACCTCCATGCGTCGACGAATGCCCCACGCCGGATTCCGCGCGCGCAGGCTGCGATCAAACTCCAGATTGCTGCTCGCCGTGACGAACTCGTCTTCCAGATACGGCCCGTACGTGATCAGCACGCCGTCAGGCGCAAGATGCCGGGCGCTACCCTGCATCAGGCCGGCACAGGTCGCCCAAGGGGAGATGTGCAGCATGTTGGCGCAGAAGATCAGGTCGAAGCGCGGCGCCGGTTCAAGGTCGGCAAACCACGGTGCGCTCGTGACATCGAGTTGCCGTGGCGCGCGGACATTGTCCGGTGCCTGATGTTCGATGCGCGCGGCGATCACGTGCAGGGCGCCGGCCTGGTAGTCGCTTGGCTGCCAGGTCCACTGCGGCAGGCCGGCGGCAAAGCAGGCCACATGCTGGCCCGTGCCCGAGGCAATCTCCAGCGCGCTGCCCTGTGCCGGTAGCAGTTCGCGCAGCTTCCCGGTTATCGCTTGCTTGTTGCGTTCGGCGGCGGCGCTGCAGGGCAGCTCGCTCATTTGGCGCGCAGACCCTGCACCAGTGCGCCCAGCGCAATGCCCGCCAGGGCCCAGAGCAGGCTCCAGTTGCCGGCGCCCAGGCCCGCGATGGCCGGGCCCGGACAGACGCCGCACAAGCCCCATCCGACGCCGAACAGCGCGGCGCCGACAGCCGTGTCGCGGTTCCAGACGCTCGGGTGTTCGTGGAAGTGGTCGTCCAGCAGCGGCCGCGTCAGCAGGCGCGGTGCCAGCTTGTAGGCCAGCAGCACGACGACCACAGCGCCGCCCATCACCAGCATCAGGCCGAAGTCCTGAAAACGCAGAAAGCTCAGCACCACTTCGGGCCGGATCATCGTGGCGTACGACAGGCCGAAGCCGAACAGCATGCCCGCGGCCAGCGTGGCCAATACACGACCCGTGTTCATGACAAAACCCTCGCGATCAGGTTGGCCGTCAGGAAGGCGGTGGCCATGAAGGTCAGCACCGCGAGCAGCGAGGGCAGTTGCAGCGAGCCCAGGCCGCAGATGCCATGCCCGGAGGTGCAGCCATTGCCCAGGCGCGCGCCGTAGCCCACAAAAAAGCCGCCCACCAGCAGTTGCCACACCGGCACTGACGTGGCTTCGGGCTTGCCGCCGGCAAAG
This sequence comes from uncultured beta proteobacterium, assembly GCA_903828665.1. Lineage (GTDB taxonomy): Bacteria > Pseudomonadota > Gammaproteobacteria > Burkholderiales > Burkholderiaceae_C > Rhodoferax. The sequence goes on from CAIKMZ010000014.1 coordinate 32,200, forward strand.
CCGAGCCACCAGACCAGCGCACCCAGGATCAGCCCGGCCGCATAGACCAGACGCCAGCCGCGCGAATCGACGAAGCGGCGCTGCTGGAAGAAGGGCCGGCGCAGCAGATACGACCAAGTCGAGGAAAACACCGTGCTCATGCCGCCGATGCGCCCGGTCATGACGAACAGCAGTGCCGCGCCGGCGCCGATGCACAGGCCGCCGAGCAGATAGTGCTGCCAGCCAAGGGGTAATAGGGATTGGGAAATGCTCATGCCGGCGATTATCGACGGATCGTTTTCACGGCGCCTCCAGTGTTATTGCGGGCTTGACCCGCAATCCATGTCAGCGCCGCAATGGATGCCGGATCAGGTCCGGCATGACAGTCCGGGAAATTGTCATTGCGGACCAAGTCCGCAATCCATGGCCCGCATAGCTGCCATGCCTTCGTCGCCGCGCTTAGTTCAGCTCGGTGACAAACTCCTCGCGTGGACGGCGCACCTTCTTGAGGTTGACGAGCCAGTCCTTGTCTTCTTCGCGGTAGCCCAGCGGCAGGATCGCGACGCTGCGCAGGCCGCGCGCGGGCAGGTTCAGGATCTCGTCGAGCGCCTTGGCGTCGAAGCCTTCCATCGGCGTCGCGTCCACTTCTTCGTAGGCGGCAGCGATCAGCGCCGCACCCAGGCCGATGTAGGCCTGACGCGCCGCGTGCTCAAAGTTGGTCCGCTCGTCGCGCGCCGGGTAGGTGCCCAGCAGCATCTTGCGGTAGTTCTCCCAGCCTTCGTTGCTGCCGCCGCGCTGGGCATTGGTCAGATCGAACATGTGGTTGATGCGCTCGGCCGTGTAGGTATCCCAGGCGGCAAACACCAGCAGATGCGAGCAGTCGGTGATCTGCCCCTGGCCCCAGGCCTTGGGCTTGATTTGCTCGCGGATTTCCTTGTTCGTGACGACGATGATCTCGTAGGGCTGCAGCCCGCTGGAGGTCGGCGCCAGACGCGCCGCTTCGAGGATGCGATCCACTTTTTCCTGTGGCACGGCCCGCGACGGGTCCATTTTCTTGGTGGCGTAGCGCCATTGGAGTTTTTGCAGTAGATCAGACATGGTTGTTGTTCCTGGAAATTTGAAGAATTGCTGTCGTCAGAATGACTTCAGCAATGAACACAGTTGCGGGCAACGTGGGCCCTTTTCAAGGGGAATTACTTCCCCCACCCATCCCTCAAGCCAACCGCCAGATTGAACACCGGCTTCGCGCTGGTGTGATCAGCGCGGTCGGCGACGAAGTAGCCCAGGCGCTCGAACTGGAACTTGTCGTCCGGTTTCGCGGTTGCCAGCGAGGGCTCGACGACGGCCTGGACGACCTTGAGGCTGGTCGGGTTCAGGCATTCGAGGAAGTCCTTACCGCCGGCGTCGGGCTGCGCGTCGGTGAAGAGGCGGTCATAGAGGCGCACTTCGGCACTCAGCGCGTCGGCGGCGGCAACCCAGGTGATCACGCCCTTGACCTTGACGGCGTTGGCGCCCGGTGTGCCGCTTTTGGTGTCGGGAACCAGCAGGGCCTGCACTTCGATGATTTTGCCGTCGGCATCCTTGCTGCAACTGGTGCACTCGATGACGTGGCCGTATTTCAGGCGCACCTTGTTGCCCGGGAACAGGCGGAAGAAGCCCTTGGGCGGCGTTTCTTCGAAGTCGCCGCGCTCGATCCAGAGTTCCTTGCCGATCTTGAACTCGCGCTGGCCCATCTCCGGCACGTGCGGGTGCAGCGGCGCGGTGCAGGCGTCGAGCGTGCCGGCGCCCATGAGCTCGTCCCAGTTGGACAGAACCAGTTTGATCGGATCGAGCACGGCCATGGCGCGCGGCGCCGAGACGTCGAGCGTTTCGCGCAGGCAGCCTTCGAGCGTGGAATAGTCGATCCAGCTGTCGCTCTTGGTGACGCCGATGCGCTCGGCAAACAGCTGCATCGCCTCGGGCGTATAGCCGCGCCGGCGCAGGCCCACGATGGTGGGCATGCGCGGGTCGTCCCAGCCGCTGACGCGGTGGTCGTACACCAGTTGCGCGAGCTTGCGCTTGCTCGTGATCACGTAGGTCAGGTTCAGGCGCGCAAACTCGTATTGGCGCGGTGGCGGGCTGGCCAGCAGGCCGCCTTCTATCAGGTGTTCGAGCAGCCAGTCATAGAACGGGCGCTGGTCTTCGAATTCAAGCGTGCAGATGCTGTGCGTGATCTGCTCCAGAGCGTCCTCGATCGGGTGCGCAAATGTGTACATCGGGTAGATGCACCATTTGTCGCCGGTGTTGTGGTGCGTGGCGCGGCGGATGCGGTAGATGGCGGGGTCGCGCAGGTTGATATTCGGGCTGGCCATGTCGATCTTGGCCCGCAGCACCATGGCGCCGTCCTCGTGCGCGCCGGCGCGCATTTCGCGAAAGCGCGCCAGGTTCTGCGCCGGCGTGCGCGTGCGAAACGGGCTGTCGGTGCCGGGCTTGCCGAAGTCGCCGCGGTTGATGCGGATCTCTTCGGCGCTCTGTTCGTCAACGTAGGCGTGGCCGGCTTCGATCAGGTACTCGGCGGCGCGGTACATGAAGTCGAAGTAGTCGCTGGCCTGATACGGCTCGGCGTCGGGCGAGCCGTTCCAGTCGAACCCGAGCCACTTGATGGCGTCGCGGATCGAGTTGACGTACTCGACGTCTTCCTTCTCCGGGTTGGTGTCGTCAAAGCGCAGGTGGCAGACGCCGCCATAGTCGCGCGCCAAGCCGAAGTTCAGGCAGATGCTCTTGGCGTGGCCGATGTGCAGGTAGCCATTGGGCTCGGGCGGAAAACGGGTGCGGATCTTGGACGGATCGCTCTGGCCGGCTGCGTGGTGCGCGGCGTCGCCCGGACTGCCGCCCCATTTGCGGGTGGCGTACGTGCCTTTGGCCAGGTCCTGCTCGATGATCTGGCGCAGGAAGTTGCTGGGCTTGTGTTCGACGGCGGCGGAATCAGGCGATGTGGTTGAACTCATGCGTTTGATTTTAGACGGCACCTTCGCCTGTCCACGAGGCATGTGGCGCGAGTGACGCATTCTCACGGCGCATTTTTCGCCTTTCGCGCCAGCAGGTGGGCTTTTTGTCGCAATCCGGGTGCGTGCCCGGCGCCCATTTCATACGCTTTCGTCCGTTCTCGTTGTTTTGCTTTTCATCCAACTAAGGGAGATTCCAAAATGAAGTTTCAGTTCACACCCAGGATGTCAGCCGGTTTTCTTGCCGTGGTCACGGCCTTTGCGCTGATGGGCAACGCCCTTCAGCTTGGCGTCGAGTCTGTGCTGCGGCAACCTTGTTCTGCGCGCGAGCTGGACCAAGGATGCCTGGCAGTCGGCCTTGCGCCTTCTCTAAAACTCGGTCGATCAGGGCCGGATGTGGACGGCGTCGCTGAGCCGTCAGGGCGATCGGGTGCAACTGCAAGGCGGCCTGTCCGCCTGCGCCGGTCCGGCTGACGCGGTGGTGATGTAACTGCCGACGCGCAGCATGGCCTACGCGGCCTCGACCTGGATCGTTTGAGCAAAGGGCAGGCGCGTTGCGCTCAGCCGTCCTGCTCCTGTCGGCTGAGCGCGGCCTTGGCCGAGAGCCTGGCCAAGGTACTTGCTGTGAGGTAGCTCGCAAGCATGACGGCCAGCACGACGGCCCCGAACGCCAGTTCCTTGCCTTCGCTCCAATCCTGGATCAGGGGCGAGACCAGCTTGCCGATGCCCAACCCGGCTATCAGCAGGCTGACGGTGGCGACCGCGGCGCTCATGATGCGCGACGCCATCAGGGCGATCTGGTCGGCACGCGCGATCAGGCGTGAAATCCACCAGCCGTTTAAGCCATCCGTGACCAGCATGCCCAGAACGAACAGCAGTCCCAGCATGGCGGAATGCCAGACGCCGCCATACTGCGTCGCCGTGACGGCGAAGAGGGCTGCCTGGCTGACGGTGTCAAACGACAGCGCGAACAGCGCGCCCACCCCACCGACGCCCCAGACGCTGCTGACTTGCAGGATTCTTCCGAGGATCCGGCTCTTGAACCCGACCAGTGACACTTGACGATCGGGCTGTGCCGTCAGCATTGCATGGAGGTTGGCAATGCCCAGAGACAACAAGAGGATGATGGACGTCCAGGCCCCGAACGCGTTGAGCCATTGCGGCGGCGTCCAGCGTTGACTCAGCAGGCCGACCGACAGCGCGATGGCCATGACCACGACGCCGTGCCCGAGCGAAAACAGCGTTCCGCAGTAGCGCGCAAACCACTGCTGGCGTCGCGCGCTCAGGCGCGTCAGACCATCGATGGTGGCCAGGTGGTCCGCATCAAAGCCATGCCGCATTCCGAGCAGGAAGATGACGGCGCACAAGGCGCTCCAGTCAGTCGGTAAATCGTGCATGGCGAGGGCATTGATTGCTGATGCCGCATCGTAAAACAGAATCAGGGCTTTGCGCAGTGCAGGCGGGGCATTTCTGCAAGCTGTCCTGAAGAAAGCGCCCTGCAATCGCCGGGGGCGGGCCGCGTAGTCCGACGGCGCCTGGCAGCCCGGCGGGGAAAGCCTGGCCGGTCAGCGAATGCCGGCGGTGTTGAGCGCGTCGCCCATCTCGTGGTCGGAGTACAGCATGCGCGACTCGAGCCAGTCGCGTAGTCATCGCTGCGACGAAACGCACGAAACCGTGCGCCAGATAACGCTAGCGGGCGCGACTTTCCGAGCCGCCCAGCGTCCAAGCCAGCCCCAGGCCGATCCAGACACCGCCGGAGCGCGCATGCAGCGGGCTGTTCTGGTTGGCGCTGCCGGCGTAGGATTCCAGCCGCAGCAGGCCGAAGACGCGCGCATCCGGGCTGAGCTCCTTCGTGGTGTTAAAGGTCAGCCGCGTTGCGATCAGTCCGGCCTGCGCCGCGTAGGCGGGACGTCCGGCGGTGGCGAACTGCGGCGCGACCTCGTAGAAATAGCGGTTCAGTTTCCGGTCGCCGATGACCACGCTGGCGCCGCTGCCCAAGCTCCAGCCGGCGCCGATATCGCGGGCTTCAAATTGCAGTTCGGGCTCGAACACGGCGCCCTGTTGGCGCACGCCGCTGTGGACCTCCAGCACCGCACGCAGCGGGAGGTCCAGGCGCAGCCGCTGACCCGGCGCCGGTCGCGCCAGCGTGAGCTTAAGGCGGGGCCCGAATTCGATCAGGGTGCCGAGGTCCGGCATGCCCTGGCGCGTGGTCGTGTCCTGCGAGTTGGACGGCAGCGAGGCGTCGAAGCCGAGATCGAACTCGACATCGTCGGTGTGCACGAGCCGGGCGCCAAGGTTGTTGCGTTCCATGCGCAACACCTCGCCTCGGTAGACCAGGTAGGGCAGGACCAGGGTGCGCGCGCTGCGGTCGGGGGAGCCGGGATAGGACGGCGCGGAAGCGGTGCCGCCAAACACGCCCACTTCCCACAAGGGCAGATTCGCCTCCTGCGCCCGTGCCGTCAGCGTGGTGGCCAGCAAAGTGGCGCCCAGAACCAGAACTCTTTTCATGATTTGATCTTCCCTGTGTCGATGGATGGCCCGCCATGCTGCGGCCTTGCCCCTGGATTGAACCACGGAATTCGGCGTGCGCCGCTCGCGCAATCCAAGCTCGGCGACAATCGGCGCTCTGAATTGACCCGGGAGCAAGTTTTGGATATCGCGTTGTTGAGCAAGGCCGCCGTCATGGGCGTGGTTGAAGGTTTGACGGAGTTTCTGCCGATATCGTCGACCGGGCATTTGATTCTGGCCGGCTCGCTGCTCGGTTTTGACGACGACAAGGCGAAGGTCTTCGACATCGCCATCCAGACCGGCGCCATCTTTGCCGTGATCCTGGTCTACTGGCAGAAGATCCGCGACACCGTGCTGGCGCTACCCTCGCAGCGCCAGGCGCAGCGCTTTGCGCTCAATGTGCTGATCGCGTTCCTGCCCGCCGTGATCCTGGGCCTGCTGTTCGGCAAGGCGATCAAGGCGCACCTGTTCACGCCAGTGGTGGTGGCCAGCACCTTCATCCTGGGCGGCTTCATCATCCTGTGGGCCGAGCGGCGCCAGTCCAACAACCCGACGCTGGCGCGCATTCAGGCAGTCGAGGAGATGACGCCGCTCGACGCTCTCAAGGTCGGCCTGGCGCAGTGCCTGGCCATGATCCCGGGCACCAGCCGCAGCGGCGCCACCATCATCGGCGGCATGCTGCTGGGCCTGTCGCGAAAGGCGGCCACCGAGTTCTCGTTTTACCTCGCCATTCCGACGCTGATCGGCGCCGGTGTCTACAGCCTGTACAAGGAGCGCGCCCTGCTCGCGCTCTCCGATGTGCCGCTGTTCGCGGTCGGACTGGTGGTGTCGTTCTTCAGCGCGTGGCTGTGCATCCGCTGGCTGCTGCGCTACATCGCCACGCACAGCTTTGCCGGCTTTGCCTATTACCGGATCTTCTTTGGCGCTGTGGTGCTGGCGACCGCCTGGAGCGGTCTGGTCGTCTGGGCTGACTGAGGGGCCCGGCCTAGACCGCGCACGGCATGCTGCGCAGCGCGGCCTCGATGGCAGCGGCGGTGGCGACCGGTCTTTCCATCGGGAACAGGTGGCTGCCGTCGAGCAGCATGACGCGTCCGTGCGTGATGCGCTGCGTCATTTCCATGCCGACCTGCTTCATCTCCGCCGAATGCGTGCCGCCGATGAATGACACCGGGCACCTGACCGGATGGCGGTGCAGCAGGCGGTCCAGGTTGTCGGGCAGGGTGTTGTAGATCGCGGTCTCGACGGCGCGGTCAAAGCTCAGCACGCGCTTGCGCTCGGCGCCGCGGCCTTCGTCGTGCGTGCTATGCGCGATGTAGTCGCGCAGCACCAGCGGGTCCCACTTGGCAAAGGCCTTCTTTGGCCGGAAGTGCTCCAGCGCCTCCTCGGCGTTGGCCCAGTGCGTGCGCCGGCGCTGGCTGGTGGCGCCGGGCGAGAACGAACCCACCATCTGCGCGCTTTTCATGACGCCGAGCGTGGTGGCGCGCCAGCCGCCCAGGATCGGCGAGTCCACCAGCAGCACGCCGCGCGCCAGCTCGGGCGCGAGCGCCGCCGCCATCAGGCTGACGAAGCCGCCAAAGGAATGGCCGACCAGAAAGACCGGCTCACCAAGACGATCGACCTCGGCGCGCGTGAAATCGACCAGCTGCTGCGTCAGGTGCGGCCAGTTGTTGGTGACCGGGTAGCGGCTGTCGTGGCCGAACTTCTCGATCGCGCTGACCGCAAAACCGCGCGCCTTGAGGCTCTTGAACATGACGCCATAGGTGCTGGCGGGGAAACTGTTGGCGTGCGAGAAAACAATCATCTTGGACGGCACGCTCAAATCAATTTCTCCTGCGGCGTGGTGATCTTCTTCAAGGGACGGTTGCGGCCGGTCTGCGTGAGCAGCGGCACGTCGGTTTGCTCGCCGTTCCACATCGGGTCTTCGATGGCGTCGAACACTTCGCGCAGCTTCTGTCCCCAGCTGCTGTGCAGCATGCGGAAGTACGGGTTGTCGTCGTCGATGCAAACCACCTTGTCAGTCTGGAAGGTATCGGCTTCGTAGATCACCATGTCGAGCGGCAGACCGACCGACAGGTTCGACTTGAGCGTGGAGTCCATCGACACCAGCGCGCACTTGGCGGCCTCGTCCAGCGGCGTGAGGGGCGTGATGACGCGGTCGAGCACCGGCTTGCCGTATTTTGATTCGCCGACCTGGAAGTAGGGCGTCTCAGGCGTGGCCTCGATGAAGTTGCCGGCCGAGTAGACCTGGAACAGGCGCATGGCCTCGCCCTTGATCTGCCCGCCAAAAATCAGCGACACGTTGAACTCGACCCCGGCGAGCTTGAGCGAGGCCGCGTCGCGCTCATACACATGGCGGATGGCAGCGCCGAGGACGCGCGCGGCGTCGAACATGCTCTTGGCGTTCCAGATCGTGATCGGGTCACTGTCCTCGTGCTCCTTGATCTGCTCGATCTGCAGGATCTCGCGCACCGATTGCGAGACGCTCAGGTTGCCCGCCGACAACAGCACCATGAAGCGGTCGCCCGGCTTCTCGTAGACGATCATCTTGCGGAAGGTGCTGATCTGGTCAAGACCGGCGTTGGTGCGGGAATCGGACAGGAACACCAGCCCGGCATTGAGTTTGATGGCGACGCAGTAGGTCATTTTCTGGAAAGTAGGGGTAAACCCCTCGAGTGTACCGGGCGCGCGGACACCCGCGCCGTGCAGCGCCCTTTTCAGTACTTGTCGGATTGAGGGCTTTCACGCTATGGCAGCCACGGCGTGAAAGCATCTTAAGACGGCCTTAATTCCCCCATTTTGGGGATGTTCAACGCGGTGGGCTTAATCCAGAATGAGCCTGCAGTTTGCAGAACCAATCAGGGCGGAAGCACCATGGCCATCGCAGCCAATATCACCCAACCCATTACCCAGCGCGGCGCCTGCTGCCGCTTTCGCAAAACGCGTCTCGTCAAAAGAGGCGAAGGCCTTTGGCTGATGCTACCACTTTGAATGCGCGGCCATGATGAAGATACCGGCCGATTGCCATTACCCGGTTACACCTGTGATGCGGGTTCACAACCTTTCCAGTGCAAGGCGTTACCTCGCGATTCTCTCGTGCCAGGAAAGTTGACTGCTGGTCACCGACTGAAAAGCAAATTTGAACTCCCGAATTGCCCTCGCCGAAATCCGCAGCTTTTATCAGATGATCGTCGTTCGCTGAATGGATGATGGATCTATAAGTGAAAGTTGGCTCGCTGCGAATTGGGCTTCCTGAGAGCAGCCTTTGGTGAGTGCCCGTTAGCGCTGCACAGGAGCCGGTCAGTTGCAGCACTTTACCTTGGCTAGACGCGTGGGTAACACTGTAAAGTCGAAATCAGATGTTGAGGTAGTAACGCCAATTCAATTCACCGGCACGATTTATCAGCGAACCCGGGAAAAGGCCGCGTAAGACGTTATCGAACCAAGCCCGCATGTTCCATGAAATAGATGCGATTGTCGCGCCTTTAGAGACCGTTCGGATAAAGGTTGAAAATGGCCTTCAAGCGAGTTGATTGCCGTTTTGCCGCCTGAACTTACCTTGATCAAGAGTCAATTGACGGTTTACAAAAGACACATTGCAGGTCTTCGTCACAGTCGGCTTTCTGGCGCTCCAGTTCAACGCCGTAAAGAAGCAACTCATGGCGGCCCGCAAGGTGCCCAAAGGAGTCGGTGAGAAAAGTCAGGTCCAGTCACTTCAGTTTCTTGATCATTGCTTCTACTTCTTTTGCCCCTTTGGCATAAGACTTTGCTTCGTCGGGGGCAAGCTCGTGCAGCAATCGAAGGAACTCTCCCGCGTGCACAAGTTCCTCATCCGCTATTTCCTTGAGCACTTTTGCGGCAAGCTTGTTGTCGGTTGACTCGGCAAGCTGCAGATACAACTGTGTCGCTTCGTACTCTGAGGCCACCATGAAACGAATTGCCCTGACAAGCTCTCCGTCCGTGACTTTTCTGTCGTTTGCCAGCCCTGAAAAGGGTGATCCGAACACTGGCATATCTGCTCTCCTTGGTTACTTCATTGCGGGTTCGTGTGGGGTCAGTGCTCTGCGGTTGCGATCATCAACCCCATCCATTTATTTGGCACCGAGTTTATTGGCCCGGTTTGGAAAGTTCTGTACGTCACCGCACAGACCCTTGGCATCGCCCTGCGTAACGTCGAGCCATATCACAGATCGCATCCGGCTGTCTGCCGCATATTCAAGGGTGAGGCGAAAGCCTCAAAATTTC
>CAIKMZ010000015.1 GCA_903828665.1 uncultured beta proteobacterium
ACCTGGACTTTTTTGCTAATGGCGATTGCAGACAATCCCGCGCTTCTGGGGGCTGACACGGGATGGCTGGAACGCTGTGGCGTGACCCTTGGGCGCGCCAATGCGTTGAAAGCTAGGCTTTATCCGAGGTTGCTCGGCACGCCCGAGCCGATAACACGGCGCAACCTGTATATGCTGGCTTCAATGCTTGGACACTTAAGTCCGCTCACCAGTCTGAAGTATTACATCCACCTGCTTGATTGGCTCAGCGCGCGCGAAGTAGATGATGCGCTGCGTGAGCGAATTTCAAATTGGACGATGGAGCACACCAGTACCTTTTGCTCCCTCGGTCTCAGCACGCCGCGTGAGCGCCCCTATAGCCATTGCAAGAAAGATCGCTTAGAGTTTCTCCGATTGCATGTAGGACACAGCTATAGGGCTCTTGCTGTTCATCGGCCAGTAACAATGTCCCCACCACCTGTCCCTGACCTCTCGAAATTGCTAAATCGTGCGGCGCGAGCGCCCACGCCCGGACCAACCCAATTGTTGCTTGTGATGTCCAATGCGTTGCCGATTCTCAATTCGCTTTGGAAGTTGGAAGATAAGTTGGCGAAGCACGCACTCCGGGCCGCAGGAGATCAGTCCAACGAGGTGATGGCCGGTGTGCCCCAGGATGAGGAACAACGCATTCGTTGCCGGGTGAATGATCGTATGCGACAGATGCAGTCCAATCAGTCGCTGGCGCGTGAGTGGATCGAGGCCGCCTGCCAGCGTTACCGCGAAGTCACCGCACGGCGCCTGGCGATTCTGACCGATGTGCAACTGTTGTCGATACCGCGCCGGAAGGCTGATCGCGAGGAATTCTGGCGAATCATGGACGCTACGGCAAAAGCTTTCCACGGTGAACAGCATCGCAGTGACCTGATCTTTGCCGCTGATCGATTGCTCACTCGACCAGGCCCTCTGACAGGCAAATTCAACATCCATAGCCAGTTCGAAGTATTGCCTGGCCTGGTTCGGGGTTTGGTGGGTATGGGATTGAAGCCCGGGGATATGCTGTTGACGGTACGTACGCAGAGCCTATCGCAGAGCGCGATCTCGGCAGTTCAGACCACCGACGCCACTGACAGTACCCCGAATAGGCCACTGGCTCGAACGGGAAAGGCATCGCGCCGTAGTCGTCAAGAAAATGCAGCGGTCCGCCTGCTCGTCCAAGGGGTCCTGACCGAGCTTGAAGCGCTAGGGGTAAAGAGCCAATTCGAGTCGCAGGATAGTCGTCAGTCGCTGCCCATAGATGGCCTGATGATCTTGCGGTTTCTCCCGGAATCACAATTGCAGGGGGCGGCGTCGCGGACAAACAGCGCCGATGCGCCAATAAATCTATCGCACAACTGGCTGGTCAGGAGCGTGAACTATGCTGCGATCTGGATTTTGTTTGCCCAAGCCTACGAACGGCAAGCAAGGGAATGATCCCATCTTGCGCGTGAGTAAGATGGCCCCTTTTTCAGGATTGAAGTCACACCTATGACCTGGGACTACCCCGCCCCCTTTATCCAGCCCGCCGTGCCGCGGCCGGCGGACATCGACGGCCTGCAGCACACCAACAACGCGGTCTACGTGCAGTGGTGCGAGCGGATCGGCTGGGCGCATTCGGAGGCGCTGGGTCTGAGTCTGCTGGATTACCAGCGTCTGGACCGGGCCATGGCGATCCGCCGCGGCGAATATGACTACCTGCTGCCCACTGTACTGGGCGACGACTTGACCCTGGCAACCTGGCTCAGCGCCAGCGATGGCAAGCTCACCATGGAACGGCGCTTTCAGCTGATCCGCAACCGCGACCAGGCCACCGTGCTGCGCGGCCGATGGGACCTGGTCTGCATCGAACTCAGCACGGGCCGCCCCCGGCGCATGCCGGCCGAGTTTTGCGAGGTCTATCTGGCGGCGATGGTGCGCTGATCGTTATGGCGACAGCACGACCTTGTGCTTGGCGTTGGCTTCGGCCTTGGCTGGATTGAACCACCAGGCGCGGCGTTCACCGGCGGCCCAGAGCTTGGCCTGGTCGTTCTGGTGCGGCTGGAAGTGGCGCTCGTTGACGCCGCCGACCAGCACGGCTTCAATCTTGTCCGGGTCGCCAAAGTCAGCGACCATTTGCATCGATGCCGAGAACACCATGTCGTAGGGCTTCTGGAAATCGTAGCCCCCGCGATTCAGGGTCTCGCCGCTGCCGGGACGCTGCACCGTGAAGCCGCCCAGCAGTTCCTGGCCCGCCCCACTGCGCCGCAGCGGGCTGACAAAGCGCTGCGTGTGCGCCTTGCCCCAGGCCCATTGGGCCGGGTCCTTGCCCTGCATGGCTTCGATCTGCGCGCGCGCCCGCGGCGCGGCGGCGCGGATGACGTCGGCCAACGTCTCGCGTTGCTGCGGCGTGCGGGTGTCGTCGAACCAGACCGAGTCGGGTGTGGCCACCAGAGCGTCGAAGCGCTGCTGCCAGAAGTACCAGGTGGACGTCATGTCGCTCAGCGTGTCTGCATCGAGTTTGTCGACGAAAGTGCCGCGCACGATCTCGCGGTACAGCGTCTGGTAAAGCAGCGGTGCGGCTTGCTCGGCGCGGTCAACGCCGTCCCACTTTTCCAGGATGTCGGCCAGATCGCGCTGCGCCGGATCGACTTTCAGTGCGGCGACGATCGGGCCGCGCAGCGCATCGCTTTGCAGGTTGCGGTTGTCGTGCATGAGCTTCCAGTGGTCATCAACGCGCATGTTCTGCGCACTGCCCAGCACCTGGCCGATGCGGCGGTATCGGTAGTTCGGCGAGACGTAATTTGTGTAGTACCAGGGATAGCCTTCGGCCCGCGTATCGTTGTTCGCGCTGCCGACCCAGGCGCGCGCCGGATTGAGCATGCCCGGCATGCGGTCTTTCGGGATGAAGCCGGTCCAGTCGTCGCTGCCGTCCGTGGCGGGCAGGCGCGGGTAGCCGCCATCGGCGCCGGCGCGGATCGGCACCGCGCCGCTGGCCCGGTGGGCGATGTTGCCCTGGTCATCGGCGAACACAAAGTTGAACATCATCAGGTCGACCTTCTGCACCTCACGGTCGAAGGCCGCGGCGTCGGGCGCGGTGAGCATGTGTTCGTTTCCGATCATCGGCGCGAGCACCTCGGCGTCGGTCGAGCGCAGCACCAGCAACTTGTCGCCCTGAGGGCCCATGCCCGGATGGTCGCTGATGACCGGGCCGCGTTTGGTGTAGCGGATCTTGAGCGCCTGCTCGCGCATGCCGCCGGGTGCGGCCTTGTCCTTGATCTGGATGGTCTCGTTCACGACGTCGAAGGCAACGCTCTTGCCGCCGTCAAGGTAATGGCTGGGGTCTTTCGGGTCGATGGTTTCGACATACAAATCCTGCACATCGCCATAGGCATTGGTGACACCGAAAGCCACGTGTTTGGTGCGGCCCACCAGAATGCCGGGCATGCCGGGCAGGGCGGCGCCGACGGCTTGCACGTCCGGAGCAAACAAACCGATCGGGTGCCAGTTGCCGGGCAGGATGCGGCTGTCCAGATGCGGGTCGTTCGAGACCATTGCCTTGCCCGAGGCCGAGCGCGACGGTCCGACGGCCCAGTTGTTGGAACCGAGCCCCTGGTGGTTGAGGGTTTCCGGCGCCACGCTCAGGTCGCTCCATTTGACGTCGAGCTGCGCCCAGTTGTCGGGCGTTGTGCCGGGCGCGCGCTGCAGGGCTGCCACGGCCTTGCTCCTGGCCTCGGCTGACCAGTCGGGGTTGATGGTCAGCGGAAAGATCTCGCGGGCACGCTCCAAGCCGAGCTTGTCCATCAGTTTTTGCGCGACGACCTCAGCCTTGAAATTGGTCGAGTGTGTGTAGTGCACGAAGTGGACCAGCGTGACCATATCGGCCACGCTCCAGGGTCGAGGCTTGAGGCCGGCCAGTTTGAGTTCGACCGGCAGGTCCGACGGATAGGTCTTCACATAGCCGTTGACGCCATCCACGTAATACTGCAGATACGCACGGGCCTCGGCGTTGAGCTTGGCGGCGTGGCGCTCGCCGTTGCGGCTGATGCCCAGCACACGCATGCGGATGTCGGAGGGCAGGGCGTCGGGGCCGAACGTGGCGGCGAGTTCACCACGCCAGGTGGCGCGGAATAGCTCCATCTGCAGCAGCCGGTTCTGCGTTGTGACAAAGCCCTGGGCCCGAATCAGGTCCGGCGTGTTGGCAGCAAAGATGTAGGGGATGCCGAGCTCGTCGCGCAGCACCGTGACCGGCGACGTGAGGCCCACCAGTTTCATGTTGCCGTCCTCCTGTGGCTGCCCGGCTGCGCGCAGGTAAAAGTAGCCGCCCCCGAGCGCCAGAACGAGCAGTGCCGGCAGGCCGATGGCCAGCCATTTCAGAATTTTTCGCATGCTGGGTCACCTCTTTATCGTTTATTGGAATGCCGACAAATTGTGCCAGTTTTGGACGTTGCTGCGAGGCGCGCAGGTGACGCGCCAAGCCTAGACTTGCGGCAGCAGAAAGCGTCGTTCCCAGGCGCCGATCTCGTGCAGGTAGCTCTCGTACTCCAGCGCCTTGACCGCGCAATAGCCCGTGACGAAGGCATCGCCCAGCAGGCGACGGTTGCTGGCGCTGTGCTGCATCTTGCCTAGGGAACTCAGGAAGCTGCGCGACAGTTCGTGCGACAGGTCGTAGGCGCTCTCGCCGACCGGAACCGGCTCGTCCGCCGTCAGCCCTTCGTCCATGCCGGCAAGACCGGCCGCGAGCGAGGCTGCGATGGCGAAATAGGGGTTGGCATCGGCCCCGGCGATGCGGTTTTCTACCCGGCGGGCCACCGGGCTGCTCAGCGGAATGCGCAGGCCCGTGGTGCGGTTGTCGTAGCCCCAGTTGAGGTTGATCGGCGCCTGGCTCAATTTGACGAAGCGCCGGTACGAGTTGACCGAGGGCGCAAAGATCAGCATCAGGTCCGGCCCGTAAGTCTGCAAGCCGGCGATGAAGTGGCGAAAGCGCGGGCTCTCCGAGCCGTCGGCGGCGCTGAAGATGTTGCGCCCGCTGGCGTCAAGTACGCTCTGGTGCAGGTGCATGGAGCTGCCCGCGGCGCCGGCGATCGGTTTGGCCATGAAGACGGCGTTGAGACCGTGCTGAATGGCGACTTCTTTCGCCGCGTACTTGAACAGAAAGGCCTGGTCTGCGACCGCGACCGCGTCGCCATGCTGGAGGTTGATCTCGTACTGCGTCGGCCCGACTTCATGGATCCAGGTGTCGGCCTGCACACCCAGCGTGTCGAGCGCGCGGCGGAATTCGTCCCAGAACGGCGCCAGCTCGTTGAGCATGTTGAGACTGAAGGCCGATTGCCCGGCCTCCATGCGGCCGTTGCGCGCCGCAGGCGGCAGCAGGGGCTGGCTTGGGTCGGTGTTGGGCGCGGTCAGGTAGAACTCGATCTCGGGCGCGACCACGGGTGTCAGGCCCTGCGCCTGGTAGCGCGCCAGCACGGTCTTGAGCAGCGAGCGCCCGGCAAACGCGCAGGGCGAGCCGTCGAGCTCGACGCAGTCATGGATGGCCACGGCGCGCGGCACGCTCGACCAGGGCGAGCGTTTGAGCGTGGCGTAGTCCGGC
The DNA here is from genome assembly GCA_903828665.1 of uncultured beta proteobacterium. GTDB lineage: Bacteria > Pseudomonadota > Gammaproteobacteria > Burkholderiales > Burkholderiaceae_C > Rhodoferax. The sequence continues at coordinate 5,585 of CAIKMZ010000015.1, forward strand.
ACCAGGCGCAGATCGGGGTCGGTCTCGGGAAAGATCGGATGGTCCGAGTAGTCGCCGGTCACGGCCTGCATCGCTATCGCCTGCGCAATGCGCAGCTCGCCGCCAGCGGCAAAGGCGGACGCCGGCATCAGTTTGCCGCGCGGGTAGCCCGAGATGTCGGCGAAGATGCATTCGACATCGCGGATGCCGTGTTGCTCGAAGAAGTGGTTCAGCTCGATGCGGGTGGCTTGGTTCATGAAGGTCGGTGTTCAGGCGTTGAATGAACCATTGTGCCCCGATGTGACGGCTAATCTGGGCACAATCAAGACTGTTGTGACACCAGCCGATCCAAGAGGACCAATTCATGTTCAAAGTCAAGCCGGTGGCGCCGGATCGCCTGCCCGCGTTGTTGCGCCGCATGCCCAAGGCGGAACTGCATATCCACATCGAGGGCTCACTCGAGCCCGAGCTGATGTTCGCATTGGCCAAGCGCAATGGCCTGTCGCTGCCGTACCGCGATGTCGAGGCGCTGCGCAGCGCCTACGTGTTCGACGACCTGCAGAGCTTTCTCGACATCTACCACGCCGGTACGCTGGTGCTACGCACCGAGCAGGATTTCTACGACATGACCTACGCCTATCTCGCACGGGCGGCCGCCGATAACGTCTTGCATGCCGAGATCTTTTTCGATACCCAGACGCACACCGGCCACGGTGTGGGCGCCGATGTGGTGATCACCGGTCTGCACCGCGCCTGCGTCGATGCGCGCGCCGCGCTTGGCATCAGTGCGTCGCTGATCCTGTGTTTTCTGCGCCACCTGAGCGAGCAGGAGGCGTTTGAGTGCCTGGAGCAGGTGCTGCCGCAGCGCGATCTGCTGGTCGGCGTGGGCCTGGCGTCAAGCGAGCGCGGCCAACCACCGGAAAAGTTTGCGCGCGTTTTTGGCCGCGCCCGCGCGCTGGGCTTGCGCTTGGTGGCGCACGCGGGCGAGGAGGGCCCGCCGGCCTACATCTGGAGCGCGCTCGATGTGCTCAAGGTCGAGCGCATCGACCATGGCGTGCAGGCCGTCAATGACGCGGCGCTGATGGCGCGACTGGTCCACGATCGCATTCCACTGACGGTGTGCCCGCTGTCCAACCTGAAGCTGCGCGTCTTTCCGATGCTGGCCAATCACAACCTGGGGCAATTGCTCGAAGCCGGCATCGTGGCCACCGTCAATTCGGATGACCCGGCCTACTTTGGTGGCTACGTGAACCAGAACTTCACCGAGACCTTTGCTGCGCTGGGTCTGACGGCGCAGCACGCCTGGCAATTGGCGCGCAACAGCTTTGAGGCCAGCTTCATCGATGAGGCGCGCAAGCGGCAGTATCTGGATCGGCTTGACGCCTGCTTCGAGACCTTCGTTTGACCGGTTAAAATTGAGGCAAGGCCCGCTGCTCCGGCGGGCTTTGCCTTTTTTATTTCGGAGCCATGTAGAGGACTACCATGTATAAAAA
>CAIKMZ010000016.1 GCA_903828665.1 uncultured beta proteobacterium
GCCCAGTGCATGGATGACTTCTGCCGTCTCGCTGACACCCAGTTCAGCGAGGATCGCGTGGAAGTCGGCGGCCGAGGGCTTGGCGCGGGTCATGGTGCGAAATCCTGTGGGGCTTGGTGGGCGACTGCGCTGAACAACTAGAAGGTGATGGTGGCGGTGACGGTGTCAGTGTAGCTGTCCACCGAGACGTCCTGTCCCGATGCGAGCTGGCCACAAACGTTGTAGGTGCGCGCGGCCTTGCCGGTCGGGCTGGTCAGTGCCAGTGTGGCGGCGGTGGTCCAGGCGGTGCCGGCACCAAACAGCGGGCAGGCGGCACTGGGCGTGGCCGAAGTGGGCTGCATCAGCGCATAGGCCAGCTTGTCGCTGCTGGCGGCGCCGTTCAGGTTGCGCGTCGTGGTGTAGTTGGCGCCGTTGTTCAGGCCAACCGTCAGACCGGTGGCGGCCTTGGTGCAGGCGACGACCACCGTACCCGAAGCCGTGACGTTGCCACCCGAGACCGGGTCATAGGCGCCAAACGCGACCGGCGTGGCCGAGATCGTGCAATTGGTGCTGACGGTGGCGGTGACGTTCAATGTCGCTGTCGCGGTGCCTGCCTGCGCCATACCGGCGCTGACGAGAAGGGCGGCAGTTGTCAGCAGTTTCGACAGGAGTTTGATGTTGGCGTTCATGGTGGGCGTCTTTGATGGGTATTGTGCTGCAGGGAATCAGGTGCCTTTCCTTCGCTGGTGGAAGGAAAGGCGCTCGTCGGTGACGATCAGAAATTGACGGTGGCGATCACGGTGTCGGCATAGGCGCCGACCGACGAATCCTGACCCTTGGCCAACTGGCCGCAGACGTTGTAGGTGCGCGTGGCGTAGCTGGTCGGCGATTCCAGGTTCAGCGCGGTGGCGCTGGTGTTGGTCCAGGCGGTGCCGGAGGCGAATGCGGGGCAAGCTGCACCCGGCGTGACCGCGGTCGGCATGACCAGCGCGTAGTTGAGCGTGTCGGCCAGCGTGGCGTGCTTCATCTTGCGTTGACCGGACACGGCGTTGGCGCCGTCACCGAGGCCGACCCACAGACCGGTGGAGGCTTTGGTGCAGCCCACGACCACCGTGCCGGCGGTCGTCAAATCGACGCCGGTGAACGGGTCGAAATCACCGAAGGCGACCGGCGTCGTGGTGATGGTGCACTTAGGAATGATAGTGGTGCTCACGGAAATGTTGGCCGTGGCGGTGCCTGCGGGAGCTGCCTGGGCCAGGCCGGCAATCGCGACCAGTGCTGTTGCGGCCAGAACCTTCGAAACGGTGTTCAGGGTTGTCTTCATGTTGGAACCTTCGATAAATGAGTAGTAAAAAATACGGACTTCGACCGGTGCTTCTGGTGAAGCGAGTGCAAGAAGTGCACGGGGAGAAGTTTCCAATGACGGGCGAATTATTGAAATATCGCGTTCGCCATATTTTTCGCTACCGTGTATGCGGTAGTGCCGGCATGGCTGCCGGGAGCCAGCCGCCTAGGACAGCGGAGTGAAGCTGCTCATCGGTCCGGCTTGCGCCATCAAGGCGGCTGTTTCCTGGCACATGAACGGTTTGCCGTCGGCGACGCTGCGCACGCCGAGCAGCAACTCGTCGCGCCCGGCGTTCTTGCTGACATAGCCGAGCGCACCATGGGCCAGCATCTGACGCACCAGTCGCCGCTCCAGATGGGACGAGTGCGCGAGCACGCGCATGTCCGGACGCTGCAGCATGAGGCGGCGCGTGGCTTCCATGCCGTCCATCACCGGCATCACGATGTCCATCAGCACCAGATTGGGTGACAGCGCCAGCGCCAGGGCAAGGGCCTGCTCGCCATTGCAGGCTTCGGCGACAACCTCGATGTCGGACTCGCGGCTGAGCACCGAGCGCAAGGTGCTCCGGAGCATGTCATGGTCATCCGCGATCAGTAATCGAATCATTCTTGTGGTGTCCCGAGGGGTCTGGCCGGCCACCGTGGCGCGGCCGGTTCATCAGCAAATTGATGACCATCGAGCATGCGCCAGAATCTTCCATCTTGCAATACCGTAATCGCCATAGCTTGGCTTACCGTGCCTGCAGTAGCGCCACTCAAAGCAGGATCAGGCCTTCGCGAATCGCATACTGCGTCAATTCCGCGATGTTGTGCAATTCGAGCTTGCGCATGATGTTGCGGCGATGCACCTCGACCGTGCCGGGAGCGATAAAGAGTTTTTCCCCGATCGCCGTGGAGGTCATGCCCTTGGCGATCATCTTCAGGACCTCGATCTCGCGCCGGCCCAGCTTGACCTGCGCGGCGCCCTGGGCCGGGGTGGCCACGAGCATCGCGGCGCACTCCTGGCACAGGTAGCGATTGCCCGCTGCGACGGCGCGGATGCCCAGCAGCAGTTCATCGCGCCCGGCCGTCTTGCTGACATAGCCGGTCGCGCCGGCTTCGAGCATTTGAACCACGTAGCGCCGCTCCAGGTGCATCGACAGCGCGAGCACCTTGACGGCTGGGCATTCGCTGGCGATGCGCCGCGTCAGCTCGATGCCATCGAAGCCGGGGATGGCGATGTCGGTCAGCACCAGGTCGGGCGCGAGTTCGTGCACCAGCGCCAGCGCGGCGTCGCCGCTGGCCGCCTCGCCGACCACGACCAGGTCGGGCACGCGCTCGAGCACCGAGCGCAGCGATTCGCGCACGATCGCGTGGTCGTCCACAAGCAGCAATCGGATCATGTTTGGTTTCCTTCCATGGGGGGCAGTCCCGGGCGCAGGCTGAGCATGACGGTGGTGCCGCTGCCGGCGTTGCTGTCGATGCGCAGGGTTCCGCCCAAAAAGCTGACGCGCTGCTGGATGCTGAACAGGCCGTAGCTGTTGTTTCGCGAGGGCTTGAGCGTCTGCGTGATATCGAAACCAACGCCGTCGTCGGTCACGCTGATTTCGAGCTCGCCACTGGCCGCGTCCATCGACAGGACCACGCTTGCCTCAAGGACCCCGGCATGCTTCCAGATGTTGATCAGCAGCTCGCGCACGATCCGGAACAGGGCGTTGCTGGTGGTCTCGTCCAGCGCTGCGATGGCACTCACATGCAGGTTGACGACCAGGCCGTAATGGCGCTGCATTTCGTCGGCCAGCCATTCGAGCGCCGCGCCCAGGCCGGCCTGGTGCAGCACGGGCGGGCTCAACTGGGTTGAAAGCGAGCGCACCGAACTGGCGGAGCGGTCGATCATGCGCTCGACTTCCTTGAGCTGCTCGCGGCAACGCCGATCCATCTCGCTGCCGTCGTCGTGCAGCTCGACCGCGCTGAGCTTGAGCTTGGCGATGGCCAGGTTCTGGCCCAGATCGTCGTGAAGATCGCTGGCAATGGCGCGCCGCTCCTGGGCTTCCGATTGCAGCAGTTCCGTCGCGGCCAGGCGCAATTCAGCGGTGCGATGGGCCACCGTCGCCTCCAGCTGCTCGGCGGCGCCCTTGAGCTCGGTGACCAGCTGGTTCAGCTGGTCGCGCTGCGCCTCGACCTCCTTGCGCAGCTGCTCGCGTTCGAGCAGATTGCGGATGCGCTGGCGCGCGACTTCGACGTTGATGGGTTTGTTGATGTAGTCGGCCGCGCCAAGCGCGAGACCGGCGCTTTCGGCCTGGCTCTCGCCCAGTGCCGTGAGGAAGATCACCGGGATCGTGCGCAAACGGGGGTCGGCCTTGAGGCGACGGCAAACCTCGTAGCCGTCCATCTCCGGCATCATGACATCGAGCAGAATCAGGTCCGGCGCGGATTTCTCCACCAGCGCCAGCCCGATGGCGCCCGAGGTGGCCATCTGAATCGTGAAATCCGAAGCCAGCGCGACGGCCAGCACCTGCAGATTGCTCGGCGTGTCGTCGATGGCCAGGATTCTGGGTCTGTTCTTGTGTTCAAGCATGTGGCTCACCCGTGACGCCCGTGGATTGCATGATTGCGCGCAGGCGCATCAGCGCCAGATCGAATTGGTAGGACTCGAGCGCCTGCCCGATTTCAAGCATAGCAGCGGCCAGCGCGGTCCCGGCGCTGGCGTCCTGCAGGGCGCGAAAGCGCGCGATGGCGTCAAACTCGTTGCGCTCCAGCAAGGGTTCGAGTTCGCGCGCCAGCGCGCTCAGGAGCGCGAGGTCGATCGCCTTGCCAGGCACGGCCGGTGTGGCGGCCGGCGGCGCGCCGAGCCAGCGGTCGAGCACGCCCTGCAGGCTGGTCAGCGCGACGGGCTTGGTGAGCACATCGTCCATGCCGGCGGCGATGCAGCGCTGGTTGTCCGCTTCGTAGGCGTTCGCGGTCAGGCCGATGATGGCGTGGCGCGCCTCTCCGTGTGCGGCTTCCCAGCGCCGGATCTCCTCGGTGGCGCCGCAGCCGTCGAGGACCGGCATGTTCATGTCCATCAGGATCAAGGGTGGCGAATGGTTCTGCGTCGCGGCTTGCAGCCCCTGTTGCCCGTCGTTGGCGAAGACAACTTCCACGCCGATCTGATTTAGCAGAACCTGAATCAGCCTTCGATGATCGGCGTTGTCCTCGACCAGCAGCACGCGGCCGCGGCCGGGCACAGGTGTTGCCGGCGCAGGCAAGGCAACGACGGGCAGCGCGCGCTGCGCCTCGGCGCCGAGCCGGGCGGCCTGGATGCGAAACCAGAATCGCGAACCACGACCCGCTTCGCTTTGCACGCCAGCCTCGCCACCCATCGCCTTGGCCAGCGTCTGCACAATCGACAGGCCCAGGCCGCTGCCGCCATAGTTGCGCGTGGTGGAGTTGTCGGTCTGCGAGAACGGCTGGAACAGGAGCTCGAGCTTGTCTTCGGGTACGCCGAGGCCCGTGTCATGCACGGAGAACTCAAGCGTGGCCGTCTGCGTCGCGGATTCGAGCTCGCGGCCTTCGATGCGGATGCTTCCCTGGCGGGTGAACTTGAGGGCGTTGTTCACGAGGTTGGACAGCATCTGGGTCAGGCGGTGCGGGTCACCCAGGTAGTGGGTGGCCGGGCCATGCCAGTCGCTCGTGATCTGCAAGCCCTTGCCATCCACGATGGGTGTGAACAGGCTCTTGATCTCGCTGATGATCTGGGCCGGCCGGAAGGTGATGGACTCGAGCTCGAGTTTGCCCGCTTCGATCTTGGAGAGATCCAGAATGTCGTTGAGCAGCGTGAGCAGGGTCTGGCCGGTGCTGTAGATGGTGCGGGCGTAGCCGAGCCGGTCCGCTTCCGCGCCGCCCGGCATTGACAGCACCTGCGCCATGCCGAGGATGCCATTCATCGGGGTGCGGATCTCATGGCTCATGGTGGCCAGGAAGCGGCTCTTGGCCAGGTTCGCGGCTTCGGCTGCCTGCTTGGCCGCCTGGAAGTCGGTGACATCGATGCGAAATCCCACGGTGAGGCCGCTCTGTGTGTGCCGCTCGCGGATCTTGAGCCAGCGACCACTGTCGATCTGCTGCGTCCACTCGCGGTTGCTCAGGCGATGGCTCTCCAGGCGCTCGGCGATCCATTCCTCCTCGCAACCAATGGCCGCGCGGTACTGCCCGTGTGCAAACCCATAGCGGATGATTTCCTCAAAGCTGCGGCCAGGTTCCAGGATCGGCGCCGAGGTGCTGTAGAGATCGCGGTACTGCTGGTTGCAGTAGACCAGGCGGTCCTGCGCATCGTAGATGACAAAGGCCTCGCCGATGGTCTCGATCGCGGTGCGCAGCAGGGCTTCGGCCTCGATCACCTGATTCTCCTTCTGCTTGCGCCCGCTGATGTCCTCCAGGATGAACCAGATGTATTGCAGGCCGTCGCTGCCGGTAATGAGGATGCCGTTGAGGGACAGCGGCGCCAGGCTGCCGTCCTTGCGGATGTATTCCTTTTCATACGGACCGAAGTGGCCGGTGCGCATCAGCGTCTGCGCTTGCTCGGCATCGCTTGCCCGGTATTGCGGCGGCGTCACGGCCTGGTAATCGAGCGCCTTGAGTTCTTCCGTGCTGTAGCCGCAGATGCGCTCGAAGGCCTGATTGAACTCGATGAACCGGCCCTCCAGGTCGGCCATGGCGATGCCCAGCGGCGACAGTTCGTAGAGGCCGCGCAGTTTCACTTCGCTTTCGCGCAGGGCGCGCTCGCGTAAGCGCAGCAGGGCTTCACTGCGCTTGCGCTCGCCGATGTCGCGCGCGGAGCAATAGAGCACGCGCTGGTCGTCGATGTGCATGCCGCGGGCATGGATCTCGACATCAATGACCTGGCCATCCCGATGCCGGAGCCGCGTTTCGAAGGCAACCGCCTCCCGGCTCTCGATTAGTTCCCTGCCTTGGCGACGTACGGCATCCCATTGCGCCTGTTCGGTCCAGTCCAGTACCGTGAGCAGTCCGATGGCAGACGGGCCGTAGCCGAGCAGGCTCAGGAAGGCTTTGTTGGCCTCGATCAGCACGCCCTGCGCATCGATGATGTGAATGCCGTCGCTCGCGGTTTCCAGAATGGCCTTGAGGCGACTCTGCTCGCGGTCCAACTCATGGGTGCGTCTGGCCACCAGATTCGACACCGTCGCGTATTGCCGGGAGCGACGCCGCAGGTGCAGCGACGCCAGCGCTGAAATCAGTAGTCCGAGCGCGAGCATCTGGCTGCTTTGCGCGCGATCTGTCGGGAAACTGCCAGGCTTGGGTCGCGCGATGACGCTCCAGCTGCGTCCGGCCACATCCAACTTGCGGCTCAGCGCCAGATCCGATACGGATGAAGCCGTCGCCTCGAGGCCGGCGACGCTGGAATAAAGGGCTTGTTCGGCTGTGGGTGCCGCATCGTCCAACAGCATGAGGTCGATTCGGGATTCGCTCTGCTTCTCGCCGGCTTCGACCAGTCTGGTGACGTTCACGTTGGCCACGACAAAGCCCTTGAGCTGGTCCGGTCGTTGTGCCGCATCCTGCGCCAAGCGGCCATCCTGGTACACCGGTCTGGCCAGCAAAATCGACGACGGGCCCTGCGGCCAGGGAGGCGCGCACTGGCCCTGAGCGTGCCGGCAGCGGCGACTTGCGCAAGAAAGTCGCGTCGATGCGGCTCGGATGCCAGGTCAAATCCTAGCAGCCCTTCGTAGCCACCGGCCGGCTCGACGAAACAGACAGGCTCGTATTCGGGCCGCTGCGCTGCGGGGACCAGTTCCGCGTCGCTGCGGAGTTCCTTAAAGTCGAAATTGCTCAGACCGTCCTGGCGCGCTGCGGCAACGTAGCGCGCGCGCTGCGCGTCAGGTACGCGCGCGACCCACGCCAGAGTCTGCGCGCTGGCGCCAGTGGCGCGCAGGGATCGCGTCAGGTCCCGGAACGTGGTCCGGTTGACCTCGCGGGTGGCATCGAAGAAGCTCCCCAGCAGCGCCATCGCATTGGTGGTGGACCGGACATTGGCTTCCAGACGGTCCAGTCTTGCGTTGGCCTGATCGTGAAAGTCATCTTCAGCACGCGCCCGTTCGTGACTGCGCAGCAAGCCGGTGACGATGAGCGTCATGAGGGCCACGAGCAGCCCGATCCACAACCAGGTCAGCCGGCGTGCGCCGCGTGCGAACAGTTTGCGCATCACAGAGCGCGCTTGCCGCCAGGCATTGGAGTGTCGGGTCGAGCGGCCATGCGAGGCGTCGCTGCCGGATCAATCGAACGGCGCGCCGCACGCTGTGCCACGCGGCCAGCGCGCGGGACTTCGGGGGTGAGCGTGGAAGGGGTCATCGGAGGCGGCGTGGTGTGAAGGGGCTGGCCGGATTATCCGACAGCAGACGGGTCGGCTCATCAGGCCGACCCCGTTCACAGCGACGCGTCCCCGACGCTCAGACCAGACCGCGTGCGGATGCCAGCAGGTAGCCGATCAGGCAGGAGGTCGAGACGCCGATCAGGCCGGGCAGGATGAAGCTGTGATTGATCACGTATTTGCCGATATGGGTGGTGCCGGAACGGTCGAACTGGATCGCGGCGAGGTCGCTCGGGTAGGTCGGCAGGATGTAGTAGCCGTAGGACGCCGCGGCGAAGGCGACGATGTAGCCCGGGGGCACCCCGATGGCCAGACCGACGGGCACCATGGCCACGATGGCAGCGGCCTGCGAGTTGACCAGCTTGGATACCAGCAACAGCGCGATGGCGTAGGTCCAGGGTTGCGTCTTCACCAGATCCGCCAGCGCCGCCTTGAATTCCGGCAGATGCGCTTCAAAAACGGTGTCGGCCATCCAGGCGATGCCGAAGACGGCGACCACGGCAATCATGCCGGCGCGAAAAACTTCGGTCTTGCCGATCAGCGATGGATCGGTCTTGGTGAATAGAAGGATCAGCGCACCGGCCAGCATCATGAACATCTGGATCGTCAGCACCATGGACAAAGGCTTGCCGCCGACCAGCGGGCGCAGCGACTGGAAGGCGCCGAGGAAGGCCACCAGCGCGATGGCGCCGACGAAGATCCACATGGCCGTCCACTGCGCGGTCGCCAGCTTCTTTCCAAGCAGGGTGGCGGTTTCGCCGTAGACGACCTTGCGCTGTTCCGGATCGGCGATGCGTTTCTGGAATTCTTCATCCTGGTCCAGATCCTTGCCGCGGAACCAGCTGAAGATGCCGATCATGAGCACGCCGGCCAGTGTCGAGGGAATGGTGATCGACAGCACGCCGACGAAATCGATGACCTGACCGGCGACCGGCACCTTGGCCAGGAAGGCGACCAGCGAGACGATGGCAACCGAGACCGGGCTGGCCAAGATGCCCATCTGGCTGGCGATGGAGGACGCCGCCATCGGGCGCTCGGGCCGGATGTTGTTCTTGATGGCGATGTCGTAGATGATCGGCAGCATCGTGTAGACCACGTGGCCGGTGCCGCACAGCATGGTCAGCAGGCAGGTCACGAACGGCGCCAGGACGGAGACGTATTTCGGGTTGCGGCGCAAGGCCTTCTCGGCACCCACCAGCAAAACCTCGAGTCCACCCGAGGCCTGCAGCGTGGCCGAAGCCGCCACCACCGCGATGATGGTCAGCATGACATCGACCGGCGGCTTGCCTGGTGCGAGCTTGAACACGAAAGTCATGATGACGATGCCGACACCGCCGAGCAGGCCGAGCGCGACCCCCCCCTTTGCGTGCACCGTAGAACAGACAGACCAGAATCACTGCCAATTGCAGCATGACGTCCATAATTGATTACCTCTTTAAACAAGCAGAGCTGAACCCCACGCAATGTATGCGAGTTAAGGGTAAACCCTAGGTTTGTAACCGGCTTGTAATTGATCTGAATCAGCCCGCTGGCTGATTCAGACCTTCCGGGCGCCGATCCGGCTCAGGACTTGGCCTGCAGGAACTTGCCGATCTCCGCCAGAGCCTGCCGGCCTTCGGGCAATTCAGGGTGGAACATCTGCCAGACATGGACCATGTGCTCCCAGGTCTGGAGCGTGACGGGCGAACTGGCGGCCAGCGCCTTGTTGACATAACGGCGGCTGTCGTCGCGCAGCATTTCCATCTCGCTGGCCTGCACCAGCAGCGGCGGCAAACCGGCGAGGTCGCCAAACACCGGCGACACGACGGGATCGCAGGGGCGCACGCGTGTCTGCAGCCAGGTACCCCAGAGCAGCAGGGGTCGCGGGATACGGGTGAGGGCCTTGAACAGCGGGCCGAGCATCGGGTCGGTGGGTTGGTTGCTTTTCAGGCTCGGGCTGCCCAGCGTGCCGTCGGTTGCCGGCGACAGCGCGACTGCGGCGTTGGGTGCGCGCAGCCCCTGGTCGCGAATCCAGGCGAGCAGGGACAGCGTCAGGTTGCCGCCGGCGGAATCACCGGCGACGAACAGGGCGCTGGCCGCGCTCGCGCCATCGGGACCATTGTCGAGCATCCAGCGGTAGGCGGTTCGACAATCCTCGATGCCGGCCAGCCGGGGATGCTCAGGCATCAGCCGGTAGTCGATCGCCAGCACGGCGGCATTCGCGAGCTCCGAAAATTTGGCTGTCAGACGCCGGTGGCTGCGCGGGCTGCCCATGCAGAAGGCGCCGCCATGGATGTAGAGCAGGCGCCGGCTGCTGTCGACGCCGCTTGCCTGGACCCATTCCGCCGGCACGCCGGCGGCATCGACCGGTGTGAATTGCGCGGTCAGCTGGTCGCTGTCGAACAGGGTGTCCATGTAGCGGCGCAAGACGGCGATCCGCTGGCGTCGCGGGGTGCTGCCGATGATCCCGTTCACGCCGGCGAGCGACGCGACCACGGCCAGATGTTCCATGCTCGGGGGCGCGCTGGCGCTGTCACCCAGGCGGGGCGATTTGTCGAAGGGGCTCAGGTCCGGTCCCTGCAGGTAGAAGACCGTGACGGCCCAGATCACGGCCGCGACGGCCAGCAGTGCAAACAGAATGTCAATCATCTTGTGGTCCTCTCTTTCTTATTTTCCCCGATTGTGATGCCGGTCCCGCATCCGGTCCGCCATGACGATGGCGCGGTTCACGGACTCGCAAAGACGGCAATACCCTTGAGTCCCTGTTGCCGCACGGAATTCTTGAGGCGGCCCATCACATGCATCTCGCAGGCCTTGCAATCGAAGCGCAGCGTGAGTTTCTCCCGGCCGTTGACAAGCTGCAAGGGTTCGGCCTTGACGGTGCCCTGGACGCCGGTCACGCCCTTGGCCTGCTTCGGGCACAGGCTCATCGAAAAACGCACGCAGTGTTTGGTGATCATCAGGCTGACTTCGCCGCTTTCCTGCAGGGCCTCGTAGGCCGGCGCGATGAGCGCAACGCCGTGGCGCGCATAAAAATCACGCGCCTTCTGGTTGTAGACGTTGGCCAGGTAGCTCAGGCTGCTCTCCGGGTAGGGCACCGGCGGCGTCACCGCGTGAGCGCGTGGCAGACGCTCCCAGGCGCGCTCGCGCGCGGCCTCCAGCGCCACCACGGCATCGCGGCGCAGCGGGTTGAGCAGCGAGGTCGGCACGAACCAGACTTGCGACAAGTCCACCTGCAGACCGAGCAGGGCAAAGATGCTTTCGCCCATCTTGCCGATGTGCTCGTGCAGATTGCGTGTCGCGGCAGCCGCATCGTGCGCGAGCTGGCGCCGTGCGGCCGGCAGCGCGGCGTAGGCGGTAGCGCTGTGGCCGTCTTCATCGGTCAGCGTCAGCGCCAGGCCGTCGGTCGTATCGCGCACCTGTGCCCAGACGCCGATGCGGCGCTCGCTCGACTTCTTCTCGAGCACGCGCACCCAGTCGACGTCGCGGTTGCGATTGACCTCGGTGCCCTTGCGCAGGTCCTTCAGCGTGGCCATTGCGTCTTTCGGGAACACGCGCCAGCGTTTGCCCATGGCCTGGGCACGGTTGATGGCGAGGCCGACCAGTTCCTTCTGCAGGTCGAAGTAGCAGAGGCCGTCGCCGTTGTGCAGAACGGTGTCGCTCGCGCTGGTCTCGATCTCGACCCAGTTCGGTCCGACCTGGGTCACGTGGCCGATCGGCTGGCCCGGGTTCTTGGGCGAGTCGAAGGCGGCGATGTCGATCTGGCGCCCCAGCACGAAATAATCGGTGAATTCGCGGTTGAAGTTCTGCTTCGGGTCGGGCGTGAACGTGAAGGATGTGCTGCCGCTCGAGGCCCGTGCCAGCGGCCGGGCGGATTGCTGGCGATCTTCGATCAGCGCGTCGAGCAACGTGCGGTAGTGCGCCGTGATGTTCTTCACGTAGGCCATGTCCTTGTAGCGCCCTTCGATCTTGAAGCTGCGCACGCCGGCGTCGACGAGCGCGGCGAGGTTCTCGCTCTGGTTGTTGTCCTTCATGGACAGCACGTGCTTGTCGTGCGCGACAAAGCGCCCGGCACTGTCGATCACCTGGTACGGCAGGCGGCAGGCCTGGCTGCATTCACCGCGGTTCGCGCTGCGCCCGGTATGCGCCTGGCTGATGTAACACTGGCCGCTGTAGGCCACGCACAGGGCGCCATGGACGAAGAACTCCAGCGTGCAGCGCGCCGGATCGGTGGCCTCGCGGATGGCCGCGATCTGCGCCAGCGTCAGCTCGCGCGCCAGCACCAGTTGCGACAGCCCGGCGTCCTGCAGGAAGCGCGCTTTCTCGACCGTTCGGATGTCGGTCTGGGTGCTGGCGTTCAACTGGATCGGCGGCAGTCCGATCTCGAGCAGGCCCATGTCCTGGATGATCAGCGCATCGACCCCGGCCACATACAACTGCCAGGCCTGTTGGCGTGCCGGCTCCAGTTCTTCATCGCGCAGGATGGTGTTGAGGGTGACGAAGACGCGGCTGTTGAAGCGGTGCGCATGGCGCACCAGGCGCGCGATCTGCTGCACGCTGTTGTCGGCGCTGGAGCGCGCGCCAAACGAGGGGCCGCCGATGTAGACAGCGTCGGCGCCGTGGTTGACGGCTTCGATGCCGATGTCGGCATCGCGTGCCGGGGCCAGGAGTTCGAGCTGATGGTCGGGCAGTGACATGAGCGGGATTATCCCAGCTCCGATCGGTTATCGTTGCGTCATGCGCAGCCCTGCATCCATCCCGACCAATGCCCGTTTTGAAACGGTCGATGCGCTGCGCGGCCTGGCCATGCTCTGGATGACCGTGTTCCATTTCTGCTTCGACCTCAACGAGTTCGGCTATATCCGTCAGGATCTTTACCACGATCCGTTCTGGACGGTGCAGCGCACGCTGATCGTGAGCCTGTTCCTGCTGTGCGCCGGCATGGGGCAGGCGATGGCCGTGGCGCAGGGCCAAAGCTGGTCGCGCTTCTGGCGCCGCTGGGCCCAGGTGGCCGTCGCAGCGTTGCTGGTGACGGCCGGCTCCTGGTGGATGTACCCGCGAAGCTTCATCTACTTTGGCGTGCTGCACGGCATCGCGCTGATGCTGATCGTGCTGCGCCTGACGGTGCGCCGGGGCGGCTGGCTCTGGCTGCTGGGCGCCCTCGCCATCGCGCTCTGGCTGTTGGCGGTGTCAGGCCTCCAAGCGTTCGCAGCACCCGTGCTGGTTGATGCCTTGAACGGCCGGGCCCTGAACTGGCTGGGGCTGATCACACACAAGCCGATCACCGAGGACTACGTGCCGCTGCTGCCCTGGCTGGGCGTGATGTGGTGGGGTGGGGCGATCGGCCGCTGGCTGGCGGGGCCGGGCGCCGCGTTCCTGAAGCGGCCGCTGCCGGCGCTGCTCAGGCCGCTGGCGAGCCTGGGGCGCTGGAGCCTGTCGTACTACCTGCTGCACCAGCCCGTGATGATCGGCGCGCTGATGGCGCTTGGCTGGTTCAGCCGATAGATCTATTCGACCTTGGCCTTCGCGCGCAGCTCTTCCTGGTACTTGTTCATCTTCTGCTGCTGCAACTGCTGGGCGACCTGCGGCTTGACGTCGTCGAACTTCGGCAACTGGGCGTCGCGCACATCTTCCAAGCGGATGATGTGGTAGCCGAACTGGGTCTTGACCGGCGTCTCGCTGGTCTTGCCCTTGGCGAGCTTGGTCAAGGCATCGGAGAACTCGGCCACGTAGTTGCCTGCGCTCGCCCAGCCCAGATCGCCGCCGTTGGCGCCGGAGCCCGGATCCTTCGATGACTTCTTGGCGATCTCGTCAAACTTGCCGCCCTTCTTCAACTGCGCGATGATGGCCTTGGCCTGGTCTTCCTTTTCCACCAGGATGTGGCGCGCATGGTATTCCTTGCCGCTATTGGCAGCCACGAACTTGTCGTATTCGGCCTTGATCTCGGCATCGCTGACCGGATTGGCCTTCTGGTAGTTGCCGAACAGTTCGCGGATCAGCAGGGTCTGGCGCGCCAGTTCCATCTGGACCTTGAAGTCGGCCGTGGTGTCCAGGCCTTGCT
Organism: uncultured beta proteobacterium; assembly: GCA_903828665.1. GTDB lineage: Bacteria > Pseudomonadota > Gammaproteobacteria > Burkholderiales > Burkholderiaceae_C > Rhodoferax. The sequence goes on from CAIKMZ010000016.1 coordinate 13,704, forward strand.
TGACCGCTTCCTGCATGAAGATTTCGCGGGCAATGACTTCGTCCTTGATCTGCGCCTGGATTTCCGGCGTGATCGGCCGGCCGGAACGGCTGACCTGCTGGGTCAGTTCCTCGACGCGCGCGCTCGGGACTGCCTTGCCGTTGACGATGGCGACATTTTGTGCCGATGCCAGAGGTGCCAGCGTGCCCAGCAGGGCGGCCGCGGTCAGGGCGGTCAGGTATTTAATTTTCATTTGGGTTTCCTAAGTGACAAACTGCAATGGACCGGATTGGAACGGGGTTCAAGCCGGTGGGGATCGGGTTTCGATGGCCAGCGCGTGCAAGCCCTGGTCGAGAAATTCTCGCAGCGCATCATACACAAGACGATGCCGCATCACAGCGGACTTGCCGGTAAAGAAGGGTGAAGTGATGCGGACGCGGAAATGGGTGCCGAAGCCGCTGCCGTTGGCGCCGGCATGGCCGTGGTGCTGATGGCTCTCGTCGATTACCTCCAGCAGCATCGGCTGCAGGGTCTCGCGCAGGCGCTGCGCGATGCGCTCAGCTGTGGGGGCTGCGTCAGGGGTGGTGGTCATGGCGGGTTCGGGGCCTGTGGTTCATCGGCCTTGATGTAGCGCGCGATATAGAAGCCCTGGCCGACGATGAAGACCAGCGGAAAGGCATAGCCCCAGAGCTTGAAGTTGACCCAGGCCTCGGTGCTGTAGTAGGCCGCCACGTACGCGTTGATCAGGGACATGAAGGCGCTGTAGGCGACCCACACGACATTGAGCCGCATCCAGACCGGATCCGGGAGTTCGAGCTGGCTGCCCAGCAGCATCTTGAGAAAATTCTTCTTGTAGACCCAGACCGCGATCGCCAACGCGATGGCCATGGCGCCGTAAAGCACGGTCGGCTTCCACTTGATGAAGCGGTCGTCATGCAGCGCCAGCGTGAGGGTGCCGAAGAGCAGCACCAGCACCAGCGTGAGCTTGTGCATGACCTGCAGCCGGCGGTCGATGCCATAGATCAGCGCCACCTGGGCCACGGTGGCGACCATCAGCACGGCGGTGCCGACATAGATGTCATACAGCTTGTAGGCGCCGAAGAACAGCAGGATGGGGAAAAAATCGATCAGCAGCTTCATTTAGGACTGAAGTTTAACGAGGCCGAGTTCATGCAGTAGCGAAGGCCGGTGGGCGCCGGCCCGTCGTCGAAGACGTGGCCCAGGTGTGCGCCGCAGTCCGCGCAGTGCACTTCGGTGCGTTTGGACAGCAGCTTGCCGTCGACCTTGGTGCCCAGGGCCGCTTCATCGATGGGCTGGAAATAGCTCGGCCAGCCGCAGTGGGATTCGAACTTGGCGCTCGAGTCGAACAGGGGCTTGTCGCAGCAGATGCAGCGGTAGACACCCTCAGCCTGGTTGCCTTCGAGCCGGCCCGTGTAGGCGCGTTCCGTGGCTTCGTGGCGCGTGACCTCGAAGGCCAGCGGCTCGGCGCCTTTTTCCTTGAGCAGGGCTTGCCACTGCGCGTCGGTCTTGGTGATCTTGTAGGTCATGGTCGTGTGGGGTGAGGGTTCAGGAACTGCAGCTGATCTCGATGCCGCTGGCCCAATCGGGCGGGAAGTCGGCATAGGCGTCAAAACCGGGATGTTCGTCATGTGGGGACTCGAGCAGCATCAGCAAGGTGTCGACCTGCGAGAAATTCTTGTTCCTGGCGGCGCGGATCGCCTGCTCGCCCAGATGGTTGCGCAGCACGAATTTCGGGTTCGTGCGCAGCATCAACTCGGAGACCTGCGCCGCTGGGAGCTTCGCCAGGCCATCGGCATAGCGCTGCAGCCAGCTGTCAATGCCAGCCCGATCCAGAAACAGGTCACGAACCGCCGCGCGGTCGCGCCCGCCGTCGGAATGGCTCAACCGGCGCCAGAAGATGGTGTAGTCGACCCGCTCCTGCGCTAGCAAGCCCAGGACGTCGTCGACCAGCGCCTGCACAAGCGCCGGATCGACGCCGCTTTGCTCCGGGATGCCGAGCTTGGCCTGGAGCAAGGTCTGCAGCGCAGCAGGGAACGCGCTGCGGAAGGTGTCCAGCGCGGCAATCGCGCTTTGCTGTTCGCCAATCAGCGGCAGCAGGGCCTGGGCCAGGCACGACAGGTTCCAGTAGGCCACGGCGGGCTGGCGATTGAAGGCGTAGCGCCCCTGATGGTCGGAGTGGTTGCAGACGTGCGCCGGATCGAAGGCGTCGAGGAACTGGAACGGACCGTAGTCGATCGTCAGGCCCAGAATGCTCATGTTGTCGGTGTTCATGACGCCATGGCAAAAGCCGACGGCCTGCCACTGCGCCACCGTCCGGGCGGTGCGCAGGCAGACCGCCTGCAGCAGCGCCGCATAGCGATTGCCGGCCACGCCGTCGCTGCCTTGGCACTTCGGGTAATGGCGCTCGATCACATGGTTGGCCAGGGCTTTGAGTTGCGCGTGCTGGTCGCTGTAGGAGAAATGCTCGAAGTGGCCGAAGCGGATGAAGCTCGGCGCGACCCGCGTGACCACGGCTGCGGTCTCGGTCGTTTCGCGGTACACCGGTGCATCGGAACCGACCACGCACAGGGCGCGCGAGCTCGCAATGCCCAGGCCGTGCATGGCTTCGCTGCACAGGAACTCGCGGATGCTCGAGCGCAGCACGGCGCGGCCGTCGCCCATGCGGGAGTAGGGCGTGCGTCCGGCACCCTTGAGTTGAACTTCGTGCCCGTCGGCCGTGTCACCGAGCAGCAAGGCTCGGCCATCGCCAAGCTGACCGGCCCACTGGCCGAACTGGTGGCCGCTATAGACGCTGGCCAAGGGCAGCGTGCCGGCAATGCTGCGGTTGCCGATCAGCGCTTCGAGCAACTCGTCGGATCCCAGCCAGGCATCGCCCAGGCCGAGCGCGCGCGCCACCGACGGGCTGCGTCCGATCCAGTAGGGTTCGGGCAGCTGTTGGGGCGCGACCGGCGTGTAGAAATCTTCGCCAAGTCCGGCGAAGGTGTTGAGCCAGATCAGGCCCAGATCAAGATCGCGTTGACGGTCTGTGGTCGTGGTCATGCGGCGATTGTCCCGCAGCCGCGCAGTGCCCACCCGTGGCAGGGTTATCGGGAAGAAATTCGCAGTACCATGCCGCTTGGTTCCCTATTTTCATATCGATAATTTTTCAGGAGTCTGCCCATGCTCGGTTTAATGCAAAACCAACAGCTATTGATTTCGTCGTTGATCGAATTTGCCGAGCGCCATCACGGCGAAGGCGAAATCGTCTCGCGCCGGGTTGAAGGGGATATTCACCGCTATACGTACAAGGACCTGGCCGCGCGTTCGCGCAAGGTGGCCAATGCGCTCGACGAACTCAAGCTGCCCTTCAGCGACCGGGTCGCGACGCTGGCCTGGAACGGTTACCGGCACCTCGAGCTGTACTTTGGCGTCAGCGGCACGGGGCGCGTGCTGCACACGCTCAACCCGCGCCTGCACCCGGACCAGATCGCCTGGATCACCAACCACGCCGAGGACTCGGTCCTGTGTTTCGACATGAGCTTTCTGCCCATCGTCAAGGCCATCCACAGCCGCTGCACCACCGTCAAGCATTTCATCGCCCTGTGCGATGCGGACAAACTGCCGGCCGACAGCGGCATCCCGGGCTTGATGAGCTACGAGGCCTGGATCGGTGCGCAATCGAGCAAATACCAATGGCCTTCCTTTGACGAGAATTCCGCCTCCAGCATGTGCTACACGAGCGGGACGACCGGCAACCCGAAGGCCGCCCTGTACAGCCATCGCTCGACCCTGATGCATGCGCTGGCCGGCGCCTTGCCCGACGCTCTGAACATGAGCGCACGCGAGTCGGTGCTGCCCGTGGTGCCGATGTTCCACGTCAATGCCTGGGGCGTGCCCTACGCCGCCGCCATGACCGGTGCCAAGCTGGTGTTCCCGGGGCCGGCCATGGACGGCAAGTCGATCTTCGAACTGATCGAGAGCGAGAAGGTCTCCTTTGCGCTGGGGGTGCCCACCGTCTGGCAAATGATGCTCAGCCACATGCAGGGCGCGGGCGTGCGCTTCTCGACGCTCAAGCGCACCGTGATCGGCGGCTCGGCCTGCCCGCCGGCCATGATCACGGCGTTCAATGACCTGTACCAGGTCGAGGTGCTGCACGCCTGGGGCATGACCGAGATGTCGCCGCTAGGGACCGTCTGCACGCTCAAGAACAAGCATCTGAACCTGTCGCCGGAGGAAAAGATGAAGGTGCGCCTGAAGCAGGGACGCGGCATCTTCGGCGTGGACATGAAGATCGTCGACGGCGACGGCAATGAGCTGCCCTGGGACGGCAAGGCCTATGGCGATCTGCTGGTCAAGGGCCACTGGATCATCAGCGATTACTTCAAGGGCGAGGGCGGCTCGCCGTTGATCGATGGCTGGTTCCCGACCGGTGATGTCGCCACCATCGATGCCGACGGCTACATGCAGATCACCGACCGCAGCAAGGACGTGATCAAGTCGGGCGGCGAATGGATCAGTTCCATCGACGTCGAGAACATCGCGATGGCGCACCCGGCGGTGGCGATGGCGGCCTGCATCGGCATGAAGCATCCGAAGTGGGACGAACGTCCGATCGTCGCCGTGGTCAAGAAGGCCGGCGCCGATGTCACGCGCGAAGAACTGCTCGCGTTCTACGAGGGCAAGACCGCCAAGTGGCAGATTCCCGACGACGTTGTCTTTGTCGACGCCATTCCGCTCGGCGGAACGGGCAAGATGCAAAAGAGCAAATTGCGCGAGTTGCTCAAGGATTACAAACTGCCCGATGCGTGATGTGCGTCATGACCTGTCACATGGGTGATCCGCGTAGTGGAAAACCCTTGTGATGCAGCGCACAATTTCTTGTACGCTGCGGGCCTGTCAGATGATTCAACCCCAGGAGATCACAATGAAGTTTGCTTTGAGAGTTGTTGCCGCCACGGCTGCCGTCCTGTGCATCGGCAGCGCCTTTGCCCAAAAGGGCGAAGTCGTCAAGATGGTTCGCATTGATCCCCTGACCGGCTTGCTCGGTCCGGTTGGCGTAAGCCAGCTCAAGGGTTACCAGTTCTTCGCCGAAAAGTACAGCGGTCTGCCGGTCGCCGGCAACCCCGGACAGCCCGGCAATCCGGCCGGCGTGAAGTTCGAGATCACCGGCATCGACAACAAGCTCAGCCCGGCTGAAAGCCTGAACGCCTTGAAGGCCGCGATCGACCAGGGCGCGCGCTACATCATCCAGGGCAACGGTTCCTCGGTCGCGCTGGCGCTGTCCGATGCCGTGACCAAGCACAACGAACGCAATCCGGGCAAGGAAGTCCTGTACCTCAACGACTCGGCAGTGGATCCGGACCTGACCAACAGCAAGTGCAGCTACTGGCACTTCCGTTTCGATGCCGACACTTCGATGAAGATGGAGGCCATGGGCGGCTTCATGGCCGAGCAGAAGGACATCAAGAAGGTCTACATCCTGGGCCAGAACTACTCGCACGGCGTGCAGGTTGCCAAGTACATCAAGGAAGTGCTGGCACGCAAGCGCGGCGACATCCAGATCGTCGGCGAAGACCTGCATCCGCTGGCGCAGGTGCGCGATTTCTCGCCCTACATCGCCAAGATCAAGGCCACCGGCGCCGACACCGTGGTGACGGGCAACTGGGGTTCCGACCTCTCGCTGCTGATCAAGGCGGCCAACGAGGGCGGCTACACCGGCAAGTTCTTCACCTATTACGCGGGCGTCACCGGCACGCCGACGGCACTTGGCACGAATGGCGCCGGGCGCGTTTACCAGATCGCCTACAACCACTACAACATGGGTGGTCAAATGGACAAGTGGATGAACGAGTTCAAGAAGAAGTACAACGACGACTTCTACACGGGCGCCACCATCCGCATTTACGAGACCCTGGGTGCGGCCATGGCCAAGGCCAAGTCGACCGACCCGGTCAAGGTGGCCGCTGCGCTCGAAGGCATCAAGGTCAAGAGCTTCAATGGCGAGGTCGAAATCCGCAAGGCCGACCACCAGTTGCAGCAACCACTTTACATGACCGTATGGGAGAAGGCCAGCGCCAAGTATCCGTACAGCCCGGAGAACACCGGCATGACGCTGGCACCGGTCAAGGAGTACCCGAACTATGTGTCGAGCACCCCGACCAGTTGCGTGATGAAGCGCCCTGGCTGATCGCCAAGCGCTTTCTTGCACCAGCCCGGGCGGGTGTACCGTTTCGGGCTGTTTTTATGTTCGCGGGATTCTAAGGAACGATTGAATGGAGTTCGTCATCATCTCGACGCTCAATGGATTGAGCTACGGTTTGCTGTTGTTCATGTTGAGCTCGGGCCTGACCCTGATCTTCAGCATGATGGGGGTTCTGAATTTTGCTCACGCCAGTTTTTACATGCTCGGGGCCTATGTCGGTTACACGGTGTCGGGCCTGGTCGGCTTCTGGCCCGCGCTGCTGATCGCGCCGCTGATCGTGGGCGGCCTGGGCGCCCTGTTCGAGCGCCATTTCCTGCGCAAGGTGCACAAGTTCGGCCATGTGCCGGAACTGCTGATCACGTTCGGGCTCTCGTATGTCATTCTGGAACTGGTGCAACTGGTCTGGGGCCGCATTGCCATCGAGTTCCGTCCGCCGGACCTGCTGCAGGGTCCGGCCTTCACCCTGATCAACCATTCGGTCAAGGGCTTGAGCCTGCTCTGGGGCGCGGCGCCGGCCGAGCTCTGCAGTTCGGCCGATGCGGCTGTGCGCGTCGTGTGCTCGCCGTTCCCGGCCACGCGCGCCTTCATGATGCTGGTTGCGCTGGTCATGCTGCTGTCGGTCTGGCTGCTGCTGATGCGCACGCGCATCGGTCTGGTGATCCAGGCCGCGCTGACACACCCGGAGGCGGTCGAGTCGCTCGGCCACAACGTGCCGGCGGTGTTCATGATGGTGTTCGGCGCCGGTGCCGGTCTGGCCGGACTGGCCGGCGTGATCGGCGGCAGCACCTTCCTGACCGAGCCGGCCATGGCCGCCACCGTGGGTTCGGTGATCTTTGTCGTGGTCGTGGTCGGCGGCATGGGCTCGCTGCCCGGCGCCTTTCTGGCGTCTGTCCTGATCGGGCTGATCCAGACCTTTGCCGTTGCGTTTGACTATTCGCTGGGCACGCTGGCGTCGCAGCTCGGCCTGTCGCTGAGCGCCGGTGCGCTGCAAAACTCGTTCATCAAGCTGACCCTGTCACAGGTGGCGCCGATCCTGCCCTACCTGTTTCTGGTGCTGATCCTGATCTTCCGGCCCAAGGGCCTGCTCGGCACGCGGGAGGGCTGAGCGATGCGAAACACCTACGAATTCAAACCCCTCAACGTCGGCCGCTGGCTGATCTGGAGCCTGTTCGCGCTGCTGCTGGCGGTCGTGCCGCACGTATTCACCAGCAGCCTGTCGAGCACCATCCTGTCGCAGATGGGCATCGCCATCATCGCCTGCCTGTCCTACAACATGCTGCTGGGGCAGGGGGGCATGCTGAGCTTCGGCCATGCGGTCTACACCGGCCTTGGCGCCTTTCTCGCGATTCACGCGCTCAACAGCATCAGCGACGGTTCGCTGCCGATCCCGGTGGCCGCCGTGCCGCTGGTGGGCGGCATTTCCGGCATGGGCTTCGCAGCCTTGCTCGGCTACGTGACGACGCGCAAGGCGGGCACCACCTTTGCCATGATCACGATGGGCATGGGCGAACTGGTGTTCGCCATGTCGCTCATGATCCCCGAGTTCTTCGGCGGCGAGGGCGGCGTCTCGGGAAACCGGGTCATCGGCAAGCCCTTCATGGGCATCAGCTACGGGCCGCCGATCCAGGTCTATTACCTGATCGCGATCTACACCTTCTTCGCCGTGGCCGCCATGTATGCGTTCACGCGCACGCCGCTCGGGCGCATGCTCAACGCCGTGCGCGACAACCCGGAGCGGGTCGAATTTGTCGGCTACAACACGCAGCGCGTGCGCTACACCGCCTTCATCATTGCCGGGTTCTTTGCCGGCATTTCGGGCGGCCTGGGGGCGCTCAATTTCGAGATCGTCACGGCCGAGGTGGTCGGCGCGGCGCGCTCGGGCGCCTACCTGCTGTTCACGTTCCTCGGTGGCGCGACCTTCTTCTTCGGCCCGATCATCGGCGCCATCCTGATGGTGCTGGCCTTCGTCCTGTTCAGCGAGTTCACCAAGGCTTGGCTGCTTTATCTGGGCCTGATCTTCCTGTTCATGGTGATGTATGCGCCCGGCGGTGTCGCCTCGCTGATCATGATGAACCTGCGCGTGGCCATGTACGGCTTTTTGCGGCGCCTGTGGGTCAGTTACCTGGCGCTCGCGGTGACCGCCATCGTCACGCTGCTCGGGGCCGCGGCGATGATCGAGATGGTCTACCACCTGCAGCTCAATTCCGCGCTCGGCTCGGACCTGCGCTTCCTGGCGATGCCGCTGGACGCCAAGGGCCTCAACAGCTGGTTCGGCGCGGTCTTCGTGATGCTGACCGGCCTCGGTCTTTTCGAACTCTGCCGGCGCCAATTCGCAAGGGAGTGGGGACAGATCCAGGAAGACATCGAGAAGGAAATCAAGCGGAGGGCCGCGCTATGAGCTACGCCCTCGAATTGAAGGACTTGCGCAAGAGCTTTGGCAAGACCGAGATCATCCGCGGCATCAACCTGGCGATTCCCGCCGGCGAGCGCGTCGGCATCATCGGCCCGAACGGCGCGGGCAAGTCGACGCTGTTCAACCTGATCAGCGGGCGCTTCGAGCCCAGTAGCGGCGAGGTGCTGCTCAATGGCGCGCGCATCAGCGGGAAGAAGCCGTTCGAGATCAACCGCATGGGCCTTTCGCGCAGTTTCCAGATCACCAACATCTTTCCCAAGCTCAGCGTGTTCGAGAACCTGCGCTGCGGCGTGCTCTGGAGCCTGGGCTATCGCTACAGCTTCTGGCAGTTCCTGGCCGAGCTGAAGGATGCGAACGAGCGCACCGAAGAACTGATGGAGATGGTCAAGCTCGACAAGAAGCACGACGTGCTGGCGATGAACCTGACCTACGCCGAGCAGCGCGCGCTCGAGATCGGCATCACCATTGCCGGCGGCGCCAGCGTCATCCTGCTCGACGAGCCAACGGCGGGCATGAGCAAGTCCGAGACCAGCCGCTTCATAAAGCTGATCAAGGACGTCACGGTCGGCAAGACCCTGTTGACGGTGGAGCATGACATGGGCGTGGTGTTCGGGCTGGCTGACAAGATCGCCGTCGTCGTTTACGGTGAATTGCTGGCCTACGACACGCCCGAAGCCGTGCGTGCCAACCAGCGCGTGCAGGAGGCCTACCTCGGCTCCTCGGTCGCCGATTCGCAGGCGGGGGGGCACTGAGCATGTTGAAGATCGAAAACCTCCACGCCTTTTACGGCAAGAGCCATGTGCTGCACGGCGTTGATTTCGAAGTGCACGAAGGCGAGATCACGGCGCTGCTGGGACGCAACGGTTCCGGGCGCTCGACCACGGCCAAGGCCATCATGGGGCTGGTCGATTGCCAGGGCTCGGTGCTCTGGAAGGGGCAGCAGATCACGGGCAAGCGCACCTATGAGATCGCGCATCTGGGCATCGGTTATGTGCCGGAGAGCCGCGATATCTTTCCGACGCTGACGGTCGAACAGAACCTGTACCTGGGCCAGAAAAGCGCACGCAAGACCGGGCGCTGGTCGCTCGCCGACATGTACCAGATGTTCCCGCGGCTCGAAGAGCGCAGGAACACCATGGCCGGCGTGATGTCGGGCGGCGAGCAGCAGATGCTCACGCTGTGCCGCACGCTGATGGGCGACCCGGACCTGATCATCATCGACGAGCCGACCGAAGGCCTAGCGCCCAAGATCGTCGAACTGGTGGCGCAGTACCTCAAGGTGCTCAAGCAGCGCGGCATATCGGTGCTGTTGATCGAGCAGAAACTGACGATCGCCATGGACATCTCGGACCGTTGCATGGTCATGGGCCATGGCAGCATCGTGTTCACGGGGACGCCGGCTGAACTGCGCAACGACAGCTACATCCGCAAGGAATGGCTCGAGGTCTGATTACCTTGTCCCACTCGTGACAAAACGGGGACACGGGAACAGGCAGCCCTTTTACAATCGAAAAATCGCACGACCGTACTATTTTCACTTCCGAGGAATGCAAGCATGACCGCTGAATACAAAGTGCATGGCGACATCGCCATCATCACACTCAACAATCCACCCGTTAACGGGCTCGGACACTCGACGCGACTGGGCATTGCCGAGGCGCTGGAAAAGGCCAACGCCAACGCAGCCGTCAAGGCCGTCGTGCTGACCGGAGCCGGCAAGGCGTTCTCGGGCGGTGCCGACATCAAGGAGTTCGGCAGTCCGAAGGCGATGCAGGAACCCAACTTGCTGAGCGTCATTCTGGCGATTGAGAACTCACCGAAGCCGGTGGTCGCGGCGATCCACAGCGTCTGCATGGGCGGCGGGCTGGAACTGGCATTGGGCTGCCACTACCGCATCGCGGCGCCGGGTTGCAGCGTGGCCCTGCCCGAAGTGAAACTGGGCCTGTTGCCGGGCGCCGGTGGCACGCAGCGTCTGCCGCGCGCCCTGGGCGTCGAGCCGGCGCTCAACATGATCGTCAGCGGCGAGGCGGTGAAGAGCGAGATGCTGGCCATGGTCCCCGGCCAAAAGCTGTTCGACAAGATGGCGACCTCCGCAGAAGCACTGGCCGAAGAGGCGCTGGCCTTTGCCCGCTCGGTGGCCGATGCGCGTCCGCTGCCGCTGGTGCGCAACCTGCCTTGCAAGCACCCGCAGGGCGCGGCCTACTTCCAGTTTGCGCGCAACATGGTCAAGGGCATGTCCAAGAACTTCCCGGCGCCGGCGAAATGCGTGGACGCCGTCGAAGCGGCGACGACAAAGAAGTTCGACGACGGCATGAAGGCCGAACGCGAGATTTTCATCAATCTGATGTGGACGCCCGAGAGCAAAGCGCTGCGCCATATCTTCATGGCCGAGCGCGCCGCTTCCAAGATTCCGGACGTGCCGGCCGACACGCCGCTGCGCACCATCAAGGCGGTGGCCGTGATCGGCGCCGGCACCATGGGCGGCGGCATTTCGATGAACTTTCTCAACGCCGGCATTCCGGTCACGATGCTCGAAATGAAGCAGGACGCGCTCGACCGTGGCGTGGCCACGATTCGCAAGAACTACGAAGCGCAGGTGAAGAAGGGCAAGCTCAAGCAGGACAAGTATGAGCAGCGCATGAGCCTGCTCAAGACCACGCTGAGCTACGACGACCTGAAGGACGCCGACATGGTGATCGAAGCCGTGTTCGAAGAGATCGGCGTCAAGGAAGCGGTGTTCAAGGAACTCGACCGCGTCATGAAACCCGGCGCCATCCTGGCGTCCAACACCTCGACGCTCGACGTCGACAAGATCGCCGCCTTCACCAAGCGGCCGCAGGATGTGGTGGGGCTGCATTTCTTCAGCCCGGCCAATGTCATGAAACTGCTCGAAGTGGTGCGCGGCGCCAAGACCGCCAAGGACGTGATGGCCACCGTGATGGCGATTGCGAAGAAGATCAAGAAGACGGCCGTGGTGTCGGGTGTCTGCGACGGCTTCATCGGCAACCGCATGATCGAACAGTATGGCCGCCAGGGCGGCTTCCTGCTCGACGAAGGCTGCACGCCGGCGCAGGTCGACAAGGCAATCGAGAAGTTCGGCTTTGCCATGGGCCCGTTCCGCATGGGCGACTTGGCCGGCAACGACATCGGCTGGGCCATCCGCAAGCGCCGCTACCAGGAAAAGCCCGACATGAAGTACAGCAAGACGGCTGACCTGTTGTGCGAGAAAGGCCGCTTTGGCCAGAAGACCGGAGCCGGCTGGTACGACTACGTGCCGGGCAAGCGCGACGCGATTCCGAACGCCGAGGTGGTCAAGATGATCGAGGATCATCGCAAGGCCCTGGGCATCACGCCGCGCAAGATCTCCGACGAGGAGATCGTGCAGCGGCTGGTGTACTCGCTGGTCAATGAAGCAGCGCGCATCCTGGAAGACGGCATTGCCTCCAAGGCCAGCGATATCGACATGGTGTATCTGATGGGCTATGGCTTCCCGATCTACCGCGGTGGCCCGATGAACTACGCCGACCAGGTCGGCTTGTTCAACGTGGTGCAGGCGATGAAACGCTTTGCCCAAAACCCGCTCGACGATGCCAAGTTCTGGCAGCCCGCTCCCTTGCTCGCCAAACTGGCGGCCGAAGGCAAAACGTTCAACTGATTAGGAAGTTTCACCATGACATCCGCTGTAATTGTTTCCACCGCCCGCACCCCGCTCGCCAAGAGCTGGAAGGGCTCCTTCAACCTCACGCACGGCGCCACCCTGGGCGGTCATGCCGTCCAGCATGCGATCGCGCGCGCCGGCATTGACGCCGGCGAAGTGGACGACGTGCTCATGGGCTGTGCCACACCCGAAGGCGCCACCGGCGCCAACATTGCGCGCCAGATTGCCCTGGTCGCCGGTTGTCCAGTCACGACCTCGGGCATGACGGTCAACCGCTTCTGTTCATCCGGCCTGCAAACCATCGCGCTGGCCTCGCAGCGCGTGATCGCGGGCGAGGGTGACATCTTTGTCGCCGGCGGCGTGGAAGCGATCTCCTGCGTGCAGCAGGAGATGAACCAGCACATGCTGGCCGACCCCTGGTTGCTGGAAAAGAAGCCCGAGATCTACTGGAATATGCTGCAGACGGCGGAGAACGTGGCCAAGCGCTACAAGATCAGCCGCGAAGCCATGGACGAATACGGCGCTGCCAGCCAGCAGCGCGCCACCGCCGCGCTGGAGGCGGGTCTCTTCACCGCCGAGATTGCACCGATCACGGTGACCATGGGTGTGGCCGACAAGGTCATGGGCCTGACGACGAAGAAGGTCACCGTGAGCCAGGATGAAGGCATCCGCGCCGGAACCACCGTGCAGGCCATCAGCGGCCTGCGTCCGGCCGTGCCCGGCGGTCTGATCACGGCCGGCAATGCCAGCCAGTTCTCCGACGGCGCCGGCGCCGTGGTGGTGATGCACGAATCGGTTGCTGCCAAGAAAGGCCTGCAGCCGCTGGGCCGTTTTCTTGGCTTTGCCGTCGCCGGCTGCGAGCCCGACGAGATGGGCATCGGCCCGGTGTTCGCCATCCCCAAGGTGCTCGCGCGCCTGGGCCTGAAGGTCAGCGACATCGACCTGTGGGAACTCAACGAAGCATTCGCGGTGCAGGTGATCTACTGCCGCGACAAGCTTGGCATTCCGAATGACCGCCTCAACGTCAATGGCGGCGCCATCGCGGTGGGCCATCCCTACGGCGTGAGCGGCCAGCGTCTGACCGGTCACGCGCTGATCGAAGGCAAGCGCCGCGGCGCCAAGCGTGTCTGCATCACCATGTGCATCGGTGGCGGCATGGGGGCGGCGGGCATCTTCGAGGTGCTGTAACGCTCGCCTGCCGGAACCTGTGAAACCGGCATCGTCATTGCGGGCAGATGGTTTCGGGCAACCGGGACTGCCTGCGGGCCATGAACCGGGTATCGTTTTGCCGGACTTGATCCGGCATCCACTGCCACGTGAGCCATGGATTGCGGATCAAGTCCGCAATGACAAGCCCGGGGCGTGGATTGCGAAGGCTATTGGCGTCGCGGGCGCGCTCAGTGCAGCCCGGGCTTTTGTTTACCCATTTCTTTCGAGGTCATCATGAGCTTGCGGTCCACTGTCGACTTTCTTCTGTTCAACTGGCTCAAGGTCGAATCGCTGAACGAGCGCGAGCGCTTCAGCGATCACTCGACCGAGACCTTCGAGGCCGTGCTCGACACCTGCGAGCGCATCGCGCGCGACAAGTACGCGCCGAACAATCGCACGGTCGATATCCAGGAGCCGCAATTCGACGGCGAGAAGGTGATCCTGCCGCAGGTCACTTATGAGGCGCAAAAGGCCTATGCCGACTCCGGCATGCTCAGCGCGGCGCAGGACTACGAGATGGGCGGCATGCAACTGCCGTACACGATCGAGGCGGCGGCCAATTCATTCTTTGCCTGTGCCTCGGTCAGCATCGGCTCGGGCATGCTGACCACGGGCAATGCCAATCTGCTGATGGTGCACGGCACGCCGCTGCAAAAGGAAGTTTTTTCGCGCAACGAGTTTTCCGGCCGCTTCTCCGGCACCATGTGCCTGAGCGAACCGCAGGCCGGCTCCAGCCTGGGCGATGTGGCAACGCGGGCCGTGCCAGATGGCGCGGACTTTGAGTCCGAGCCGCTCGGCTCGCGCTATCGCCTGACCGGCAACAAGATGTGGATCTCGGCCGGCGAGCACGAACTGACCGAGAACATCATCCACCTCGTGCTGGCCAAGATACCGGGTCCGGACGGCAAGCTGATCGCCGGAACCCGCGGCATTTCGCTCTTCATCGTGCCCAAGAAACTCGTCGGCACCGATGGTCAGCTGACCGGCGTGCGCAACGACGTGGCGCTGGCGGGCCTGAACCACAAGCTGGGCTGGCGCGGCACCGTCAACACGCTGCTCAACTTTGGCGAAGGCAGGTACCCGGTTGGTGGACAGGCCGGCGCGATCGGTTATCTGGTGGGCAAGCCCGGCGAAGGCCTGCGCTGCATGTTCCACATGATGAACGAGGCGCGCATCGGCGTCGGCATCGCCGCCACCATGCTCGGCATGGCGGGCTATTTCGCCAGCCTGGATTACGCCAGGACCCGGCCGCAGGGACGCGCCATGGGCGAGCGCGGCAAGGACGTCTCGCAGCCGCAGTTGCGCATCATCGAGCACGCCGATGTCAAGCGCATGCTGCTGGCGCAAAAATCCTATTGCGAAGGCGCGCTGGCGCTGGAGCTCTATTGCGCGCGCCTGGTCGATGAGCAGCACACGGGCACACTTGAGCACGCGGATGAAGCACGCCTGCTGCTTGAGGTGCTGACGCCGATCGCCAAGAGTTGGCCCAGCGAGTGGTGCCTGGAGGCCAATTCCCTGGCGATCCAGATCCATGGCGGCTATGGCTACACACGGGACTTTCCTGTTGAGCAGTACTGGCGTGACAACCGCCTGAACATGATTCACGAAGGCACGCACGGCATTCAGGCGATGGACCTGCTCGGGCGCAAGGTGCTGATGGAAAACGGACGCGGTCTGGCGCTGCTGGCGGCGCGCATCACGGCCACGGCGCAGCGTGCCAGTGGCGTTGCGGCCCTGGCGGCGCATGCGACAGCCCTGCTGGCGGCCTTGCAGCAGGTGGGCAGCGCGACGCAGGCGGCGTGGTCCACCGGCAAGCCGGTGGAAGCGCTGGCCAATGCCGTGCCCTATATGCAGGCTTTCGGCCACACGGTGCTGGCCTGGATCTGGCTTGACGTGGCCTTGGCGGCGCAAGCAGGAGCGGCCGGCGCATCCAGCGCAGCAAGCACCGGCCGTCTGGCGGCGACACGTTATTTCTATCACTACGAGTTGCCGAAGATCGGCGCCTGGCTGCAGGTGGTGAGCAGCCGCGACCCGACCTGCGCCGATCTGGTGGAAGGCGCCTTCTAGCGTCTCGCGCAGCGGCTATTCTTTCGCGCCTTTGCTCAGCAGCAGGTCCACCAGTTCCTGGCTGCTGGCTTTTCTTGCCAGCATGATCGGCGTTTCACCCTTGCGGGTATGGGCATTCACATCGGCGCCGTGCTCGATCAGCATCGCTGCGATGTCGATGGTGCCACCGGAAAGCGCGAGCAGCAGCGGCGTATAGCCCAGCGTGTCGCGCACGTTGATCTGGGCGCCTTTCTTGATCAGCACCTCGGCGACTTCCTTGTAGCCGCGCGTTGACTTGCCGCAGGTCACCATCAGCGGGGTCAGGCCCAGCCTGTCCTTTTCGTTGACGTCAGCGCCAGCCACCAGAAGGATCTTGGCGATCACGGTATAGCCTCGCTTCAAGGCAAAGAGCAGCGGCGGGTTGCCGTCTTCATCGGTGAAATGAATGTCGAAACCGGCGCGCACAAACAGATCGATGACTTGCTGCTCGCCCTTGTGCAGGGCATTCAGGAAATCCGCTCGGCTCACGAACAGACCGCGCTCGGTCAATTCATGGATCGCAACTTCCTTTCGTTCCGCCGCGCGGAAAGTTTCGAGCGCCCGGTATTCGCGCAAGGCGATGATTTCCTGGGTGACCTCCGGCGAAAATCCCTTGCGCCCCCCGCGCTTGTCGATCAGCAGGTCGCTCAGGTAGTCATGAATTTCCGGCTTGTCCCAGATCTCGTCCATCTTCCGCAGGATATGGTCGTGATGCTGCTCCAGATGGACTGGGTAGTCGAGCTCCAGGCTTTCAAAAAGAGGGTGCTTCATGGATCGGCAACGGATTGAATTTGGCAGGTTTGGAAAGATCCCCGGCGATGGTAAGCCAGATTTGACCCGGGAAACAGCCGCAGCCTCTGGTGTTTGCAGTTTTCTTGACGCTATCGCCCGAGAGACAGTGCCGGCACATCAGGACGGCAAGTTCCTGCAAAATGGCGCTTTTGCGCGCTGGCCCCTGGCACTTGTCGCCCCCGGTTCTCGTCAGCGTTTCAACAAAGGCAATCACCATGACCCGCACTGTTCAACAACTCTTCGACCTGACGGGCAAGACCGCCCTGGTAACCGGTGGCTCGCGCGGCCTGGGCCTGCAGATGGCGCACGCGCTGGGCGAGGCCGGTGCGCGCATCATGCTGAGTTCGCGCAAGGCGGGCGACCTCGAGCAGGCCACGGCCGAACTTCAGGACGCCGGCATCGACGCGCGCTGGCTTGCCGCGGACTGCGCCAAGGAAGCCGACATTCACCGCCTGGCCGACGAGACGCTTCAGCGCATGGGCGACGTCGACATCCTGGTCAACAACGCCGGCGCCACCTGGGGCGCGCCGGCCGAAGATCATCCGCTCGAGGCCTGGGACAAGGTCATGAACCTCAACGTGCGCGGCTACTTCATCCTGAGCCAGATCATCGCCAAGCGCAGCATGATTGCGCGCCGGTCCGGGCGCATCATCAACGTGGCCTCGATTGCCGGCTTGAATGGCAACCCGCCCGAGATGACCACCATTGCCTACAACACGTCGAAAGGCGCGGTGCTCAATTTCACGCGCGCGCTCGGCGCCGAATGGGGCAAGTACAACATCACGGTCAACGCCATCTGCCCCGGTTTCTTTCCCAGCAAGATGACAGCCGGCATTCTGGCCGCAATGGGCGAGGAACGGATGGCCGCGCATGCGCCGCTCGGGCGCCTGGGCGACGACGAGGACCTCAAAGGTCTGTGCCTGTTGTTTGCATCCGATGCCGGCAAGCACATCACGGGACAGTGGCTGGCGGTGGATGGCGGCGTCAGCGCCGTCATCGGCGGTTGAACAAAATGGGCTTTGGCGTCAGGATTCCGTTTGTCGATCACCTCGGCTTTGAGTTGCGGCTGTTCGATGGTGGCTTGTCGGAACTGGGCTATGCGCCCAAGCCCGAACACCTCAATTCATTTGCCGTCACGCACGGCGGCGCGCTAATGACCCTGCTTGACGTCACCATGGCGGTGGCGGCGCGCAGCGTGCAAAAAGACATGGGTGTAGTGACAATCGAGATGAAGACCAGCTTCATGCAGCCGGCCGTCGGGGCGCTGACCGGCAAGGGCCGTCTGATGCACCGCACCGCCACCATGGCCTTCGTCGAGGCGACCGTGCACGACGAAGCCGGACGCGCCTGCGCGCATTCCACCGGCACCTTCAAATATGTCCGGCGTCTGCCAACGGGGGCGAAAAGCGCCAACGGGCTCGACGTTATTTCAACCGACTAGGCTTTTTTCAGGAGCACCTCATGCCAAGCAACAAACAAATTCATCTGGACAACCGTCCGGTCGGTGAAGCGATCGCGAGCAACTTCAAACTCGTGGTTGGCGATACGCCGGCGCTGCAGGACGGGCAGGTGCTGGTGCGCCACCAGTTCCTCAGTCTGGATCCCTACATGCGCGGGCGCATGAACGACGCCAAGAGCTACGCCCAGCCGCAGCCGCTGGGCCAGACCATGGGTGGCGGCACCGTGGGCGAGGTGATCGAGTCGCGCAATGCCAAATTCTCGGTCGGCGACAAGGTGGTCGGCATGGGCGGCTGGCAGGAATACAGCGTGGTCGATGCGGATCAGACCGGCGCGCTGCGCAAAGTCGATACCACCCATGTGCCGCTGAGCGCCTATCTTGGCGCCGTCGGCATGCCCGGCGTCACGGCCTGGTACGGCCTGGTCAAGATCATCGAGCCCAAGGTCGGCGAGACGATGGTGGTGAGTGCCGCAACCGGCGCCGTCGGCAGCGCCTTCGCTGCGTTGTCCAAGGCGCGCGGCTGCCGCACCGTGGGCATCGCCGGTGGCCCGGAGAAATGCCGCTATGCCGTCGAGGAACTCGGCTTCGACGCCTGCATCGACTACAAGTTGCATCACGATGCCGTCTCGCTGTCCAAGGCGCTCAAGGAAGCCTGCCCCGGCGGCATCGATGGCTACTTCGAGAATGTCGGCGGCATGGTGCTCGATGCCGTCCTGTCGCGCATGAATGCGTTCGGCCGCATCGCGGTCTGCGGCATGATCGCCGGCTACGACGGCGCGCCCATGCCCATGACTTACCCGGCCCTGATCCTGGTGAACCGACTCAAGGTCCAGGGCTTCATCGTCAGCGAGCACATGGAGGTCTGGCCGGAGGCGCTCAAGGAACTTGGCGCGCTCGTGGCCAGCGGCCGGTTGCGTGCGCGTGAGTCGATTGCACAGGGGCTGGAGGCCGCGCCGCAGGCGTTTCTCGGGCTGCTCAAGGGCAGGAACTTCGGCAAGCAACTGGTGAAGCTGCATGACTGACATCGTTCTTCATCACTACCCGACCTCGCCGTTTTCGGAAAAGATCCGGCTGGTGCTGGGCTACAAACAACTGGCCTGGAAGTCGGTGATCATCCCGTCGATCATGCCCAAACCGGATGTGATTGCGCTCACCGGTGGTTACCGCAAGACTCCGTTTCTGCAGATCGGCTCGGACGTCTATTGCGACAGTGCGCTGATCTGCGATGTGCTCGAACACCTGCAGCCGACGCCGACCTTGTACCCGGTGCAGCACAAGGGCCTGGCGCGCGTGCTGGCGCAATGGGCCGACAGCACGCTGTTCTGGGCTGCCATGGCCTACAACCTGCAGCCGCGCGGTGCGGCCGCGATGTTCGAGGGCGCAGCGCCGGAAGTGGCCAAGGCCTTTGGCGCCGATCGCGCTGCCATGACGGCGGGCATGACGCGCTTGCGGCCGGCCGACGCCACGGCCGCCTACAGGTCGTACCTGCGGCGTCTGGCCAACATGCTGGAAGCGCAGGCGTTCCTGCTCGGCAGCGCGCCCTGCGTTGCCGACTTCGCCGCCTACCACCCGCTGTGGTTCTCGCGTCAGCGCGTGCCGGTCATGGCCGGCATCCTCGATGCGACGCCGGGCGTGTTGCGCTGGATGGACCGCATGGCTGCGCTAGGCCATGGCGCGATGGAGAAGTACTCCGCAAGCGAGGCCATCGCGGCTTGCCATGTGGCTGAACCGATGGGTGTTGTCGACAGTATTTTTCAGGATGAGCACGGCATCGCACTGGGCAGCCTGGTCACCGTGACGGCCGAGAGTTTCGGTCAGGAGCCCACAGAGGGGGTGCTGGTCGCTGCCAGCCGGACCCGCTACACGCTGCGCCGAGAGGACGCGCGGGCCGGCACCATGCATGTGCATTTCCCACGCATCGGTTATGTGCTGCGCACGGTCGCACCGGCATGATTTCCAACTTGCAGCCCGAGACCCTTCGCACAGTCCGCTGTGCTGACTGAACCATGGAGTATTCAAATGATCACTGATTTCAAGAACAAGACCGCGGTGCTGACCGGCGCCGGATCCGGCTTTGGCCTGGAATGCGCGCGCATCGGCGCCAATCTGGGGATGAACCTGGTGCTGGCCGATGTACAGCAGGACGCGCTGGACAAGGCGGCCGCCGAGATGCAGGCCCTTGGGGCGCCGGTGCTGGCGTTCAAGGTCGATGTGTCAAAGGCGGCTGAGGTTGAAGCCCTGGGACAGGCCACGCTCGCGCGATTTGGCGCGCCGCACTTTGTGTTCAACAACGCGGGCGTCGGCGCCGGCGGCCTGATCTGGGAGAACACGGTGCAGGATTGGGAATGGGTCATCGGCGTCAACCTGATGGGCGTGGCCCACGGTGTGCGCGTCTTCACGCCCATGATGCTCGAAGCGGCGGCCAAAGACCCGGCCTACCAGGGGCATATCGTGAATACCGCCAGCATGGCCGGCCTGCTCAATGCGCCCAACATGGGCATTTACGGCGCGAGCAAGCACGCGGTGGTCAGCATCAGCGAGACGCTGTACCAGGATCTGGCGCTGGTGACGGACCAGATCGGCGCAAGCGTGCTGTGTCCGTTCTTCGTGCCGACCGGCATCACGCAGAGCGAGCGCAACCGACCGGCCGCGGTGGCCGCTGCCAAGCCCACGCGCAGCCAACTGATCGGGCAGGCCATGAGCGACAAGGCGGTCGGCTCGGGCAAAGTCAGCGCCGCCGAGGTCGCGCAAAAGGTGTTTGACGCGATCCGTGCCAACCAGTTCTATATCTACAGCCACCCGAAGGCCATCGCCACGGTGCAGACGCGGATGGAAGACATCATGCTGGCACGCAACCCGACAGATCCGTTCGCGCACAAGCCGGAACTCGGCGTCGAACTGCGGCGCGCCTTGCGCGGCTGAACGACGCCCGGCCAGCCCGGTTCAGTGCATGCTGTCGGGGCGGATGATCGAAAACAGGTCGAGCGGCGCAATCAAGGGCGCAGGCCCGCCGATCAGGTCGACGAAACTGGCGAGTTCCTTGTCCTGAATAAAGCTGGCTGATGATCTGGCGCTCAGCAGTTTGTCAGGATGCTGGGGTCGTGCCACTGCAAATCCCTGCACGTAATCGACGCCGATTTCGGCCAGGGTCTGCACCGTCGCATTGTCCTCGGCCCATTCTGCAATCACCTTCATGCCGAGGTTTCGCGCCAGGTTCATGATGGCTTCGACGATCGCGATGTTGGCCGGGTGGTGGTTCATGTCGACGATGAAGCTGCCGTCGATCTTGAGCAGGTCGGCCTTGAACTCCTTCAGGTACGAGAACGAGGTGTAGCCGGCGCCGAAGTCGTCCAGGGCCACCTTGGCGCCATAGCCGCGAACCTTGTTCACGAAGCGCCGGGTGTTTTCCAGATCATGCAGCGCCACGCTTTCGGTGATCTCTAGACACAGTTTGCCGGCGACGTGTTGGTTCCTTTCCAGCGTGGCGTAGACCTCCTGCAGGAATCGCTCGTCATTGAGCGAGGCACCGCTGAGGTTCATGCAGACGAAGCGGGTGTGCGTGAGTTGCGCGTGGTGAGCGTTGAGCCAGGCCAGCGTGGTCGACAGGACCCAGCGGTCGATCATGCCCATGCGGCCGCTGGCTTCTCCCGCCGCGATCAGCAGGTCAGTTCGCACGACCTGGCCATCCGGGTCGCGCATGCGCAGCAAGACCTCGAAATTGAGAGATTCGTGCGGGGCCGTCAGCGACATGATGGGCTGCATCTCGATGTACAGCCCATCGGTGGCAGAACTGGTTGCCAGCAACGCAATCAGCTTGAGCTCGGCTTCGTGCTGCTTGAACGCCAGCGCGTCGCGTTCATAGACGACCAATCCGTCGCTGCCACTGGCCTTCGCCTCGCGGCAGGCGCGGTCGGCGCTCGACATCGCGTCATTGAATTTCATGCTGGCGCTGACTTCGATCAGTCCGATCGATCCACGCACGTAAAAGGCGTTGTCGCCGACGCGGTAGGGTCGGGTGCCGATGTTGTCCACGATGGCGCGGCACATGACCGTGGCCAGGGTGATCGGCGTCTCGGGAAACACGATCACGAACTCATCGCCGCCGACACGGCCAAATTGGTGATCGCGGGAAATCAGCTCCGACACCCGATCGCACACCTGCTGCAACACCTGATCGCCGACACCGTGGCCAAACAGGTCGTTGATCAGCTTGAAGCGGTCGAGGTCGAGGTAGGCCAAGGCCACGAGCGCCTTGCTGTCCGTCAGTGTCACGATGGCGCGGTTGAGCGCCGTCGCGATGCCGCGTCGGTTCAGGGTCTTGGTGAGGGGGTCGTGACTGGCCAGGAAGGAAAGGTCTTCCGTGGCCTGGGACCTTTCGGTGACATCCTGCAGGGATCCTTCGATCTTGTCGCGGGCCAGCGTTGCCGTGACGAGAAAGCGCTTGGCGGCGCCGCCTGCCAGCGCGGGTCCGCCCTGGACCTCCATCTCGTCGAGATTTTTTTCATGCACCATCTGATGCAACTGGGTCCAGGCGCCCGCAGCGAAATAGGATTGCCAGGTTGCGCCTTCGTTGGCCAGCACGTCCGGGCCCAGCATGGCAAGCAGAGCCGGATTGGCGCTCGTGAAGCGGCCACCCATGTCGAGCGTGAAGAGTCCGATCGGCATCGCTTCGAATGTGTGTTTCAACTCGGCCTGGATCTCCAGGCGTTGCTCATGTTCCTGGCGCATCTGTTCAGCAATCGCCAGCGCGGCCAGCAGGCTGGACGACAAGGCGGCGGTGACGCTGTTGACGGACCCGATCAATCCCTTGATGCCGAGCGCGGCCGAGAGCACCTCATACAGGCTCGCGACCAAAGTCACGCTGATGGCCGCGCTGTACCAAATGGCGACCCGGGAGCGGGTCTTGAGCAGTATCCGAACCAGCAGGTAGGTCATGAGCGAAATGCCGACGCCGACCAAGGGCCAGAAGAAAGGCAGAAACCGGCCCGATGGCAAAAAGCAGGAGAGTATCAGCAAGGGGATGCAGGTCCATTGCAATGCCTTCACCAG
The DNA here is from genome assembly GCA_903828665.1 of uncultured beta proteobacterium. Taxonomy (GTDB): domain Bacteria; phylum Pseudomonadota; class Gammaproteobacteria; order Burkholderiales; family Burkholderiaceae_C; genus Rhodoferax. Next base: position 36,550 of record CAIKMZ010000016.1, read on the forward strand.
CGACCGGTGTCCGATCTGCAGGAAATCGTCTTTGAAAAGCGATGTGAACAGGATCAATGTCAGGACGTAGTACAGGGTGATGGTCACCATCCTGCCCTGCAACAACCAGTCATAAGGTACGGTGTAACCAAGCCATTGCGTATCCCAGCCGGCCGACAGGGCGCCCATTCTCAGATTGATAACCAGCCATGCGGCAAATATCACGTAAAGGCCACTGCGATTGATCAGGGCCGTTATCAGGACGAAAACAGCCAGAACGATGATGCCGCCGTCGAGCAAGCCCGATTTCCTGTGGAACTCCTGGGCTGAGGCCTGCAAGTCGCCGGTTCGCCAGCTCAGGGCGGAGAGACGGGCCGGACCGATCGCGCTGGTGCGGCAGATGACCTGCGTGTCTTTGAGAGAAAAATTGAGTTCAAGCGCGAAGCCGCCCTTGATCGATGAAATCGCGCCCGCAGTGCCTTGTCGATTGCCGTTGCCCAATGCGCCCAGTGTCGCGGCATTCCAGCACGCCACGTCCAGCGCGTGCCGTGACGGGAACTCGATCATCATCGGCTGGTAGGCAATTTCCTTCGGGACTTGAAAGGCGAACCAGGTGGGGGCTTCTGAAAGCTGGGTGTCGTGAAAAAGGCTTGTCGGGCTTTCACGCAAATGTGCCAATGCCTGGGCCGGATCAGCTGCGGCGGAAATTTCGGTGTTGACCCTGATCGGCAGTTGTTGCGGTTCGACTGTCGGATACTGCGACTTCCACGCGAAAGCGGCAAACAAGGAAATCAGTCCGATAAAAATGGGCAGGGCGTAAATCGCAAACACATTCAAC
>CAIKMZ010000017.1 GCA_903828665.1 uncultured beta proteobacterium
ATGCGTTGAACTGCCAGACCCCGCATCTCTTCGAGCGTGTTGTGAGCCAAAGTACGTCCATCTCGCTTCATGCCGCATAGCATAAAGCAAAAATCTGAAATTGGCAATAAATGTCCGCTAAATTACTGACTTATGAGTAAGTGCAGTCCTGACTTGTTGCATCGGGTCCAGAAAAAAGAAAAGACCCCGAAGGGTCTTTTCTGCAAAGCAAAGCGCTTGCGAAGATTCTTACTTCTTGGCGGCCGGCTTCACTGCCTTCTTCGGCGCTGCAGCCTTGGGGGCGGTCTTGGCCTTCGGTGCTGCCGGTGCGGCAGCAACAGGCGCAACTTTCAGGGCCGCGCGCTGATCACGCAGAGCCTTGATTTCAGCGAAGAGCTTGTCCTTGCGTTCGGTCAGCTTCGCGATGCTGGCGCTGATCTTGGCAACGAGCTTGGCGGTCTTGGAGACCGGCGCTTTTTTCGCTGGCGCCTTGGCGACGGCCTTCACCGCCTTGGCGGGAGCCGTTACCTTCTTCGGGGTTGCCGCGGTCTTTGCAGCAGGTTTTTTCGCAGTTGCCATTTTCAAATTTCCTTTTTGTTGATCTGGTCCGAATATTTCGCCAGTGCCCTATTGTCTCAAGTATTTGCATTGTGCGAACAATGCTGCAAAAGCGTTGCGCGCAGCCACGTCCGGATCGCTGCGCAAGCGCGCGCCGCGCCGGCCGCAAGGACGGGAAATCCGCGGTGCCTGCAGGCTTTCTTTCAGACGCATAAGATCGGAACATGCACGCAACGATCAGCCACCGGAAAAGTTCATGCTGATCGGATTCATCATCGCGGCCGGGTTCTGGGCCGGCCTGCAAAACTCCCTGGCCGGTGGCGGATCATTCGTCACCTTGCCGGTTCTGATCCTGTCGGGCATGACGCCGTTGGCGGCCAACATCACATCGACCGTGGCCCTGTTTCCGGGCCAGGTAACGTCGGGATTCGCGGGGCGGCGCCTGGTGACGGGTGCCGGCCGGCTTCCATTCTGGGTGTTGTTTGTGGTGAGCGTACTTGGCGGCGCGCTGGGCGGGCTGCTCCTGCTCAAGACGCCCTCATCGATCTTCGCGCTCCTCGTGCCCTGGCTCGTGCTGTTTGCCACCGCCGTCTTCGCCTGGGGCAGTTTCTTGCGCAAGCCGGGCGAGTTCAAGGCGCACCTGGAACCGTTCGGAGCCGTCCTGGCCCAGTTCGTGATCGCCATCTACGGCGGCTACTTCGGCGGCGGCATCGGTTTCCTGATGATGGCGGCGCTGACGATGGCCGGCTTGTCGACCCGCAGCGCGGGGGCCACAAAGAATGCGCTGGCGGGCGTCATGAATGCAGCGGCCGTGGCCTTGTTCGTGACCTCGCCGCAAGTGCACTGGAACCAGGCGCTGGCGCTCGGCGCCGGCGCGGTCGTCGGCGGCTTGTGCGGCTCCTGGGCCCTGCACCGGGTCAACGAGCGCTTGCTGCGCATGGTCATCGTGGGCATCGGTGTCTGCCTGACGATCGGTCTGTTCCTCAAGCCGATCTGAGCGCAGCACGCAATCAAGGCTGAGGGCCGCCTTGAAAACGGCTGTTTCAGCAACACCTTCGGTATTCGGCCACGGTCAACTCCTTCCCATGTCGATCAAAGACCCCGCAACCCATCCTGACGCAGCCCGTCGCCATCCGCCGCCCGGGGCCCGAACCGTTGTCCCGCGGCTTTCGCCATGGCTCGTCGCGGTGCTGGGCGCATTCGGCGGCCTGCACTACTACCTGTGGCAGCAGGTCAGCGCCGGACTGGGCGCGGGCCACGTGCTGCTCGCGAGCCTGTTCGGCGCCTATCTCGTCATGAGCCTGGTCGCGATCCCGACCGGAATGATGCTGCGCCGGGGGCAGCCGCAACGGCTGAGCGATACCCTGACCTGGCTCGGCATGTTGGCAATGGGTGTCTTCTCCACCCTGTTTGTGATGACGCTGCTGCGCCAGCTGTTGCTGCTGCTGGCCCATGCATTCGATGCGTCGACACCGGGTCTGGATGTCGACAGCGCGCTGGCGGTGCCCGCCATTGCCATCCTGGCCTCGGTGGTCGGTTTCGTGCTGGCCCGCGCGACGCCGCGCGTCGTGACGGTGGACATCCCGATCGCCGGACTGCCGGTCGAGCTCGAAGGATTCCGGATCGTGCAGATCACCGATATTCACGTCGGGTCGACCATCCGCCGCGGTTTTCTGCAACGCGTGGTCGACCGGGTCAACACCCTAGAGGCCGACGTGATCGCGATCACCGGCGACGTGGTCGATGGTCGGGTCGAGGACCTGAAAGACCACACCAGCGTGCTGCGCGAGCTGCGCGCCCGGGAGTTCACGGCGCTGGTGCTGGGCAATCATGAGCTCTACAGCGGTGCCTTGCCATGGGTCGCCGAGTTCAGAAGACTGGGACTGCGCGTGTTGCTCAACGAGCATGTTCTGCTCGAGCGCAGCGGGCAGCGCATCGCCATTGCCGGCGTGACCGACCACAGCACGGCGGGATTTCACCCGGAGCTGGCCTGCAATCCCGAAGCGGCGATCGCCAAGCTTGATGCAGAAGTGGCCGTCAAGGTCTTGCTCGCGCATCAGCCCATCACCGCGACGAAGGCAGCGGGCCTGGGTTACCACCTCGCCCTGCACGGTCACACGCATGGGGGCCAGTGGTGGCCGTGGAACCACTTTGTCAAGCTGCAGCAGCCGGTGACCGGCGGCCTGCGCAAGTACGACGACATGTGGAGCTATACCTCGGCCGGAACCGGCTACTGGGGGCCGCCGAAACGGCACTTCCGCTCGGAGATCACGCTGATCCGCCTGATGCGGGCCGGCGTGTCCGACTGAACGCGCAACGCTGCATGAAGACTTCAGGCCAGCTCATGAACCGCCGCCATTGGCTGGCCGCCCTGGCCTGTGCCGCCGGCTCCACGCCGGCGATGGCTGCGGACGGGCCACGCCGGATCGGGTCGCGCCAGCCATTGCGCAGCGCGCTGCAACTGCCCGGTCTGGACGGTGTGGTCTGGAAGCTGGCCGCGCACAAGGGCAGCCCCGTGCTGTTGAATTTCTGGGCCAGCTGGTGCGAGCCATGCCGCACGGAGATGCCGTCGCTGGAACGTCTGGCCGCGCTGCACGAGGCGCAAGGGCTGCAGGTGATGGCCGTCAACTATCGCGAATCCGAAACCAGCATCCGCCGCTTCGTGAACGCCACATCCCTGCGGCTGCCGGTGCTGCGGGACAGCGACGGTGCAGCGGCCGAAGTGCTTGGCGTGCATACCTTCCCCACCACCATTGCGATCGACCGCCAGGGGCAAGTGCTGTTTCGCGTCGTGGGTGAGTGCGACTGGAGCAGAGCGCCGGCGAGCCGCTGGGTGCGCGAGATGCTGTAGTGCGGTGCCCGCTGCGTGGCAGCGGCCGGTTCTACTTTGCTTCGGCCAAGAAGGACGGGTAGCCCGCGTCTTCGGTCGCCTTGGTCAGCGCAGTGACGTTGGTCTTCGTGTCGTCGAAGCTCACCTTGGCGTTGCGGCGCGCATAGCTCACGACGGCCCGGCTGACACCGGACACCTTCAGCAGCGCCACCTTGATGGTGACCGGGCAGGTCGCGCAGTCCATCGTCGGCACCGTCAGGGTCACCTGTTGAATGGCGGCAAAAGAAGAGCCTGCGCCCAGCAGCAGCGCGGCGGTGATCGCAATGCGTTTGTTCATGTGCGCTTTCTATCAATAAAACAGCGGTGCCGCAAGCGGCACCAGCAGGGGAATCAGGGTCAGCATCGCAATCAGCCAGAACCAGCGGCGTGCGCTTGCGTTGATCGTGCGGCAGGCGCCGTCACCTGCGGCGCATGCGCGCGCTGCCTGCGGTTCGGTTCGGAACAGACGCTATGCCGCCAGACCGAGCGACGCCATGGCCAGCGCCATCAAGGCGTTGGAGTAGGGTTCGAGCCAGCGCATGCGGCTGATCCACGCCCCGGAGATGCCGAGCAGCGCCAGCAGCAGCGGCACGACGCAGCAAGCCGAAGCCAGCAGGGCCGCGACGGCGGCCAGCGTGAGGACCGGCGCGCTGCTTGGCGGCGCACCGGGGTCCTGCGGCTGGATCGGCGAGACGGTGGACATCAAGCGCCTGCGTTCAGGTCAGGATTTCGCGCGCCGTGATCTGGTACGCGAACGCGTCGGGGTCGTACGGGTCGCGCGCGCCGGCGCCCGATTCGGCCTGCGGGTACATGAAGAAGCCGAGCTTCTTCTGCTTGGCGCCGGGCAGGGCGACGTCGCTCGCGCTGTTGTAGCCCATCCAGTTGCCTTCCCAGCTCCCGAATAAGGCCTTGCGGACCGGCGCGACCAGCGGGTGGCCGGCGTCCTTGATCCACTCGGCCGTCTCCTGGCGCATGACCTTGGTGACATCGGCCGGATCCATCGCGACCCAGCCATGGCCTTTCAGGTGGACCTCGGCGCGGCAGTGCTGCGCGCCCTTCAGGCTCGCCGGGTTGCCGCCGAGCTCGCGATAACCGAACGCGCTGGGCACCAGTCGGATGCCGTAGATGTCGCGTGCCGGAATGCCCGCAGCGCGGCACAGGCCGACGAACAGCGCATTGATGTCGGCGCACTTGCCGCTCAGGTTGCCGGTCTCCAGCATGGTCTTGATGTCACCGACGCCGCAGCCGCGCACCTTGGGTTCGCGATAGGTGCTGACGACGACCCAGTCATAAATACGCGGCACCTTCTCGCGGTCACTGCGTGCGCCCGCGACGATCTGCGTGGCGACTTTGCGCACGATGCCGTCGGTCGTGATGAGCCCGCTGGGCGCGGTCCAGTGGCGCAGATCGGCCACATCTTCGGCCGGGCCCGCAGCGTGCGCGCTCCAGTCAACGGCGCGGTTCTGCGTCTGAACGCGGTTGGTGAGCACGATGCTGGGCTGCGCCGTGGCGGCATCGAACTTCGCTACGAGCACGCGGGCGCCGGTTGCGCCGTCGGCGGCGAGGTGCACGTCGCTGCCGTTGCCCGACCAGCTGCTGTCTTGCGTGCGCTGCCACGGCGTGTCGAGCGAGGGCACGGGCAGCCAGATGATCGATTCGCCTTTGGCGTCGCGCAGCTGCACGGTCGTCGTGACCTCGAAGGTGCGCCAGCCCGCGGGCTTGGGTTCGAAACGGCGCGCGGCGTCCTGCGCGCGGGCGACCGGCAGGCCTGACAGCACGAGTGAGGCGCAAGCGCCTTGGACGAGATTGCGACGCGAGATTGGGTACGGCATGAGAGGGTCCAGAAGGTTCGGCCGCACGCGGCAGCAATGGTGCGCTGCCTTGCAGGTGGATTACCCGGGCACGCTTGTCCGGGGGCAGTTTAGCGGATTGGCCTGGCCGACGCGCGGCGCGCCGGATGAACAGGGCCCAAAGCTATCATCGGTCCTGCCTTTCTCCCCTACCGAAAGTCCTGCATGAATTTCATCAAGGTGACCCATGATGGCCACATCACGACCATCTGCCTGAACAACCCGCCCAAGCACAACGCCTTGAGCCATTCCCTGGTGACCGAGGTGATGGAGAGCTTTCAAGAGCTCGAGAGCGCCAATTCGCGCGTCGTGGTTCTGCGAGCCCCGGCCGGCAGCAAGGTCTGGTCGGCCGGGCATGATGTCAACGAGTTGCCCACCGACGGCCGCGATCCCCTGGGCTGGAACGATCCCCTGCGCGAGCTGGTGCGCTCGATTGAAAATTGCCACGCGCCGGTCATCGCCATGATCGACGGCGGTGTCTGGGGCGGTGCGGTGGAAGTCGTGCTGGCCTGCGACATCATCATTGCCACGCCGAATTCAAGCTTTGCCGTCACGCCGGCCAAACTGGGCGTGCCCTACAACGTCAGCGGCATGATGACCTTCATGAGCGCAGCCAGCCTGCGCATCGTGAAGGAACTGGCCTTTACCGCCGCGCCCATATCGGCCGAGCGCGCCGAGCGTGTGGGCATGATCAACCATGTTGTCGAGTCCGGCGATCTGGAAGCTTTCACCCTGGCGATGGCAGCGACCATCGCCGCCAACGCGCCGCTGAGCATTTCCGTGATGAAGGAGCAATTGCGGGTGCTGGCGGGCGCCAAGCCGCTGACACCGCGCGGGTTCGAGAAGGTTCAGGGCTTGCGCCGCGTGGTCTATGACAGCCAGGATTACCAAGAAGGCATTCGCGCCTTCAAGGAAAAGCGCAAACCCCGGTTCAACGGCACCTGAAAAAGGGGTCTTGCGCCTGGCACAAGACCGCGTCAGGCGTCGCGCGTGATGGCCTTGAACTCGCCGCACCACGCCGATGCATAGACCAGCGGGAAGGCCCACGCCGCCACATCGCGCCGGGCATTCGATGCATCGTGCCCGGTGTCGGTCGTGACCGGCGGATACCGGTGGCAATGGCCGGGCATCAGATCGGGCACGTCCCTGGTGTCAAGGCGTCGCCAATACTGGCACTGGTCGCATCGCATCGCCGCTCCCGTTCAATCGATCGCCTGCGCGAACCGGAAGCCGAATCGCAGCAGCAGCCAGCTCACTTTCGATACGGAATGAAACGGCCGGGTCGGCCATGCCGGATTGCGGACCGGCTCGCCGCGTGACAGCGCGAGCGTCAGCGACTTCGATGCACTGGCGCTGGCCGGGCAGGTCCAGTTTCGGCCGTCCTGAATCTTGCAGTCGGTCAGTTTTTCGGATGGCTCCTGCGAGCCCAGAATCCAGAACAGCACCTCGCCGCGCTGCTTGAGCGCCCGATAGCGGTAGCGCGGTCCGACGACCACCGTGCCGTTGCACCGGTTGCCGGTCCAACTGCCGTCGCGGCAGTCCACCGTATGGATGGTGCGCTCGCCCTGGATGGTGACCCGGTCGGTGGTCCAGACAAAAAACGCAAAGAACAGCAGGGCGGGCGTTGCCAGCCATCGGAATTTGAATCGCTTACCTTGGTCCATTGGGGGCGATTCTCGCATGCGGCGCCTGCACGACGGTCGCGCCGATGATGGCCCCGAAATTGGGACCCATGTTGCCGCCGTCGAAGGGATACAGCTGAGAGATCGAGCCGTCCAGGTAGAGGGCGTTCTGACAGCCCAGTGTGTCGCGCAGCTGCCGGGCGAAGTCATGGAAGTTGATCGGAAACCGGCTTTTCACGAGGGCGAAGGTGGTGGCGCTTTGCGTGCAGGCCGCATTTCTCACGACGCGGTTGTCGGAGCCCGGGGTAAACAGGGGGTTGATCTGGCCGTCGTGCAGCAGCACCGGGCCCGATTGCGTCGCATACCGGATGAAGGGCAGCCGCGTCTCCCATTCGCTGGCGATTTCGTCGGTCGTCAGGATGACCGCTTCGTCGTCCGCCAGCAGAAAGACCCCGTTGGGCTGGAGATAGAAATTCCCGTGCGCGTCCTTGCGCGTATTGAGCTTGTGCAATGTCCGGCCGGCCTCGATGTAAAGGCCGATCGGCCGCAAGTCCATGCCATAGATCCCGGCGTTGGTGGCGCAGACCAGTTTCTCGTTGCGTTCGGCCAGAAAGGCCCCGAGGCGGTTGAAGTTGCCAAGCACCGAACCGTCGGCGTCGCGCCAGAACATGCGCACCGTATCCTGGGACAGGTTGAGCAGGCAGGCGTCGATGACCTGATCGTCCTGGCCGTAGCTGGCTAGGGTCGCCGCCGGTGCCGGCAGGGTGGCGAGCGCAAGCGCCAGCCCGGGCAGCGCAGTCCATTGGCAACGGGAGTAAAGAGAAGGTCGCATGCAGTTCGGAAGGTCCGGGCCGATTATGTGCCGCTGCGTCGTCGTCCTGTGGTCGATTGAAAGATGGTGACGCCACGCCCAGGGACAATCCCGTTGTTTGTGTTATGTCAATCCGGCTGCCGGGGGGCCGGACTATATTGACCAAGCGGGGGGTGGAAGCAGGCCTTGCTTTCCATTGTCCACCGCATCGGGACAACCCGGGAAGATCGAGATTCCATGGCCTCTAGGAAAAAGAAGATCTTTGCGCTTGCAGCCGTGTCGGCTGTGCTGCTGATGTCGGCAGCGACGGTGTGGCGCACACCGCAACTCGCATTCTGGCAGTCAGCGCCGACGGCAAACAGCATGACGCTGTCGGGCAACATCGAAGCGCATGAGAGCGTGCTGAGCTTCAAGAGCGTGCAATCGCGCATCACCCAACTGCCGTTCAATGAAGGCCAGTGGGTGCGCAAGGGGACGGTGCTCGCCGTCGTCGATTCGAGCGACTACCAGCAGCAGATCGCCATTGCCGAAGCCAATCTCGCGGTGCAACGGCGCCAGCTCGATGCCGCGCGCCAAAATCTGGTGACGGCCGGGCGCACGCTGCTGGTCGATCAAACCGACCTGAAACAACGCCGGCTCGATTACCAGCGCGCGCTCGACCTGCAGCAGCAGGGGTTTACGTCGAAGGCGGCGCTCGATCAGGCCGACACGGCCGTCAAGCAGGTCAGCGCCGTGCTGGAGCGGGATCAATCGCAGCAAGCCGCCGCCGCGCGCAATGTCGAGGTGGCGCAGGCCGGCGTGCAAGGCGTTGCGCAATCGGTGGCGCTGACGCGCATCATCCTGGGCTATACAACACTGACGGCGCCTTTTGACGGCGTTGTCACCGTGCGCCAGGCCGAGATTGGCGAGGTCGTCGTGCCGGGCACGCCGGTGCTGACGCTGGCCGACCTGGATCATGTCTGGTTGCGCGCCTACCTCAACGAAAGCGACCTGGGCCGCGTGCGCATCGGGCAGGCCGTTGTGGTCAGCAACGACAGCCACCCGAACAAGCGCTACCAGGGACGCGTTGCCTTTATCGCCGACAAGGCGGAGTTCACGCCCAAGAGCGTGGAAACGCACGCCGAGCGCGTCAATCTGGTCTACCGCGTCAAGATCGACATCGCTAATCCCGAGCATGAACTGGTGCCCGGCATGCCGGCGGACGCGAAAGTGGAACTGCAAGCAGCGGGGTCATGATGGGCGAGGCAGCCGCAGGCGTAATCCAAGTCTGTGGCCTGGTCAAGCGCTTCGACGCGCTGACGGCGGTCGACAACCTCAACTTCACGGTCCAGCCCGGTGAAATCTTCGGCTTGGTCGGCCCCGACGGCTCCGGCAAGACGACGACGCTGCGCATGCTCGCCAGCGTGATGCGTCCGGACGAAGGCAGCATCGTCATCGATGGCGTCGATGTGCTGGCGCAGCCCGAGCAGGCCAAGCGCCATGTCAGCTACATGCCGCAGCGCTTCGGCCTGTACGAGGACCTGACAGTGCAGGAGAACATCCGCTTCTACGCCGACCTGTTTGAGGTGCCGCAGTCGAGCTGGACGGCCCGCGTTGACAGGCTGCTGCTCGCGGCCGACATGGCGGCGTTTCGCAAGCGCCTGGCCGGCCAGCTATCCGGCGGCATGAAGCAGAAGCTCGGCCTGATCTGCTCGCTCGTGCACACGCCGCGCGTGCTGCTGCTCGATGAACCGACCACCGGCGTCGATCCGGTATCGCGGCGCGAGTTTTGGCAAATCCTCTATTCGCTGCGTGCCGAGGGCGTGGCGATCCTGATTTCAACCGCCTACCTGGACGAGGCCGAGCGCTGCGACCGGCTCACCCTGCTGCATGCGGGATCGATGATGTATTGCGACACACCGGCCGGTCTCAAAGCGCGCATGCCGGGGGCCATGCTTGAAGTCGTGGCCGCCGATCCGCGCCGGGCGCTGGCGGTGCTGCGCGACCTGCCGGGGGTGCAAGGCGTGCTGCTGGTCGGTGTCGGGGTTCATGTCCACGTCGATGCGCCGCAGCGCCTGGCGTCTGTCGGCGCCGCGCTGGCAGCAGCCGGGGTGGCGATCACGACCATCGCGCAGGTCGAGCCGAGCATCGAAGACCTGTTTGTGGCGCTGCTCGACCAGGCACCCGTCGAGGAGAGCGCATGACGGCCAACGCAGCACCGGCGCAGATCGTGGTCGACGCCCTGGTCAAGCGCTTTGGCGATTTCGTCGCGGTCAACCGCGTGAGTTTCGAGGTGGCTCGCGGCGAGGTAATGGGTTTCATCGGCCCCAACGGCGCCGGCAAGTCGACCCTGATCCGCATCCTGTGCGGGCTGCTGCGGCCCAGCGCCGGGCGCGCGCTGGTCGCCGGCATCGACGTGGCGCGGGACCCGGAGGGCGTGCGCCGGCGCATCGGCTACATGTCGCAGAAGTTCTCGCTCTACAACGACATGAGTGTGGTGGAGAACCTGCGCTTCTTCGGCGGCGTCTACGGCGTCTCGCGCGCCGACATGGCCGCGCGCTTGCGCTTCGCCGTCGACATGGCCGGTCTCACCGGTCGCGAGGATGCGCTGGTTGCCACGTTGGCCGGCGGCTGGAAGCAGCGCTTGGCGCTGGGCGCTGCGATCCTGCACCGGCCGGCGATCCTCTTTCTCGACGAGCCAACCTCGGGCGTCGATCCGAGTTCGCGCCGGCGCTTCTGGGAACTGATCCACGCGCTGGCACAAGACGGCGTCAGCGTCCTGGTCAGCACGCACTACATGGACGAGGCCGAGTATTGCGACCGCATTGCTCTGGTCAACCACGGGCGCCTGATCGCGCTGGGCTCGCCGCTCGAACTCAAGCAGCGTTCGCTCGGCGGCGAGTTGTTGGCCATTGAAGGCGAGCGCCTGGGCGACGCGATGGCGCCATTGCAGAGAGCGCCGGGCGTGCGCGATGTGGCCATGTTCGGCAGCGCCCTGCACGTGCTGGTCGATGAGGCCGCGCTGCGCCTGCCCGAACTCGAGCAACAGTTGACGGCGGCGGGCTGGACCAACGTGCGGGCCCGGCGCATCGATCCGTCGCTCGAAGACAGTTTTGTGCATCTCGTCGGCAGCAGTGCGGCGCAGGCGGGGGCCGCAGCATGAGATGGCGGCGCGTCAAGGCCATCCTGGTCAAGGAGAGCCTGCAGATCGTGCGCGATCCGCGCAGCCTTGTGATCGCGCTGCTGATTCCGCTGTTGCAGATGTTCCTGCTGGGCTACGGCATCAGTCTCGATGTCAAGCAGATACCGTTGTGCGCCTATGACCGTGAGGGCAGCCAGGCCTCGCAGGATCTGCTGCAGCGCTTTGCGGCCTCGCCCTACTTTGCGCTGCAGGGCCAGGCCGCCGACTATGCCGAGGTCGGTCGTAATTTGGACAATGGCCGCTGCCGCCTGGCCATCGTGATCCCGGCTGATTTCTCCCGGACGCTCAATGATGCCGGGCAGGGTGTGGTGCAGGCCTTGCTGGACGCAACCGACACCAACACCGCCAGCCTCGCCGCCGGATACGCCGGTGCGGTGGTCGCCAGCTACTCCAGCGCGGTGCAGTTGAAGAGCATCGAGCGCCGCGGCGGCAGCGTGCAGACGCTGACACCGGTCGAGGTGCGCGCGCGCGTCTGGTTCAACGAGGACCTGGTGAGCCGCAACTTCATCATCCCCGGCGTCGTGGCGCTGGTCATGGCCATCGTCGGTGCGCAGCTGTCCTCGCTCACGATTGCGCGCGAATGGGAGCGCGGCACGATGGAACTGCTGATCTCCACACCAGTGAAGCCGTTGGAGCTGATGCTGGGCAAACTGCTGCCGTATTTCGTCGTCGGCATGATCGACGCCTGCATCTGCCTGGCGCTGGCGGTGTTCTGGTTCCAGGTGCCGTTTCGCGGCACGCTGCCGGCGATGGCCTTCACCACTGGGTTGTTCCTGACCGTGGTGCTGTGCATCGGCTACTACGTCTCGGTGTCGATCCGCAGCCAGGTCGGCGCCAGCCAGGTGGCGCTGCTGCTGACCATGCTGCCGACCACGCTGCTGTCGGGCTTTTCCTTTCCGATCGACCAGATGCCGCCGGCGGTGCAGACCGTGACATACCTGGTCAGCGGGCGCTACTACGTGACGATCCTCAAGGGGCTGTTTCTCAAAGGCGCGCCCTGGACCGAACTGCTGTTGCCGATCCTGTGCCTGACGCTGTATGCGCTCGTGATGATCCTGCTCGCAGCGCGCGCGTTTCGCAAGACGCTGGATTGAACCTGGGTTGAGCCATGCTACAACGCGTCTACCACCTGCTGCTCAAGGAGTTCCTGCAACTGCGGCGCGACAAGTCGGCGCGCCTGCGCCTGCTGGTGCCGCCCATCCTCCAGATGCTGCTGTTCGGCTACGCCGCCACCTTCGAGGTGTTCAACGTGGCCACCGTGATCTTCGACCAGGACCAGACGCAGGAGAGCCGCGCGCTGGTGGCCGACTTCGTGCACAGCAGCCGCTTCAAGCTCGTTGCGCCAGCGAGCGACCGGCGCGCCGTGCAAGACGCGGTGGAGAGCAGCACGGCGCAGGTCGGCATCGTCGTGCCGCAGGGATTTTCCGAACTGCTGCGCAAGGGACAGACGGCGCCGCTGCAGGTGCTGGTCGATGGCACCAATTCGAACACAGCGCTGATCGCGCTCGGCTACGTCGGCCAGATTTCCGGCAGCTACGGCCAGCGCTATGCGCTGGACCTGGCACAGCGCACCGGGCGCACGCTGGGGCGGCCTATGGTCAATGTGCAGCTGCGCGAGCGCTACTGGTACAACCCGAACCTCAACAGCCGCTGGTTCTTCATCCCGGGCCTGATCGGCACGCTCACGCTCATCACCATCGTCAACCTGACCGCCTTTGCCATCGTGCGCGAGCGCGAGGTCGGCACGCTCGAGCAGATTCTGGTGACGCCGATCCAGCCGATCGAGTTCATCATCGGCAAGACGCTGCCCTTCTTCCTGATCGGCCTGTTCGAGGTGCTGATCGTGGCGGTCTTCGGCATGCTCTGGTTTCAGGTGCCGTTCAAGGGCAATCCGCTGGTGCTGATGCTGGGCACCAGTCTGTTCCTGCTCAGCACGCTGGCCATCGGCCTGTTGATTTCGACCGTCTGCAAGACGCAGCAGCAGGCTTTTTCCTCGAACTTCTTTGTCCTCAATCCGATGTTCATCCTGTCGGGTTTCAGCTTTCCGATTTCGAGCATGCCCGACGCGCTGCAGTGGCTCACCTACCTCGATCCCCTGCGTTATTTCCTGGTCATCATCCGCGCCACCTACCTCAAGGGCGTTGGCCTGGACGTGTTGTGGCCGCAGATGGCGGCGCTGGCGGCGCTGAGCCTGAGCCTGTTTGCCGTGGCTGTGCTGCGCCTGCACAAGTCACTGGACTAAGCGCTCATTTGCGCAGGGCTTCCAGGGCCCGCACCAGCAGCACCGGTACCGGCGCGGTGCGCACGATCTGCTCGGCGTCACTGCCGAGCAGCATGCGCCCGACACCGCGCCGGCCGTGGGTCCCGATCACGATGAGGTCGGCCGGCCATTGCCGGGCCTGCTCGGCCACGATTTCCGACAGGCGCTCGGGCAGATTGTCGAAGAGCTTGGTGTCGACCGGGACCTTCTGTTGTTCGACGCGGGTCTTGGCCTCCTGCAGGATCTGCTCGCCGAATTCCCGCATTCTCGGGATCAGGTCAGCGGCGTAAGCGCCGTAGACTTCGAAGCCGGTGGAGAACATCAGCGCGTCCACGAGGTGGATCAGACGCAGGCTGGCGCCGGTGAGCTTGGCCAGCTTGATGGCCTCGTCCAGACCCTGGTTCGACGTCGGGCTGCCGTCGACAGGGACAAGAATGTGCTGGTACATGGGGCACCTCCGAAAACAGCGGCAGACCGCGGGTCGGCTTGCGGCATTCATTGTCTGCGCCGACGATGCGGTCTATTTGACAACCATCAACGCAATCCGCCGTCGCGCCACTACATTGACCTGGCAAACCGGGCCGCATCGATTGATGTTGCCGGATCACAAGCGCAACGGAGGTCAACATGGTGCAGTCGCCTGGCAACATGACTTTGCAGGATGCGATCGGCGGACGCTGTTCGGTGCGCGCCTATGCGCCTGAGCAGATCGACCGGACAACCCTGGATGCACTCATGGCGGCGGCCGTGCGCGCGCCAACGGCGATGCACGCCGAGCCGTGGCAATTTGTCATCGTGCAGGACGCCGATCGACTCAAGCGCCTGTCGGACCGCGCCAAGGCGGCGCTCGCGGCCGACGCGCGCCTGCATCCCGATCGCCGCCACGCCGATATCTTCGCGAAGCCGCAATTCAATGTCTTTTATGACGCGCCAAGCCTGATCATTATTTGCGCCAGCGCGCCCGGGTCGTTTGCGGAAGCCGACTGCTGGCTGGCGGCGCAGAACCTCATGCTGTGCGCGCATGCGCTGGGTCTGGGTACCTGCGTCATCGGGTCGGCGGTCGCGGCGCTGAACCTGCCTGACGTGAAACTCGAACTCGGGATGCCCGTGGGATCGCTGGCGGTCGCGCCGATCATTGTTGGTCACCCGCGCGGCGCAACCGCGCCCGGTGCGCGCAAGGCGCCGCAAGTCCTGGCCTGGCGGTGAGCGCGATGAACACGACGATACGCTTTGTTCTCAACGGACACCCGGTCGCCCTCGAGGGCGATGATGAGCGCATGCTGCTGTGGGTTCTGCGCACGGATCTGGAACTCACCGGCACCAAGTACGGCTGCGGCGAAGGCCTGTGCGGCGCCTGCACCGTGATGGTTGCGGGCAAGGCGGTGCATGCCTGCACGACCGCATTGAAGGCGATTGCCGGCAAGGAAGTCGTGACGATCGAGGGCCTTGCGCGCGACGGCAGGCTGCACCCGCTGCAGCAGGCTTTCATCGACCACGGCGCGTTTCAGTGCGGCTATTGCACATCGGGGATGCTGATGGACGCAGCGGTGTTCCTGAGCGGGCATCCCAAACCCACCCGAGAGGAGATCATCCGGCACATGGAACACAACCTTTGCCGCTGCGGAACCCAGCAGCGCGTGATTGAGGCGATCGAATCCGTGGTCGCCGCAACCGGGGGCTCATCGTGAGCGCCGCAATCGGCATCAGCCGGCGCAGCCTGTTCAGGGCGGTCGGCGGCGGCATCGTCATCTTCATGGGGCTCGACAGCCTGCCCGGACGCGCGCAGGATGGCCGGCGCATTTATCCCGAGGATTTCAATGCCTATCTGGTGATCGGCGCCAATGGCCGGGTCACGGTCTTTTCCGGAAAGATCGAAATGGGCCAGGGCGTGCTGACCTCGCAGGCGCAAATGGCGGCCGAGGAACTGGGCGTGGCGCTCGCGTCGATCGACATGGTGCTGGGCGACACCGACAAATGCCCATGGGACATGGGCACTTTCGGCTCCCTCACCACACGCATGTTCGGGCCGGCCTTGCGCGCGGCGGCAGCGCAGGCGCGCAAGGTCCTGCTGGCGCTGGCTGCCGGCGAGCTAAAGGCCGGCCTGGCCGAACTGGTGGTCCACGATGGCGTCGTCTCGGTCGCCACCGATCCGGCGCGAAAGGTGAGTTACGGTGAGTTGTCCAGGGGCGCCAGGATCACACAGGTGGTCGACGGAAAAGCGGTTCTGCGCGCGGCATCGGATTTTCGAGTGATGGGGCTTTCGCCGCGACGCCTCGATGCTGTCGAGAAGGTCACGGGCGCGGCGAAATTCGCCGCGGACATCCGCTTGCCGGGCATGCTCCATGCCAGTATCCTGCGCCCACCCGCGCATGGTGCGACGCGCACACTGCTCGACACGTCGCAGGCTGAACGCATGGCTGGTATCACGCTGGTGAGGCAGCCGGATCTGGTGGCGGCGCTGCATGCGGACCCGCAGCTGGCCGCGCTCGCGCTGGCGCGCGTCAATGCACAGTGGAGCCAGCCGGTTGCCGCGGTGGACACGCAAAGCATCTTCGCGCACCTGGTTGCCAACGCGGGCGAAGCGAAATCCGTTGCCAGCCGGGGCGATCCGGACGGCGCGCAGCTGCGTGCGAGCCAGCGCTTCGAGAGCCGTTACACCAAGGGCTATGTCGCGCATGCGGCGATCGAGCCGCACGCCGCGCTGGCGCACATCGAGAACGGCAGGGCAACGATCTGGGCGTCGACCCAGACGCCGTTTCCGACGCGCGATCGCGTCGCCAATGCATTGCAAATGGACATCGGGCATGTCCGTGTCATCACACCGTTCCTTGGCGGCGGCTTCGGCGGCAAGAGCGCCGACGCACAGGCCGTGGAAGCCGCGCGCCTGGCCCAGCTGACGGGCAAACCGGTGCAGGTGGCCTGGAGCCGGTCCGAGGAATTCTTCAACGATACCTTCGACCCGGCCGCCATCGTGCACATCACATCCGGCATCGACCGGGAGGGACGGATTTCGTTCTGGGACTACATGGTGTACGGCGCCGGCGAACGCGGCGCCGACGCGTTCTATGACATTGCCGATCTGCGCATCCGCTCGGCCGGTCGTTCGGCCCTGGATCCGACCAGTGCGTCGGTCGGCCTGCATCCGTTCGCAATCGGGGCGTGGCGCGCGCCCGGCGCCAACATGAACGTGTTTGCGGTCGAGTCGCAAATCGACCTCATGGCCAGTGCGGCCGGGCTCGATCCGCTCGCGTTCCGGCTGAAGAATCTCACCGATGCCAGAATGCGCCGTGTCCTGCAGGCGGCGGCCGATGCCTTCGGCTATCAGCCGGCGGTGGCGCCGAGCGGGCGCGGCATCGGGCTGGCGTGCAGCATTGACGCCGGAACCTGCGTCGCCACGCTGGCCGAGGTCAGGGTTGATCCGGCCAGCGGCAGGATCAAGGTGCTGCGAATGACCTGCGCCCAGGACATGGGGCTCGTCGTGAACCCACTCGGGGCCAGAATGCAGATGGAAGGCGGACTGACCATGGGTCTGGGCTACACACTGAGCGAGGAGTTGCGCTTTAGCGGCGGCGACATTCTTGACCGCAATTTCGACAGCTACCAGATTCCACGCTTCTCCTGGGTGCCGCGCATCACGACGGTGCTGGTCAGGAATGACGAACTGGCGCCTCAAGGCGGCGGCGAGCCGGCGATCACCACAACCGGCGCTGTCATCGCCAACGCGGTGTTTGACGCGACCGGCGCGCACCTGTACCGGTTGCCGATGACGCCCGCGCGAGTGCTTCGCGCCATGGCCGAAAAGAAATTGCAGAGCAGGACACCCTGAGAGTGCAAGTGGTGGCATGCCCACCAGCGCCGGCGCGGGTCCGGGTTCGCCGCAGCATGATCGATCAGTCGTAAATTTCTGATCGATCGCTGGGCCGGACGTCAAGAGTCCTTTGGGTCGAATGCCATTGATCCGATCGTTGCTCGCAAGCGCATTGCTGGCCGGATCAGTTGCGATCGGAAGATCTTTACCCCGGATTGACAAAGAATCCTGCGCCGGCGCAGCAGGCGCTGCGTACAATCCTGCCACCTCAACTACCGGCCAATCTCATGGACTCTGACAGTTCCCGGCCTTCGGCTGACTAGGCTCGCGCCGCGACACATGGTTGTCGCACCCGCTTGTCAGGCTCGGCACGAAGGCAAACGCTATTCGTGCCTGGCGAGCGAAACGTCATACCGGCCATCGGCCCGGCATCGGTTTCACACCAGGTTCTTGTTTGCGACGCTCTTGCGGGCGTCATGGCCGTCGCATGGATTGCGGCGGAAAGAAGGAATTCCAATGGTGACTCAAGCTGCAAAGAAATTTGTCCGCGGGCTCGGGCCTGGCCTCATCACAGGCGCGGCCGACGACGACCCGAGCGGCATTGCCACCTATTCCCAAGCCGGCTCCCAATTCCGGTTTGCCCTGGTCTGGACGCTGTTGCTCACCACGCCGCTGATGATCGGCATCCAGATGCTGTCGGCGCGCATTGGCTGGGTCACCGGCGAAGGGCTGGCCGCCAACATCGACAAGATGTTCCCGCGCTGGTTGACCACGACCCTGGTGGGCCTGCTGGTCGTTGCCAACACCATCAACATCGCCGCCGATATCGGCGCGATGGGCGAGGCCGTGCGCCTGCTGCTGGGCGGCCCGCTGGCGCTGTACGTGCTCGGTTTCGGCGCGCTGAGCATCGTCACCCAGGTGGTCTTCTCCTACGAACGCACGGTGCGCATCCTCAAGTGGCTCACCCTCGCATTGTTCGCGTATGTCGCGGTAATCCTGACCGTCCAGATTCCCTGGCGCCAGGCCATCGCCGAGTCGCTTCATCCCTGGTCGTTCTTCCCGAAAGACACTTCGATCAAGGACTACACCTCGATGGTGGTGGCGGTGCTGGGGACCACCATCAGCCCATATCTGTTCTTCTGGCAGGCGGCGCAGGAAGTGGAAGACAACCACCGCCGACCCGAGTCGCAGGCGCTGCGCCTGCATCCAGAGTATGCCGCCGAGCACTTGTCCCGCATCAAGCAGGACACCGTAACTGGCATGAGCTTCTCAAACGTCATTGCGCTGTGCATCGTCATCGCAACGGCGGTGACGCTCAACATGCAGGGCGTGACCAACATCCAGACGTCGGCCCAGGCCGCGCAGGCCCTGCGGCCGGTCGCCGGTGATTTCGCGTTTGCGGTCTTCGCGCTCGGTATCGTGGGAACGGGATTGCTCGCGGTCCCGGTGCTGGCCGGCTCTGCCGCCTATGCGGTGAGCGAACTGTACGGCTGGAAGGCCGGCCTCTCGCATGGCTTTCACGAAGCGCGTGGCTTCTACCTCATCATCATGGCCGCCACCGGCATCGGCACCCTGATGGGCTACTGCGAAGTGGATCCGCTCAAGGCGCTGGTGTGGAGCGCGATCGTCAACGGCGTGATCTCTGTTCCGATCATGGCGGCGCTGATGTGGATCGGCCAGTCCACGAAACTCATGGGCAGCTACACGATCAGCGCGCGGCATCGCTTCTTCGGCTGGTCAGCGACCGTGGTCATGGCGGTTGCCGTGGTGCTGATGTTTGCAACGATGTAGCGCGGCGAAGCGTTTCGCCGCATGCCCGGGCTGCTTACAAAATGTCACACGACAAGCGCGGCTGCCGCGTGCGGACGCATCCGTTTCAGGCCGGGACGAACCGCAGCCGGTATTCGCTGGCGAACTCGGCGCAGTGCCGGCCCATCAATTGCCGCTGGCGCGCAATGACCCGCGGATCGCTGCAGGCGAAATTGCCGGGGTAACTTGCGTACTGGCGCAGCAGCAGGGAAACCCGGTTCGCATCGGAAGCGGTTGAGGGCGCGACCGGTCTGAGCGCGGGATAGCGCGTGCGCTGCTTGTACTTGAAGATGCGGGCCACTGCGTTGGCCAAGCCCTTGGCGGGCGCGATCTGCCGGACCAGGGGCCGGTCCACGATCAATGGCGCGAAAGGCCGGTCGATGGTCGCCAGCCAGTCGCGCCACTTGAACGCGTTGAAGCGGTGCGCCAGAACACAGGCCGCCCAGGGAATGCCGATTGCATCGGCGCAGATGGCTCCATGCAAGGATTCGGCCAGAATGCGGGAGCAGCCGCGCAGCTGCGCGATCACCTGGGCCGGCGACTGCCGCGGATTGATCACGGCCATCCCGGCTTGGGTTGCCACACGCTCCCAATCGTACGCATCCCAGGTCGCGTAGTGCGGAATCAGGCCGACCGGTCCTTGCCGGTCGTGTCCCGGGACCAGCTCGGGCCAGAGAATCGCCGCGTCGCCAATGGCGCTGTGCGCAGGCAGGCCGAACTCGCTGGCCGTCATCGGTCCGCGAACCCAGCGGAAATCCCAGTTGTTGTCGGCCAGCGCCGCCCGCGTTTCACCGATTCCGGAGCCCAGGACCACCTTGCGCAGGGAGGGGTCGTGCCGACCGTCAAGCAGGGTGCCGACGCCATACAGCAGCACCTTGTCGCTGAGCTCGGCCAGGTTGGGAAACAGGCGCCCCCACAATTGGAGGTTGATGTCATCGCCGAAATTTCCACCTTCGATCGCGCAATACTTGAGCCGCTTCATGTGCTGGACCCCTTTGGTTTGAATCGTCCTGTTGAGCCTGCCTTGCGATCCGCAGGCCGCGCTGCAGCGGGCGCTGGCTCACTGTCCGGCAGGACCGGGCTTGGCATGTGTCCAAGCGGTAAATTAAGGTAAAGCCAGTGGCGTCGATCCAGTGCGGCCGCGCGGCAATCGTCCGGCGAGCAAGGCGCAGGCGGCGAGGGTCCAGACGATCACGGCCCCGGATGGAAGGTCGAACAGGGCCGACAGGGCCAGGCCGCTGGCGTAGCCCAGCGCCCCGATGCCGTAGGCGATGGCGTAGCGCCGCCGCCCGCTGTGCTGGCGCGTGCCGAGCGCCGGAATGATGAGGCTGGAAAACACGAGGTAGACGCCGACCAGTTGCACCGATGCCGTCACTGCGAGTGCAAACGCGGCGTAGAAACCGAAGCGCCCGAGACGCCGCACCCAGCCCTGCCACAGGGACACCAGCAACAGCGCCGAGACGCCGGCGAGCCACAGCAGCTGGGTCGTGTTGACCCACAGGATCTGGCCGACCAGCAACTCCTTGAGGTGCTCGCCGCCATGCGGGTTTCCCGAGAGCAGCAGGATGCCGGCGCAGGCCGCCAGGATGAACATGACGCCGATCAGCGCTTCTTGCTGTTGCGGCGCGCGCCGTTCGGTCCAGGTCAGCAGCCAGGCGCCGAGCAGCGCGGCACTGACGGCTGCGATCTGGACCGCCACGCCGCCCTCGGGCAGGCCGAGCGCGTCGGCGCCGATGACACCGAGGCCGGCGATCTGCGCTATGGCCAGATCGATGAAGACGATGCCGCGATCGAGCACCTGCTGGCCCAGCGGCACGTGCGTCGCAAGCACCAGCAGCCCGGCGATCAGAGCCGGTCCCAGGATGCTCCAGTCCAGCGCGCTCCAGTTCATGGCTTGCCTCCAGCCGCCAGCAAGCGCGCCAGCGTGTCGTCGAACAGGCCGAACAAGTCCTTCGCGCCATCGGTGCCGCCCACCGTGAAGGGAATCTTGACGGCCGGCACGCCCGCGTTCTTGCTCAGCCATTCAGAGGGCTTCGGGTCCTGGTACGCGGCGTAGAGGGTCACGCGCGCTGGCGTACCTTTCAGCGAAGCCAGTACTGCCTGCAAGTGCGATGCGGTCGGCTCGACGCCGGGCTTGGGCTCGAGCACCGCGACTTCCTTGAGCCCCAGCCAGTCGTACAGATAGACGAAGGCCTTGTGCTGCGAAACCACGGCCGCGCCGCGCAGCGGCGCAGCCTGCGCATTCCAGCGCGTCATGGCCTGCTGCCAGCGCTGCGAAAAGTCGTTCAGACGCTGCGCGTACTGGTCGGCGTGCGCGGCATCGACCTGGGCCAAGCGCGCCGTCAGCGCCTTGGCCACCAGCGCGATGTTGCGCGGGTCGGTCTGGATATGGGGGTTGCCTGCGGCGTGCACGTCGCCCTGCGAGCGGTCGAGTCGGGTCGGGATGTCGAGCTTGCGGACAAAATCGGCGGCCGCGAAGTTGCCGCTTTGTCCGCTTTGCACCTTGGCGTTACCCGATTGCTGCAGCAACACCGGCAGCCAGCCGATCTCAAGCTCGGCCCCGGTGCAAACAACCAGGTCGGCATTGCGCGCGCGCGCGATCAGGCTGGGCTTGGCCTGGATCTGGTGCGGGTCCTGCAAGGCGCTGGTGGCCACGGCCACGTCGACCAGATTGCCGCCGAGCTCCTGCGCCAAGGCGCCCCATTCGGGTTCGCAGGCCAGCACTTTCAGGGCCGCCTGAGCTGGCAGGGCCAGCAGCATGAGCGGCGCGAGGATCAGGGCAAAAACAATTCGTTGATTGAACATGAGGTATTCCTTCGATTCGATGAAAGGGATCAATAGCTGTGGGCGCCGTGCGCGCCCAGGCTCATCTGGTACTGCAGCGCGACCTGGTTGTCGGCCGCTCCCTCGCGCGACTTGTCCTGCGCCAGTTGGAGGCGCACGCGCGAGAACTCGCTCGGGCTGTAGTCCAGCATCAGCGTGTATTTCGCCGGCTGGTAGCCGTTGCCGGCCAGCGCAGGCGCCTTGCCGCCGTAATCGGGCGCGCCGGCATCGAGCCGCTCGGTGCGCAGACCGAGGCGCCAGCTCGGCATGAACTGGTAAATCCCTTGCAGATACCAGCCTGATTGCACGACTTGGTAGGGCGCGGTCAGGCTGTTGTTGGCCAGCGTGTAGCTCAGTGTGCCGCTGCGCGTGCTGCGCAGGTACTCGCCTTGCAGCTTGAAGCTGGTGCGCGTGGCATTGCCCTGCGGTGCCCACTTCCAGACACCGTCGGCCACCCAGACCTGTGTGCTGCCGCTGAAGGCGCTGTTCAAGGCGCTGCTGCTGGTGGCGTCCCAGGCCGTCAGCCCTTGGTCGTCGGCCTGCGCCGTCAGCAGCGACAGGCCGGCGCGCCAGCTGTGGCTGTCGCCGAGGTCGCCGCCGGTGTGCGCGGTCAGGGCGCTCATGCCGGCGCCATTGCGGCTGCTGTCATTGCCCGGAAAGCTGCGGCCACGGCCGAGCTCGACGCTGAGTTCAAGGTACTGATCGGTTGGCGCCAGCCAGTGCAGTTGCAGGCCGTCGTCGCCGAATTGGGTGCCGAGCAGGGCCTGGTAGGCCAGCGGGTTGTCGACAAAGTCCCAGGTATGGGAATGCTGCGAATTGAGGTAGCCGACGCCGGACAGGAAGCGCCCGGCTTTCAGTGACAGGCCTTGGCTCAGGGCGGTGGTCTGGACGAAAGCCTCCTCGACCGAGACGCTGTCGTCCGGGTGCAGCGAGATGTTGGTCACACCGCGCAGCCAGGGGTCGATATTGGCGGACAGTCCGAGTTCCGATTCGGCCAGGCGCAGGCCGCGCGTGCCGGGGCCGGCGGCGTTGCCGGAGGGCAGGGCAAATCCAGTAAGGTTGTAGCTGGCCGGATCGCGCGAGGTGCGCGTGTAGCCCCCCGACAGGATCAGCGACAGCGCCGGGTTGAAGCTGTTGGCGCCGCCGGCCGTCGCGTTGCTTGCGGCGACTGTCGGCTCAGGTGGCGGCGGGGCATTGCTGTCGGCGCTCGCGACGGCCGGTGTGGCACTGCGCTCGGCGAGCTGCAGGCGTTGTTCCATCGCTTGCAGCCTGGCTTCGTAGGCGCTGCGCAGGCTCTCGATTTCCTGGCGCAACAACTGGATTTCTGATGTGGTGGGCGCGGCCGTCTGCGCATTCGCGCAAAACGGCGCAGCCAAGGCGAGCGCAAGGCCCGCCGACAAGACTTTTTGCATGGGTTTCTTTCCCGACAATGACAATGAACGACGTGCGGCCGCGCATGATGCGACGCCGACGTGACGATGCAGGAATCAGTGCGGGGAAGAAGGGGGGGCCCGGCTGTCGTAGGCGAGCGCGGCAGGCGTCGGGAACAGGCTGTGCAGGGGGGCAGGCGGCGCGTCGAAGCGTGCCGTCGCCTGCGGCACGGCGGGCGTTGTGGCCAGCGGCACGCCGCCGATCAGCGCGGCCGCGCTGTTACACAGGCTGCAGTCATCGGCGTGGATGGCCTGCGGGTCTTCACCTTGTGCCGGCTGTCCGGCCGGCAGGTGTGACAGCAGGTGCCAGCTTGCGGCGGTCTGTGCCAGCGGCAGCAGCAATACCAGCCACAGCAGCCACGCTAGGTGGCGTTGTGCGAAAGTGTTGCGTCCGGCCGAATGCATAGGGGCGCAATGGTAGCTGAAATGCCCGATGAGCGCCGCGTCCGCTGCGTTCACCGCAGTTTGGACGCCCGGTGGACCGCGCGCCAATCGAATCGGATCAGGCGTGCGCCATCGCTTCGGCCTGAATGGCGGTCAGCGCAATGGTGAACACGATGTCGTCAACCAGTGCGCCGCGCGACAAGTCGTTGACCGGTTTGCGCAGTCCTTGCAGCATCGGGCCGACGGATACGACGTTGGCCGAGCGCTGCACTGCCTTGTAGGTGGTGTTGCCGGTGTTCAGGTCGGGGAATATGAAGACGGTTGCCTGCCCGGCGACGGCACTGCCGGGCGCCTTCTGCGCCGCGACTTCACGTACCGCCGCGGCGTCATATTGCATCGGACCATCGAGCACCAAATCCGGCCAGCGCTGTTGCGCCAGTTCGGTCGCGGCGCGGACCTTCTCGACGTCGTCACCTGATCCGGATTCGCCGGTGCTGTAGCTGATCATGGCAACCTTGGGGTCGATGCCGAACGCGCGCGCGCTGTCGGCGCTTTGCTTGGCAATCTCGGCGAGCTCTTCGGCCGTCGGGTTGGGGTTGATCGCGCAGTCGGCGTAGACCAGAACCTGCTCGGGCATCAGCATGAAGAAGCACGACGACACGATCGACGAGCCCGGTGCCGTGCGGATCAACTGCAGCGCCGGGCGCACCGTGCTGGCCGTCGTATGCACGGCGCCGCTGACCAGCCCGTCCACTTCGTCGAGCGCCAGCATCGTGGTGCCGAGCACGACGCTGTCTTCCAGCGCGATCGAGGCCTGTCCCGGCGTCAGCCCTTTGCTCTTGCGCAACTCCACCAGTGGCCCGACGTAGTGTTCGGCAATCTGTGCCGGGTCGAGTATTTCAAGTTCCGCCGGCAATTCGATGCCCAGCGCGTCGGCGACCGAATGGATCACCTTGCGCTTGCCCAGCAGCACGCAGCGCGCAATGCCCTTCTCCGTGCAGATGACGGCAGCGCGGATGGTGCGCGGCTCCTCGCCCTCCGGCAGCACGATGCGCTTGTTGGCGGCACGGGCCTTTTGAATCAACTGGTAACGGAAGGCCGGCGGCGACATGCGTGTCGGCGCCGCGCGCTCGAGCCCGGCGCAAATCATGTCGCTGTCGATCTGCTCGGCCACGCTTTCGATCACGCGGTCCATCCGGCTCAGATCGTCCTGCGGTACGGCCAGCGGCAATCGGCTGATGCGGGCGGCGGTCCCATAGCTGTCGCCGTCGGTGCGCAAGACCGGCAGGCCGCTGTGGAATGCGCGCGAGCCGAAGCGCTCGATGCGTGGGCTGATGAAGCTGTTGTGGGTCAGTACCAGGCCCGCCAGCTCGATGCCGTTGCTCGCGGCCAGGGCCGTGGCCAGGATGACGTCGTCGCGGTCGCCGGCACTCACCACCAGCGCTCCCGGCTTCAGGCGGGCAATGACTTCGGTCACCGAGCGCGCGGCCAGCACGGTTTCCAGCACGCGCCGGGTGGCGATCTCGCCCTCGATCATCACTTCGGCGCCCAGGTGGCGGGCGACGTCGATCGTGCGCGGTGCCGACAACAAGGGGTTGTCCTTGATGACACCCCAAATCGGTACGCCGTCCAATTGCCCGGTGGCCGTGGTCTCATCAAAGTCGGCCGGTGCGCGGTTGAAGATGATACCGACGACGTTGCGACCGGCAATGCGCACCTGGGCAATCATGTAGTTGGTTTCGGCAATACCTTCGGCGTCGGCAGCGCTCGCCACCAGCACGACGTCGGCCTGCAGGCTGCGCGCGATGTCCGCCGACAGACGCGGAATGAAAGCCCGGCTCGGATCGGTATGCGTGCCTTCGACCACCAGCACATCGGCTTCTTCAGTGCAGGACATGGCCAGGCTGACGATGTCTTCCAGCAGGTCGTCGTTCTTGCCGCTGGTCACGCGCTGTGTCACCAGGCTCATGGGCAGTGGATCGGGGGTGTTGCGCAACTGGCAGATGCTGCGCGCGAATAGGACCGAGGGCTCTGTGTCGGGCGTGAGCTTGGTGA
This sequence comes from uncultured beta proteobacterium, assembly GCA_903828665.1. Lineage (GTDB taxonomy): Bacteria > Pseudomonadota > Gammaproteobacteria > Burkholderiales > Burkholderiaceae_C > Rhodoferax. The sequence goes on from CAIKMZ010000017.1 coordinate 25,440, forward strand.
TCGGCTTGACAAAGGCCACTTTCAGTCCGTGCCGCTGCAGGGCACGCAGCAAGCCGAGCGCAACCGAGGTCAGGCCGACGTTTGGCTGTGTCGCGGCCAGGAAATACGTTCGCATAAGAGGAAACTCCACGTGTGATCATCCCATTCTTTCGATCTTCTCGAAGAGGATTTGTGCAACGCATCATAAACGGTCAAGGGATTTACCTTATTGACATGTTTGAAATTATTGTTGCATTTTTTTGGCGAAATCTATCCCGGGTCAATTGGAGCGCCTGACTACGTGCTTTCCGACGGGATGGCCGTCGTTTAATATGTTGCGTTTTCAATTGCGGAAATATGCGATGCCAAACCTAGCAACCATTCTGAAGCAGGAAATCGTGCGCCTGGCGCGCAAGGAAGTGCGTGCGGAAGTCCAACTCTTGCGCAAGACCGGCGCACAATCCCGCACCGATATCGCAGCGCTGAAACGACGCGTTGCCGCTCTCGAAAAGCAGGTAGCGCGTTTGGGCAAAGTGAGTGTGGCAAAGAAAGTTGAAACGGCTCAGCAATCCACGCCAGGCGTTCGCTTCAGTGCCAAGGGCTTTGCCGCCCTGAGGCGCCGGCTTGACCTCTCCGCCGCTGAAATGGGTTTGCTGCTGGGGGCGTCGGATCAATCGGTTTACAAATGGGAGCGCGGTGTGCGGCCACGCGTACAGCAGTTGCCGCAGATTGCCGCACTTAGAAAGCTGAGCAGGCGACAGGTGTCGGACTTGCTGAAGTCGCGTCAGCAATAGGTCCCGCCAGGCGCCGGCCTTTTGCCCCGCCGAATGGTCCGGGGCTTGCGCGCGCGGATCAGGACGCGCGCCTTCAAAAATCCCATTGGAACGCAATGCAAGTAATGAACCTGCTTTTGACCCCTGTCCGTTGATGTCAATGGCCAGGTGAGCTTTCCCGCCGACCTTGTCTTTGCTGATCAAGCGCACGCCGGCAAACGCCATTTTCGCCAAAACCACAGCTAAACTGCACCATGTTCTGGTTGATGCGCAACGAGTCGGCCTGATGCCGCTTGGCTGCGCAGATTTGCCACAATAATGTGGTATCCATAAAGAAGGAGAGTAACGATGACCATCTTGGTAGCTTATGTGCCACGTCCCGAAGGACAAGCGGCCTTGGACAAAGGCGTAGAGATCGCAAAGCGCCGCAAGGAGCGGTTGGTTGTGGTCAATGCCAGTCCCGGCGGTCGCAAGGAAGATGTGGCCATGGCGGATGCGCAGGACATCGAGCGCGTGGAGGCCCTACTGGCGGGGTCCGGTGTTGACGCCGAATTCAAACAGTTCGTTCGGGGCCAGAGCGCCGTTGCTGAAATCGAAGCCATGGTCGAGTCGCTACAAGTCTCGGTACTGATCATCGGTCTGAGAAAGCGCACAGCTGTGGGCAAACTTATTCTGGGCAGCGTCGCGCAAGAACTGTTGCTCTCGGTCCCCTGCCCGGTTTTGGCAGTCAAAGCCAGCTGATCTCGAACGCAAGAAACCGTGAGAGCGTCCGGGAAGACGGACGCACTTGCGGATCTTCTGCGCGATGGGGTTGACATAGGTCAAAGCGGTCGTTCTGGAGGTCGTTAGCATCCGCCTAGGAGACGCTATGTTCGATCAACCAATCAAAAACCTCATGGACAGCAAGAAATTTCTTGCTGCGCCACCAGCGACCACTGTCAGCGACGCTGCGCGTTTGATGGCTGGCAAGAACGTCGGCGCGATCCTGGTGGTCGAGGACGATCACCTGGTCGGTATTTTTTCTGAGCGCGATGTCGTTTTCCGCGTGATCGCGCAGGGACGCGACGCCAAGACCACAAAGCTGGCCGAGGTCATGACGGCCTCGCCCAAGACCCTCGCGCCCAACAAGTCGTACGGACACGCCCTGCTCTTGATGCAGGAAAATGGTTTTCGCCATGTTCCCGTGGTTGAGAATGGAAAGGCCATCGGCATCATCTCGTCGCGCAATGCGATGGATCCGGACTTGGAAGAGTTTGTCTTTGAAGAGCGCCGGCGCGAACATCACCGCTGAAGGCAACTCAGGCGTCAGGTCATTTCCCGTTTCAGCAGCATGGCATCGCCATAGCTGAAAAAGCGATATTCCTCTGCGATGGCGTGCCGGTAAAGCGCCATGACGTGCTCGTAGCCGGCAAAGGCGCTGACTAGCATCATGAGGCTCGACTTGGGCAGGTGAAAGTTGGTGACAAGTAGGTCCACCAGTCTGAAATCAAATCCCGGTGTGATGAAGATGTCGGTGTCGCCACAGGCTGTACCGCTGCGTGGGTCGCCATCCCTCATGCTGCGGGCCCATGACTCCAGCGCGCGTACCGTGGTCGTGCCAACGGCAAGGATGCGCCCGCCGCGTGCGCGGCATTCGGCGACGGCCTGCTGCGTGGCCTGCGGCACTTCATACCATTCGCTGTGCATCTGGTGCTCGGTCAGATTTTCGGTCTTGACGGGTTGGAAGGTGCCGGCGCCCACATGCAATGTGACATGAGCGCGCTGCGCCCCGGCGGCATCGATGGCGGTCAGTAGCGCCTCGTCAAAGTGCAGCGCAGCGGTCGGCGCCGCCACGGCGCCCGGGTTCCTGGCAAACACCGTCTGATAGCGTGCTGCGTCCTCGGCCGAATCGGTATGGGCGATATACGGCGGTAGCGGCACATGGCCGTGGCGTTCCATCAGGGTCAGTGGGTCGTCGCCCGCGTCGTTGGACAGCACAAAACGGAACAGGGCGCCGTCGGCATCGGGCCAGCGACCCAGCAGGGTGGCGCACAGACCGTCGTTGCTGCCGTTGGCCCCAATCAGGGTCAGGGTCGTGCCGATTTCAGGCTTCTTGCTCACGCGCATGTGGGCGGCGACCTGGTTGCCGCCAAGCACCCGCTCAATCAGCAATTCCAGTTTGCCGCCGGTTGGCTTGACGCCAAACAGACGGGCTTTGATGACCTTGGTGTCGTTGAAAACCACCAGATCGCCGGGTCGCAAGAGGGACGGCAGGGTGCGGAAGATCCGCTCGACCGGTGTTGCGCCAGTGCCGTCGAGCAGGCGCGAGCCACTGCGCTCGGGTGCCGGGTGCTGGGCGATCAGGGCCTGCGGCAAGGCAAAGTCAAAATCGCTCAGTGTGAATGGGCGCGTGAGGCCGGACGGAGATGTGGACATGGTGCTTGAGGGTCGGACGGACCCGTGCCAAGTTAAGCAGAGGCTGGAATTGTCGCAGTATCGAGTCGCGTGCAAAATCGGCGCATGACGCCGCCGCCCGCCCACGCACCCAGCACGCCTCTGAGCGGCCCGCAGAAGGCGCTGCAAAAGCTCGGGCTGTTGCGCCCGATCGACCTGGCGTTGCATCTGCCGCTGCGATACGAAGATGAAACCCGCATCACCCGACTGGGCGATGCGCGCGACGGTGAAGTGGTGCAGATCGAGGGCGTGGTGACGTCGTGCGAAGTGCGCGTTCGCGGTCAGCGCCAGCTGCTGGTGACGCTCGACGACGGCTCGGAGACCTGCCAACTGCGTTTCTTCAGTTTCTATCCGTCGCAGCAAAAGGCGCTGGCGGTGGGCCAGCGCATCCGCGCGCGCGGCGAAATCAAAGGTGGCTTCGGTGGCTTGCAGATGATGCATCCGACCTTCAAGGCCGCCACGGGCGCGTTGCCGACGGCGCTGACCCCGGTCTACCCGACGGCAGCAGCCTTGCCGCAGGCGTATTTGCGCCGGGCAGTGCTCGGTGGTCTGGAGCGGGCGGACCTGGCGGAAACCGTTCCCATCGACAGTCTGGCTGTCGATGTTCGGGCGCTGGCGTGGAGTCTGCGCAAGGCGCTGACCTTTCTGCATTTGCCGGCGCCCGACGTCGCGCTGGCCACGCTGCAGGATCCGAATCATCCCGCCTGGCAGCGACTCAAGTTCGAGGAGTTGCTGGCGCAGCAACTGTCGCAGTTGCAGGCCAAGCGCGAGCGCGAGCGCCTGCGAGCCCCGGAACTGCGCGTGCTGCGCGAGCAGCCTCAGGCTGGGGCGCCCTTGCACGAGCAATTGCTGGGGGCCTTGCCGTTCCGGCTGACCGCGGCGCAGCGCCGTGTCAGCGAGGAGATCATGCGCGACCTGGCGCGGCCGGTCCCGATGCATCGCCTCCTGCAGGGCGACGTCGGCTCCGGCAAGACCGTGGTGGCGGCGCTGGCGGCGGCGATCTGCATCGCTGCCGGACATCAGTGCGCCTTGATGGCGCCAACTGAAATTCTGGCAGAGCAGCATTTCCGCAAGTTGATCGGCTGGCTGGAACCGCTCGGCGTGAAAACGGCCTGGCTGACTGGCAGCCAGAAGACGAAGGAACGGCGCGAGACGCTGGCGCTGATCGCCAGCGGCGAGGCCAATCTGGTGGTGGGAACGCATGCCGTCATTCAGGACAAGGTGGCGTTCAGGAATCTGGCCTTGGCGATCATTGACGAGCAGCACCGTTTCGGTGTGGCCCAGCGGCTGGCCCTGCGCAGCAAGTTGACCGAGGCCGAGCAGGAGCCGCATCTGTTGATGATGACGGCCACACCGATTCCGCGCACGCTGGCCATGAGCTATTACGCCGATCTGGACGTGTCTACCATCGATGAGCTGCCACCCGGTCGCACGCCCATTGTCACTAAGGTCGTGAGCGAGGCGCGTCGCGACGAGGTGATCGAACGCATCAGCGCTCAGCTGGCGCAGGGCCGCCAGGTGTATTGGGTTTGCCCTCTGATTGAAGAAAGCGAGGCGCTGGATCTGACCGATGCCACGCAAACCCATGCGCAGCTCAGTGAGACCTTGCGGGGCGCCGGCGGCGCGGGGCTTCAGGTCGGGCTGCTGCACTCGCGCATGCCGGCGGCGGAGAAGAAGGCGGTGATGGCCCTGTTTACCAGCGGCGCCATGGGCGTGCTGGTCAGCACCACGGTGATCGAGGTCGGGGTTGATGTGCCCAATGCCTCGCTGATGGTGATCGAGCACGCCGAGCGCTTTGGCCTGTCGCAACTGCACCAGTTGCGCGGTCGCGTCGGGCGTGGCGCGAATGCCTCAGCCTGCGTGCTCATGTATTCCACCGGTGACGCTCCGCGCCTGGGTGACACCGCGCGCGAACGCCTCAAGGCCATGGTCGAGACCAGTGATGGTTTCGAGATTGCCCGGCGCGATCTGGAGATTCGCGGACCCGGCGAGTTTCTGGGCGCGCGTCAGTCGGGTGCGGCGCTGCTGCGCTTTGCCGATCTTGTTGCCGATGCCCCTTTGCTGGAACGGGCACGCCGATTGGCGCCGCTGATGCTCGATCAACAGCCGGACCTGGCAGCACGGCATGTGGCCCGTTGGCTGGGGGGCAAGGCGCAGTATCTGAAGGCTTGACCCGCTTCGTCTTGCGCGCTTGGGCGACAATGCCGGCATGACGCTGACCGAACTCAAATACATTGTGGCCGTGGCGCGTGAGCGCCACTTTGGCAAGGCGGCGGACGCATGCTATGTCTCGCAACCGACACTGTCGGTTGCCGTCAAGAAACTCGAGGAAGAACTTGACGTCAAGCTGTTCGAGCGCAACGCCAACGAGGTTTCGGTCACGCCCCTGGGCGAAGAAATCGTGCGCCAGGCGCAGGCGGTGCTGGAGCAGGCGGCCAACATCAAGGTGCTGGCCAAGCGCGGCAAAGATCCGCTCAACGGGCCGCTGACGCTGGGCGTGATCTACACCATCGGCCCCTACCTGCTGCCCGACCTGGTGCACCAGGTGATTGCGCGGCTGCCGCAGATGCCGCTGGTGCTGCAGGAGAACTTCACGGTCAAGTTGCTCGATATGCTGCGCACCGGTGAGATCGACTGTGCCATCCTGGCCGAGCCGTTTCCCGACGCCGGGCTGGCGATGGCACCGCTTTACGACGAGCCGTTCATGGCGGTGGTGCCGGTTCATCACCCGCTGGCCAAACAGGATCATGTGACGACGGAGGACCTCAAGCGCGAGAACATGCTGCTGCTCGGCAGCGGGCATTGTTTTCGCGACCATGTGCTCGAGGTCTGCCCGGAATTCGCGCGCTTTTCCAGCAATGCCGAGGGCATTCGCAAGACCTTTGAAGGATCGTCCCTGGAGACCATCAAGCACATGGTGGCGGCCGGCATGGGCGTCACGCTGGTGCCGCGCCTGAGCGTGCCCAAGGAAGCGCTCGCGCGCAAACCGGCTCGCAAACGCGACGAAGACCCGTACGTCAAGTACCTGCCATTTGCCGGCGATCCGCCGACACGCCGGGTCGTCCTCGCCTGGCGGCGCAGCTTCACGCGATATGAAGCGATCGCCGCTTTGCGCAATGCCATCTATGCCTGCGAACTGCCAGGCGTCATTCGTTTGTCTTGAAAGATGTTCCCTTGAAGTTTTCCGGCTCTCGCATGTCCATCTACCTTGATCTCATCCGCTGGAACCGTCCAGCCGGATGGCTGCTGCTGCTGTGGCCGACCCTGGGCGCGCTCTGGGTTGCTGCCGATGGCTTTCCGGGCTGGCATTTGCTGCTGGTCTTTACGCTCGGGACGGTCCTGATGCGCAGCGCGGGGTGCTGCATCAACGACGTCGCCGATCGCAAGTTTGATCGCCACGTCAAGCGAACAGCGATGCGCCCCGTGACGACCGGCGCACTGTCGGTCAAGGCCGCACTGCTGTTTGGCGCCGCGCTTGCGCTGCTGGCGTTTGCGCTGGTGCTGACCACCAATGCCGTCACCATCGGCTGGTCGTTCGCGGCGCTGGCGGTCACGCTGGTCTACCCCTACGCCAAACGTTTCTTTTCGATGCCGCAGGCGGTGCTGGGTGTGGCTTTCAGTTTCGGCATTCCGATGGCCTTTACGGCCGTGCAGGGCAGCGTGCCGCCGCTGGCCTGGGTCCTGCTGCTGGGCAATCTGTTCTGGGTTCTGGCCTACGACACCGAATACGCCATGGTGGACCGCGATGACGATCTGCTGATCGGCATGAAGACTTCAGCGATTACGCTGGGACGGTTCGATGTGCTGGTGATCATGATCAGCTATCTGATCTTCATCATCAGCTGGGATGTTTCCCTGATGCCCCATGTTCAAGGCACGGCGTTCTATATCGCCATGACACTGGCTTTCGGCCAGGTTGCCTGGCATTACACGCTGATCCGCGCACGCGAGCGCGACGGCTGCTTCCAGGCCTTCCGCCTGAACCACTGGCTTGGTTTCACCCTGTTTGCCGGGATCGCGGCCAGCTATGCCATGAAGTGAGCGAAAGCCGCCGCGCGCCGCGCTCGGTGTCGCGGCCGCATCTTGCCGACCGCTGGCGCTCAGGCTTTGCCGAACTCGTCGCCCAGTTCCTGAGCCCGACGACGTGCCGCGTACATGGCGTTGATGAAAATGGCCTGCATGTCGTCGTCTTCCATGGAATTGATGGCGGCGTCGGTGGTTCCGTTTTTCGAAGTGACGCGCTGGCGCAAGACCTTGGGCGATTCGCTGGAGCTGCGCACCAGTTCACCGGCACCGATGAAGGTGGCAACCGCCAGTTGCTGCGCCTCGTCGCGTGTGAGACCCATCTCGGCACCGGCGGTGGTCATGGCTTCCATGAAATAAAAGGCGTAGGCCGGACCTGAGCCGGACAGGGCGGTGACGACATCGAGCTTTTCTTCAACGTCGACCCACAGCAATTCGCCTGTGTCGGCCATCACCTGGGTGACCTGTTGCTTGTCCTGTGCCGTCACGGCCGGTCGCGCAAAAAGACCGCTGATGCCCTTGCCGATCAGGGCCGGCGTGTTGGGCATGGCGCGCACCACGCGCTGCGTGCCCAGCCAGTTCACGATGCTGTTGCTTCGAATGCCCGCCGCGACGCTCAGGTGCAAGGCTTGCTGGATATGCGGGCGAACCTGCAACGCTGCTTCCCGAAAGGTTTGCGGTTTGACCGCCCAGACGACCATGGTGGCGCTGGACAGAAAGGCGCCGGGCTCGGCCTGTGCGCTCACGCCATAGCTCGATTTCAGTTTGTCCCGGGTCGCTGCAAAGGGCTCGACCACGTCAAGCTGGCCCGGCGCATACCCCTGGCCGATCAGGCCGCCGATGATGGCGCTGGCCATATTGCCGCCGCCGATGAATGCAATTCGCTCGCTCATATCTGTGTGCCTCAGGTTGTCAAAGCGCCGCTTGTCGAACGGCGTGTTCCCAGCGTGCCATCAATTCCTGGGCACGCCGCGTGTCCATTGTCGGCAAAAAATATTTCTCGGCTTGCCAAAGACCACTCAACTCATCGGTGCTTTGGTAGAGGCCTGTCGCCAGCCCTGCGAGATAGGCCGCGCCCAGCGCCGTTGTTTCGGTCACGGCCGGCCGCACCACCGGCACGCCCAGCAGATCGGCCTGGAACTGCATCAACAGATTGTTGACGCAGGCGCCGCCATCAACCCGCAATTCGGTCACGGCGGCGTCACCCGCCGCCAGTGCATCGCGGCTCATGGCCTGCAGCAGCGCGGTGCTCTGGAACGCAATGCTTTCCAGCGCTGCGCGCGCGATATGGGCCAGCGTGCTGCCGCGGGTCAGTCCGGTGATGGTGCCGCGCGCATCGGGCTTCCAGTAGGGCGCGCCCAGTCCGGTGAAGGCCGGCACCAGCATCACGCCACCGGCGTCGGGCACGCTTTCGGCCAGCGCCTGCACTTCGCTGCTGCCCTGAATCGCCCGCAAGCCATCGCGCAGCCATTGCACCACGGCGCCGCCGACAAACACGCTGCCCTCGCTGGCGAACCCAGGCCGTTCACCGGTCTGCGCCGCGCTGGTCGCGATCAAGCCGTTGTTCGAGATCTGCAGCCGGTCCCCTGTGTGCATCAGCATGAAGCAGCCGGTGCCGTAAGTATTCTTGACCATGCCGGCACTGAAGCAGGCCTGGCCAAACAGCGCGCTTTGCTGGTCGCCGGCAACACCGCCGATAGTGACCGCGTGGCCCAGCAAATCAGGGGTCACTTCGCCGTACAGCGCACTCGACGGCTTGACACTGGGCAGCATGTTGGCCGGTATGTCCATTGCCTGCAGCAGTTCCGCGTCCCACTGGTTGCTGTGCACGTTGAACAGCATCGTGCGCGATGCGTTGCTGACGTCCGTGGCGTGAACGGTGCCGCCGGTCAAGCGCCAGATCAGCCAGCTGTCGATCGTGCCAAACGCCAACGCGCCATCGGCGGCCAATTGACGCGCGCCCGGCACGTTGTCCAGAAGCCACTTGAGCTTGGTGCCGGAAAAGTAAGCGTCGATCAGCAGGCCGGTCTTGGCTTGAATTGTGGCAGCCAGACCGCGCTCGCGCAGTTCGGCGCAGGCGGGTTCGGCGCGGCGGTCCTGCCAGACGATGGCGTTGTGAATCGGCACTCCGGTGGCGCGGTTCCATACCACGGTTGTTTCCCGCTGGTTGGTGATGCCGATGGCGCGCAACTCGTGGGCTGAAATGCCGGCCTTGCGCAAGGCTTCTTGTGCTGTGGCCAGTTGGGTGCGCCAGATCTCCTGTGGGTCGTGTTCCACCCAGCCAGGTTGCGGGTAGATTTGCGTCAGTTCCTGTTGCGCGATGGCTTTGATCTGCCCGTTGGGGTCAAAAACAATGCTGCGCGAACTGGAGGTGCCCTGGTCCAGGGCAAGCAGATAGGTCATGGGCGTGTTTACACTGGCGAATAATGCTTGCGCTTGACAAGCAACGACTGATAGAGCTTTGACTTATGTCTACTTTACCCCAGCCTGGGTATACCCATCGGGCTGAACTGCTAGCACGCCTGTCCGGCGACGATCACTATGACATCGCCATCGTCGGGGGTGGCGCGACCGGCCTGGGCGTGGCGCTCGACGCCGCCGCGCGTGGCTTCAAGGTGGTGCTGGTGGAGTCGCATGACTTTGCCAAGGGCACCTCATCACGTGCCACGAAACTGGTTCACGGTGGCGTGCGCTACTTGGCGCAGGGCAATATTTCGTTGGTGCGGGAGGCTTTGCACGAACGCACCGCCCTGCTCGACAACGCCCCGTACCTGGCGCAGCCTCTGGCCTTCGTCATGCCATCCTACAAGTGGTGGGAAACGCCTTTTTATGGCATCGGCCTGAAGATGTACGACATACTGGCCGGCAAAGCGAGTCTGGGGCCGACCGAATTCCTGAGTCGCGCCGAAACGCTGGCTCTGCTGCCCACAGTGCAAGCGACGGGGCTCAAGGCGGGCATCAAGTACTGGGACGGCCAGTTCAATGACGCGCGGCTGGCACTGGCACTTGCGCGCACGGCAGCAGCCCGCGGCGCCTTGTTGCTCAACTATTGCCGTGCCGATGAACTGTTCTATGACGCCGGAAAAGTGGCCGGGCTGATCTGCGAAGACACGTTGACCGGTCAGAAGTACCGCATCCATTCGCGCTGCGTGGTCAACGCCGCCGGTGTCTGGGTGGACGAACTCCGGCAAAAGGACGGTTTAGCCAACCGCGGCGACGTACAGGGCCCGGTCAAGCCCATCGTGGCACCGAGTCAAGGCGTTCATCTCGTCGTGGACCGGGAATTCCTGGGTGGGGAGTCGGCCTTGATGGTGCCCAAGACGGCGGACGGGCGTGTGCTGTTTGCCGTGCCATGGCTGGGCAAAGTCATTCTGGGGACCACTGATACCCCGCGCAGCGATCTGGCTCGTGAGCCCTCGCCGTTCAAGGAAGAAGTGGATTTCATCCTCGATGAATCGGCGCGCTACCTGCGCCGCGCGCCCGTTCGAGCGGATGTGAAAAGTGTCTGGGTCGGCCTGCGCCCGCTGGTGAAGGCGCAAGGCGAGGAGGGCGGCGGTACCAAGGCGCTGAGCCGTGAACACACGGTTCTGGTCAGCCGCAGCGGCCTGGTCACCGTGACCGGCGGCAAGTGGACGACCTACCGCGCCATGGCCGAGGATGTTCTCGCCGTATGCGCGCAGGGCGGCATGCTGGAGGGCAGGGCAGGTGGTGTGACGGCTCACCTGAAACTGATTGGCGCAGGCGCCGCAGGAATACCGGTCAGTTCGATCTGCAAGCCGCCCGGCTTGCACTCCTACGGCGACGAGCAGGCGCTGGTGACGAGTCTGCCGGGTTCCGGCACCGTGCTGACGGCAGGCCTGACCGAGGCCATGGTCCGGTTTGCTGCGCGTTACGAATACGCCATTCGGGTGGAGGATGTGCTGGCCCGACGCTCGCGGCTGCTGTTCCTGGACGCGGCCCTGGCCGCTTCACTGGCCGAGCAGATCGGGGCGATCCTGCTTCAGGAAACGGGCCTGGACCCGCAAGTCGCTGCTTTTTCAGAGTTGGCGCAGCATTATTTGCGCTTGCCCGAATAAACATCCTTGACGAGCCAGCAAAAGCCATGCATAATTGCTGGCTTCGCTTGAAAAAGTATGAAGTGTCTGCCCAACGGAAAGGATGCGAGTGGTTTGCATCACGGACGACGGGCCCAAGACTGACCGGAAAACAGACGGCGCCTGACTGCAAAGTCGGGATGTTTGATGTTTCTGGTGCAAGTTGGGAAAAATTGAAATGATCCAAGTTGAATCTCGATTAGAAGTTGCCGACAACACCGGCGCGAAGTCCGTTCTCTGCATCAAGGTGCTGGGCGGCTCCAAGCGTCGTTACGCCAGCGTCGGCGACGTTATCAAAGTGAGCATCAAGGAAGCTGCTCCGCGCGGTCGCGTCAAAAAAGGCGAGATCTACAGTGCGGTAGTGGTTCGCACGGCCAAGGGCATTCGTCGTGGCGACGGCTCGCTGGTCAAATTCGACGGCAACGCTGCAGTGTTGCTGAACGCCAAATTGGAGCCAATCGGCACCCGTATCTTCGGCCCGGTGACGCGTGAGTTGCGCACTGAGAAGTTCATGAAGATCGTGTCGCTGGCCCCTGAAGTTTTGTAAGGACGCGCCATGAACAAGATTCGCAAAGGCGACGAAATCATCGTGCTGACAGGCCGTGATAAGGGCAAGCGCGGCAAGATCGCGCTTCGCAAAGACGACTCGCACGTTCTCGTCGAGGGCATCAACGTCGTTAAGAAGCACACCAAGCCCAATCCCCTCAAGGGAACGGTTGGCGGCATCGTCGAAAAGTCCATGCCGATTCATCAGTCCAACGTGGCGATCTACAACGCTGCCACCGGCAAGGCTGATCGTGTTGGCATCAAGCTGTTGGCTGACGGGAAGCGCGTTCGCGTTTACAAGTCCAGCGGCGAAGAAATCAAGGTGGCATAAACATGGCTCGTTTGCAACAACACTACCGCGAGAAAGTCGCGCCGGAGCTGATGGCCAAGTTTGGCTATACCTCCCCGATGCAGGTTCCCCGTCTCACCAAGATCACCCTGAACATGGGTGTGAGCGAGGCTGTGGCCGACAAGAAGGTGATGGACCACGCGGTGAGCGATCTGACCAAGATTGCAGGTCAGAAGCCGGTCGTGACGATGTCCAAGAAGGCCATTGCCGGTTTCAAGATTCGTGAAAACCAGGCGATCGGCTGCATGGTGACCTTGCGCGGCGTGCGCATGTTCGAATTCCTTGACCGTTTTGTGACCGTCGCTTTGCCGCGTGTGCGTGACTTCCGCGGTATTTCCGGTCGCGCGTTTGATGGTCGTGGCAACTACAACATCGGCGTCAAAGAACAGATCATCTTCCCTGAAATTGAATACGACAAGGTTGACGCCTTGCGCGGTCTCAATATCAGTATCACGACAACGGCCAAGACCGACGAAGAGTGCAAGGCACTGCTCGCAGGTTTCCGTTTCCCCTTCAAGAACTGAGGTGACCCGTGGCTAAAATGGCTTTAATCGAGCGCGAACTCAAGCGCGACAAACTGGTTGCCAAGTACGCAAAGAAACACGCGGAACTCAAGGCAATCTCGCGCGACATCAATCGCAGCGACGAAGAGCGTGCTGAAGCTCGCCTCGGCCTGCAAAAGCTCCCGCGCAATGCAAACCCGACACGCCAGCGCAACCGCTGTGCGATCACCGGGCGTCCTCGTGGCACCTTCCAGTATTTCGGTCTGGCGCGTGCAAAGATTCGTGAAATGGCTTTTGCGGGGGAAATCCCCGGCATAGTCAAAGCCAGCTGGTAAGCGGTAGGAGACATAAATATGAGCATGAGTGATCCCATCGCCGACCTGTTGACACGCATTCGCAATGCGCAAATGGTGGCCAAAACCACTGTCAGCGTGCCTTCCTCCAAAGTGAAGGTGGCGATTGCCCAAGTGTTGAAGGACGAAGGCTATATCGACGGATTCAAGGTCAAGACCGAAGACGGCAAGCCTGAACTTGAAATCGCCCTGAAGTACTACGCCGGCCGGCCCGTGATTGAGCGCATCGAGCGCGTCAGTCGCCCTGGTCTGCGCGTCTACCGTGGCAGCGATGCCATTCCCCAAGTTCAAAACGGTCTTGGCGTGGCGATTATCACCACCCCCAAGGGCGTCATGACTGATCGCAAAGCGCGCGCTACCGGTGTCGGTGGTGAAGTGCTGTGCTACGTCGCCTAAACGAGGAGAAACTGAAAATGTCCCGTATAGGAAAAATGCCCGTCGCCATTCCGGCCGGCGTGGACGTCTCGATCAAAGAAGATCAGATCAGCGTCAAGGGCGCTGGCGGTGCCTTGTTTCTGACGCAAAATGCGTTGGTCAAGGTGACGAGCGACGACGGGAAGCTCAGCTTCCTGCCGGCGAACGACTCCCGTGAAGCCAATGCCCTGAGTGGAACCATGCGCCAGCTGGTGAACAACATGGTGGTTGGTGTGACCAAGGGTTTTGAGAAGAAACTCAGCCTGATCGGCGTCGGCTACAAGGCTCAGGCCCAAGGCACCAAGCTGAACCTGACGGTGGGATATTCCCATCCGGTGAACAAAGAGATGCCCGCCGGCATTACCGTGACGACGCCCACCCCGACCGAAATCGTGCTCAAGGGTGCAGACCGTCAGCGCGTTGGCCAAGTGGCTGCCGAAATTCGTGCCATTCGTCCTCCCGAGCCTTACAAGGGCAAAGGGATCCGTTATTCGGACGAAAAGATCACGATCAAAGAAACCAAGAAGAAATAAGGAGCTGCATCATGTTGACCAAAAAAGAGCAGCGTCTTCGCAGAGCCCGTCAGACCCGCATCCGCATCGCCACCCAAGGTGTCGCCCGTTTGACGGTGAACCGTACCAATCTGCACATCTATGCCAGCGTTATCTCTGGCGATGGCGCAAAGATCCTGGCCAGCGCATCCACGGCGGAAGTCGAAGTGCGCAAGTCCCTGGGCGGTGCGGGCAAAGGCGGCAACGTTGCCGCCGCCCAAATTATTGGCAAGCGCCTGGCTGAAAAAGCCAAAGCGGTTGGTGTCGAGAAAGTCGCCTTTGATCGTGCAGGTTTTGCGTACCACGGCCGCGTCAAGGCGTTGGCAGATGCGGCACGTGAAGCTGGCTTGCAGTTCTAAGCAGATCGGAAATTAAGATGGCTAAAGTTCAAGCGAAAATGCAGGGTAAGGCTGAAGGGCCTGAAGACGGTCTGCGTGAGAAGATGATCGCGATCAATCGCGTTACCAAGGTGGTCAAGGGTGGCCGTATTCTTGGTTTCGCGGCGCTGACCGTGGTCGGCGACGGCGATGGCCGTGTTGGCATGGGCAAGGGCAAGTCGAAAGAAGTGCCTGCAGCCGTGCAGAAGGCGATGGAAGAAGCCCGCCGCAACATGACTAAGATTTCGCTCAAGAACGGTTCGATCCACCACAAGGTGATGGGTCAGCACGGTGCGGCGGCAGTCATGATGGCGCCGGCCCCCAAGGGTACCGGCATCATTGCTGGCGGCCCCATGCGCGCCGTGTTCGAAGTGATCGGCATCACCGACATCGTGGCTAAAAGCCATGGTTCGACCAATCCGTACAACATGGTTCGTGCCACGCTGGATGCGCTCTCTCATGCGACAACACCGTCGCAAGTGGCGGCCAAGCGCGGCAAGACGGTTGAAGAACTCTTCGTCTAACCGGGAGTCTTGAAAATGACAACACAACAAAAAGTCAAAGTGCAATTGGTGCGCAGCCCGATCGGCTGCCAGGAATCGCACCGCGCCACCGTCCGTGGTCTGGGTCTCCGCAAAATTCGCAGCGTCAGCGAACTGGTGGATACCCCTGAAGTCCGCGGCATGATTAACAAGATCAGTTATCTGGTCAAAGTGCTCTAAGAGGTTGATGATGGAACTCAATGACATCAAGCCGGCAGACGGCGCCAAGCACTACAAGCGTCGCGTTGGTCGCGGTATCGGCTCGGGCATCGGCAAGACAGCCGGTCGCGGTCACAAGGGACAGAAGTCTCGCGCCGGCGGTTACCACAAGGTTGGTTTTGAAGGCGGTCAAATGCCCATGCAGCGCCGCCTGCCCAAGCGCGGTTTCAAGTCTCATCTGCTGAAGTTCAATGCGGAAGTGACGCTGGCGGCTCTGGAGCAGCTAGGCGCCGCTGAGGTCGACCTAGTCACGCTGAAGAAAGCCGGCCTGGTTGGTGAACTCGCCAAGGTCGTCAAGGTCATCAAGACGGGCGAACTGACAAAGGCTGTGAAGCTGACAGGTATTGGTGCGACAGCCGCTGCCAAGGTCGCTATTGAAGCGGCCGGTGGAAGCGTTGCTTAAGACGGCATTTGAAAGACTTTAAACGTGGCAACTAACGCAGCTCAGCTGGCAAAAACAGGAAAATTCGGTGATCTGCGCCGTCGGCTTGTCTTTTTGCTGCTGGCGCTCGTGGTCTATCGCGTGGGTGCGCACATCCCGGTTCCTGGCATCGACTCGGCGCAATTGGCGCAGTTCTTCAAGGGCCAGCAGGGCGGCATATTGGGCATGTTCAACATGTTCTCTGGCGGCGCGCTTTCGCGTTTTACCGTTTTTGCCTTGGGGATCATGCCGTACATCTCGGCATCGATCATCATGCAATTGCTGACCTATGTTCTGCCCAGCTTCGAGCAATTGAAGAAAGAAGGCGAAGCCGGTCGTCGCAAGATCACGCAGTACACGCGCTACGGAACGCTCGGTTTGGCCTTGTTCCAGTCCATGGGCATTGCCTTGGCGCTGGAAAGCTCACCCGGTCTCGTGCTGGTTCCCGGATTCGGCTTTCGCATGACCGCCATCGTGACCTTGACCGCCGGGACCCTGTTCCTGATGTGGCTGGGCGAGCAGATCACCGAGCGTGGTCTGGGCAACGGCATCTCGATTCTGATCTTCGGCGGGATTGCTGCCGGTCTGCCCAACGCGATTGGCGGACTGCTTGAGCTGGTGCGCACCGGAGCGATGAGCATCATCGTTGCGCTGTTCATCGTCGTGCTGGTGGCCTTGGTTACATTCTTCGTGGTGTTCATCGAACGCGGCCAGCGCAAGATTCTTGTCAACTATGCCAGGCGCCAAGTCGGCAACAAGGTTTATGGCGGCCAGTCGTCGCATCTGCCCTTGAAGTTGAACATGGCAGGCGTGATTCCTCCGATTTTCGCGTCATCGATCATCTTGTTGCCGGCAACCGTGGTTGGCTGGTTCAGCGCCGGTGATTCGATGCGCTGGCTCAAAGACATCGCCGGCTCATTGACGCCGGGGCAGCCGATCTATGTGATGCTGTACGCCAGTGCGATTGTGTTTTTCTGCTTTTTCTACACGGCCCTCGTCTTCAATAGTCGCGAAACGGCGGACAACCTCAAGAAGAGCGGCGCGTTCATTCCGGGCATTCGCCCGGGAGAGCAGACCGCCAAATACATTGACAAGATCCTGCTTCGTCTGACTTTTGCCGGCGCGATCTACATCACACTGGTGTGTCTGCTGCCCGAGTTTCTGATTCTCAAGTACAACGTTCCGTTCTATTTTGGTGGAACGTCCCTGTTGATCATTGTGGTTGTGACCATGGATTTCATGGCACAGGTTCAAAACTACATGATGTCGCAGCAGTATGAGTCCTTGCTGAAGAAGGCTAACTTCAAGTCTTCATAAGGCGATTACGAGATATGTCAAAAGACGATGTTATTCAAATGCAGGGCGAGGTTGTCGAAAACCTCCCCAATGCAACGTTTCGGGTGAAACTGGAAAACGGTCACGTCGTCCTTGGACACATTTCCGGGAAGATGCGCATGCACTACATCCGCATCCTGCCGGGAGACAAGGTCACTGTTGAATTGACGCCCTACGACCTGAGTCGGGCGCGGATTGTGTTCAGGGCCAAGTAGCATTAACGGGTAGTGGTTTGCGCAAGGGTTTGCGCAGGCA
Organism: uncultured beta proteobacterium; assembly: GCA_903828665.1. Classification (GTDB taxonomy): domain Bacteria; phylum Pseudomonadota; class Gammaproteobacteria; order Burkholderiales; family Burkholderiaceae_C; genus Rhodoferax. The sequence goes on from CAIKMZ010000017.1 coordinate 42,607, forward strand.
CGCAGAATAGTTTTAGGAGAATGAAATGAAGGTTTCGGCTTCGGTCAAGAAAATTTGCCGTAACTGCAAGGTAATTCGGCGCAAGGGCGTGGTGCGCGTGATCTGTTCGGATCCGCGGCACAAGCAGCGCCAGGGTTAATTGCATTAGTTTTAGAGGACGAAAATGGCACGTATCGCTGGCATCAATATTCCGCCGCAACAGCATTCCGAAATTGGCCTGACCGCCATCTTCGGGATCGGTCGCAATCGCGCACGCAAGATTTGCGAGGCATGTGGCATCGCTTATTCGAAGAAGGTCAAGGATTTGACCGACTCGGATCTGGAAAAAATTCGCGATCAGATCGCACAGTTCACCATCGAAGGTGATCTGCGTCGTGAGACAACCATGAACATCAAGCGTTTGATGGACATCGGCTGTTACAGAGGCTTTCGGCATCGCCGTGGCCTTCCGATGCGTGGCCAGCGTACACGTACGAACGCCCGTACCCGCAAAGGCCCCCGCAAGGCCGCTGCTTCATTGAAGAAATAACAGGGATTGAAAGACCACTATGGCAAAAGCTCCCGCCAGTAACGCAGCCCAGCGCGTTCGCAAGAAAGTCCGCAAGAATGTGGCCGACGGCATCGCGCACGTCCACGCTTCGTTCAACAACACCATCATCACGATCGCCGATCGCCAGGGCAATGCCTTGGCTTGGGCATCCTCGGGTGGCCAAGGTTTCAAGGGCTCCCGCAAGTCCACGCCGTTCGCAGCCCAGGTGGCTTCGGAAGTGGCGGGGCGTGCAGCCATTGAACAGGGTATCAAGAATCTTGACGTTGAAATCAAGGGACCAGGCCCCGGCCGGGAATCTTCGGTTCGCGCTCTGGCTGCGCTTGGTATTCGCATCAACATGATCGCTGACGTAACACCGGTGCCGCACAACGGCTGCCGTCCGCAAAAACGTCGTCGCATCTAATTTTTCTAAACAAGCCCACCGCCACTGGCCTCGCGCTGGTGGCTCCCACACTATCGTGTGGCAGATGACATAAAGGAAGTTCAAGTGGCACGCTATCTCGGCCCCAAGGCCAAATTATCCCGCCGTGAAGGCACCGACCTGTTCCTCAAGAGCGCACGCCGCTCCATTGGTGACAAGGCCAAGTTCGACTCCAAGCCAGGTCAGCACGGCCGCACCTCCGGTGCCCGTACGTCCGACTACGGCCTGCAGCTTCGCGAGAAGCAAAAGGTCAAGCGCATGTATGGCGTTCTGGAGAAGCAGTTCCGACGCTACTTTGAACAGGCTGACAGCCGCAAGGGCAACACCGGCGCCAACCTGCTGACGATTCTGGAATCGCGTTTTGACAATGTGGTCTACCGCATGGGTTTCGGTTCGACGCGCGCTGAAGCACGTCAACTGGTTTCCCACAAGGCCATGACGGTGAACGGCAAGTCCGTCAACATCCCGTCGTACATGGTCAAGGCCGGTGATGTGATCGCCGTGCGCGACAAGTCGAAGAAGCAGAATCGCGTTGTGGAAGCCCTGCAGCTGGCACAACAAGTGGGGATGCCGAGCTGGGTCGAGGTAAATATCGAGAAGGCCGAGGGCACTTTCAAGGCAACGCCTGATCGTGACCAGTTTGCCGCTGACGTCAATGAATCGCTGATCGTTGAGTTGTATTCGCGTTAAAAGCATCTAGTCGTATTTTTGTTAGAAATCGTTCCTGAGGTGCAGGCGCTGCACTTCAGGTGCTTCGTCAGCCTTACCGGTGTAACGAGCCGGGGGTATTGAGAGGAAGTCCGCATGCAAAATAGTCTACTGAAACCCAAAGCTATCAATGTCGAGCAGCTTGGTGCCAATCGCGCCAAAGTTGCGTTGGAGCCGTTCGAGCGCGGCTATGGCCACACGCTTGGCAATGCCTTGCGTCGGGTTCTGTTGTCTTCGATGCCGGGCTACGCCGCAACCGAAGTCACCATTGCCGGCGTCCTGCACGAGTACTCGTCCATTGATGGTGTGCAGGAAGATGTCGTCAACATCCTGCTGAACCTCAAGGGCGTCGTGTTCAAGCTTCACAATCGTGAAGAAGTCACGCTGAGCCTGCGCAAGGACGGCGAAGGTCCTGTCACTGCCAGCGACATCCAGACGCCCCATGATGTCGAGATCATCAACCCCGACCACGTCATTGCCAATCTGTCGCAGGGTGGCAAGCTCGACATGCAGATCAAGGTTGAAAAAGGCCGTGGCTATGTGCCTGGCACGATGCGCCGTCATGGCGACGAGCCGACCAAATCGATCGGCCGCATTGTGCTGGATGCCTCCTTTTCACCCGTCAAGCGCGTCAGCTATACGGTGGAAAGCGCCCGCGTCGAGCAGCGTACCGATCTGGACAAACTGGTGGTCGACATCGAGACCAACGGTGCCATCACTGCAGAAGACGCTGTGCGCGCTTCGGCCCGCATCCTGGTCGAGCAGTTGGCGGTCTTTGCCCAGCTCGAAGGCAGCGAGTTGGCCGCGTTCGATGCACCCGCGCCACGTGGCAGCACGCAGTTCGATCCGATCCTGCTGCGCCCGGTTGATGAGCTCGAATTGACGGTTCGTTCCGCCAATTGCCTGAAGGCCGAAAATATTTACTACATCGGTGACCTGATTCAGCGTACAGAAAACGAGTTGTTGAAGACTCCGAATCTGGGTCGCAAGTCACTCAACGAAATCAAGGAAGTGCTGGCTTCCCGTGGTCTGACTTTGGGCATGAAGCTCGAAAGCTGGCCGCCAGCCGCACTCGAAAAGCGTTAATTTTTTGAACCCTGAAAAGGGGTTCAGCGCAACGGGCAGTACCTGATACGGCTGCCTGCAATACAAGCAAAGGAAAGCACCATGCGTCACGGACACGGACTACGTAAACTTAATCGCACTACCTCGCATCGTTTGGCGATGCTGCGCAACATGATGAATTCGCTCATTGCGCACGAAGTCATCAAGACCACAGTGCCCAAGGCCAAGGAACTGCGTCGCGTCATCGAACCGATGATCACCCTGGCCAAGGAAGCCACCGTGGCGAACCGCCGCCTGGCGTTCGACCGACTGCGTGATCGCGACAGCGTCACCAAGTTGTTCAATGACCTCGGTCCGCGTTTCAAGACTCGTCCGGGCGGCTACACCCGCATCCTGAAAATGGGTTTCCGCGTTGGTGACAACGCGCCGATGGCACTGGTTGAATTGGTCGATCGTCCGGCAGCATCCGAAGTGCCGGCTGACGAAGTTGCAAGCGCCTGATAGGGTACAATACACGCATACCGCGCGATGGAGCAGCCTGGTAGCTCGTTGGGCTCATAACCCAAAGGTCGGAGGTTCAAATCCTCCTCGCGCAACCAATCGATACGGAGCTAAATCCGTAAGCAAAACGCCAACTTTCGAGTTGGCGTTTTGCTTTGCGCCCACTCTTTGGTCACGAAATTGCAGCTTCTGAAAATCAACTGTTTTGCTCGTTCTATGATCTGGCACTGGAAGACGGCAGCTTTACCGCAGCCGACATGGAAAGCGCTTACTGATCCGCATGACGATGCCGTAAAGTGCTTGCCTGTACCGCTGAGGCGAGAGCAAGCCATTTTTATTTCAGAAAGACGTGAACATGCAAACAGCCAAGGGCATTGAACTGCGCGGCAAACCGGTGGCGGGGGGTAAGTTCCCGCTCATCTGTACGCCACTGGTCGGCCATACCCGCGAGCAGATTCTGAGCGAAGTGGGCGTCGTGCTGCTGAAGAAGCCAGACGTTTTGGAGTGGCGCGTTGACTACTTTGAAGGCATCACCAGCACAAGCGACGTGATCAGCGTGGCCAGCGCCATCAAGGCGCTCGCAGGCAGCGTGCCCTTGCTCTTCACACGGCGCTCGATCCGCGAAGGTGGCCAGAAGATTGCGCTGTCGGAGGAGCAGGTGATTGCGCTGTACCAAGCCGTGTGCCAGAGC
>CAIKMZ010000018.1 GCA_903828665.1 uncultured beta proteobacterium
CGACGAGAGCGGCAAGGTCGTGCTGCCGGTCGGCGCCATCGGCTTTCGCTGGGGCGCGGACGGCCGCGCCGACGAAGGCCAGTGGAACCTGCAGGCCAAGGAAGCGCGCCATGGCAATGATGTCAAGCTGAAGCTGTCCGTAATGGAGGGCGAGAACCCGAGCAGCGACACGGCAAAAGTCGGCTTCCCCTACTTCGGGGGCATCGTCAGCGAACACTTCCCGAACAACGCATCAGGTGACGCCAGCAACAACGTGCTGGTGCGCACGGTGCCGGTGCAGCGCATCGCGCTGGGCAAGGAAGGCGAAAAGCGCGAAGCGCTGGTCGCAACAGTGTTCGACCTGCAGGTGGCCAACTATGGTGTGGCGCGCGGCCTGCCCGGCGAGATGGCGGCCAAGGACTTTAACGACGACACGCCCTACACGCCGGCTTGGCAAGAGCGCATCACCGGTACGCCGCGCGAGCAGCTAATCACGGTGGCGCGCCAGTTCGCCGACAACGCCGACAAGACGCAGGGCAAGTCGATGGTCATCATCGGCGCGGCGATGAACCACTGGTACCACGCCGACATGAACTACCGCGGCGTCATCAACATGCTGATGATGTGCGGCTGCATCGGCCAGAGCGGCGGCGGCTGGGCGCACTACGTCGGCCAGGAAAAGCTGCGCCCGCAGACCGGCTGGACCGCGCTGGCCTTTGCGCTGGACTGGATCCGTCCACCGCGGCAGATGAACTCGACGAGTTTCTTCTACGCGCACACCGACCAATGGCGTTACGAGAAGCTCGGCATGGAAGAAGTGCTCTCGCCGCTGGCCGACAAGAAGCTCTACGCGGGCAGCATGATCGACTACAACATACGCGCCGAGCGCATGGGCTGGCTGCCGTCCGCACCGCAGCTCAAGACCAATCCGTTGCAAGTGGTGCGCGACGCCGCCGCCGCCGGCATGGACGCCAAGGACTACGCCGTCAAGAGCCTGAAGGACGGGTCGCTGGCAATGAGCTGCGAGGACCCGGACCATCCGGACAACTGGCCGCGCAACATGTTCGTCTGGCGCTCCAACATCCTGGGCTCCAGCGGCAAGGGTCACGAGTACTTCCTCAAGCACCTGCTCGGCACGGCGCATGGCGTGCAGGGCAAGGACCTGGGACAGGATGAGGCCAAGCCGACCGAAGTGGTCTGGCATGACAAGGCACCCGAAGGCAAGCTCGACCTCGTCGTGACGCTGGACTTCCGCATGAGCACGACCTGCCTGTACTCCGACATCGTGCTGCCGACCGCCACCTGGTACGAGAAGAACGACCTCAACACCAGCGACATGCATCCCTTCATCCACCCGCTCTCCACCGCCGTCGACCCGGCCTGGCAGTCGCGCAGCGACTGGGAGATCTACAAGGGCTTTGCGAAGAAGTTCAGCGAAGTCTGCGTCGGCCATCTCGGCGTCGAGCGCGAGATGGTGCTCTCACCCCTGATGCACGACTCGCCGGCGGAACTGGCGCAGCCCTTTGGCGTGCAGGACTGGAAGCGCGGCGAGATCGACCTGATCCCCGGCAAGACCGCTCCCAACATGCTGGTGGTGGAGCGCGACTACCCCAATACCTACAAGCGCTTCACGGCCCTGGGCCCGCTGATGAACAAAATCGGCAACGGCGGTAAGGGCATCGGCTGGAACACGCAGACCGAAGTCAAACAACTCGGCGAACTCAACGGCCTGGAGCTTGCTGAAGGCGTGACCTGCGGCATGCCGAAGATCGACACCGACATCGACGCCTGCGAGGTCGTGCTGCAACTCGCGCCGGAGACCAACGGCCACGTGGCGGTGAAAGCCTGGCAGGCGCTGGGCAAGCAGACCGGCCTCGATCACACGCACCTGGCACTGTACCGCGAGGATGAAAAGATCCGCTTTCGCGACATCCAGGCGCAGCCGCGCAAGATCATCAGTTCACCGACCTGGAGCGGCATCGAATCCGAGACCGTGTCCTACAACGCCGGCTACACCAACGTGCACGAGATGATCCCATGGCGCACCCTGACCGGGCGCCAGCAGTTCTACATGGACCACCCATGGATGACGGCTTTCGGCGAGGGCTTTTGCAGCTACCGGCCACCGGTCGACCTCAAGACCACGGCCGGCATCCATGGCATCAAACCCAACGGCAACACCGAGATCGCGCTGAACTTCATCACGCCGCACCAGAAGTGGGGCATCCACTCGACCTACAGCGACAACCTGATGATGCTCACACTGAGCCGCGGCGGCCCGGTGATCTGGCTCAGCGAGGACGACGCGAAGCGCGCCGGCATCGTCGACAACGAATGGGTCGAGCTGTTCAACATCAACGGCGCTATCGCGGCGCGCGCCATCGTCAGCCAGCGCGTGAATCCGGGCATGGTCATGATGTACCACGCGCAGGAGAAGATCATCAACACGCCCGGCTCGGAGATCACCGGCATGCGCGGCGGTATCCACAACTCGGTGACGCGCATCGTGCTGAAACCCACCCACATGATCGGCGGCTACGCGCAGTTCAGCTACGGCTTCAACTACTACGGAACGATCGGCACGAACCGCGACGAGTTCGTGGTCGTTCGCAAGATGAACAAGGTCGACTGGATGGAAGAGGAAGCGCCCACGGCCGCCGCCTCGAGCACAGCTCACGCCTAAGGAGAAAACATGAAAATACGCGCTCAAATCGGCATGGTGCTCAACCTGGACAAGTGCATCGGCTGCCACACCTGCTCGGTCACCTGCAAGAACGTCTGGACCAGCCGCCCCGGGATGGAATACGCCTGGTTCAACAACGTCGAGACCAAACCCGGCATCGGCTACCCCAAGGAATGGGAGAACCAGGACAAATGGAATGGCGGCTGGATCCGCAAGGCCAACGGCAAGATCGAGCCGCGGCAGGGCGCGCGCTGGAAACTGCTGATGCGCATCTTCGCCAATCCGAACCTGCCGCAGATCGACGACTACTACGAACCCTTCACCTTCGACTACGCGCACCTGCAGTCGGCGCCCGAATCGAAGACGCTGCCGACGGCGCGCGCGCGCAGCCTGATCACGGGCCAGCGCATGGAGAAGATCGAGTGGGGTCCGAACTGGGAAGAACTTCTCGGCGGCGAGTTCTCCAAGCGCCGCAAGGACAAGAACTTCGACGACATCCAGAACGACATTTACGGCCAGTTCGAAAACACCTTCATGATGTACCTGCCGCGCTTGTGCGAGCACTGCCTGAACCCCGCCTGTGTGGCGAGCTGCCCGTCGGGCTCGATCTACAAGCGCGAGGAAGACGGCATCGTGCTGATCGACCAGGACAAGTGCCGCGGCTGGCGCATGTGCGTGAGCGCCTGCCCGTACAAGAAGATCTACTACAACTGGAAATCGGGCAAGGCCGAGAAGTGCATCTTCTGCTACCCGCGCATCGAGGCCGGTCAGCCCACGGTCTGCTCGGAAACCTGCGTCGGGCGCATCCGCTACCTCGGCGTGCTGCTCTACGATGCCGACCGCATCGAGGCCGCCGCCAGCGTCGAGCATGACCGCGACCTGTACCAGGCGCAGCTCGACATCTTCCTCGATCCGAACGACCCCAAGGTGATCGAGCAGGCGCGCATCGACGGCATCCCCGACCAGTGGATGCAGGCCGCGCGCAAGAGCCCGGTCTACAAGATGGCGGTCGAGTGGAAGGTGGCGCTGCCGCTGCACCCCGAGTACCGCACGCTGCCGATGGTCTGGTACGTGCCACCGCTGTCACCGATCAGCGCCGCCGCCAACGCGGGACAGATCGGCATCAACGGCGAGATCCCGGACGTCAAGCAGTTGCGCATCCCCGTCAAGTACCTGGCCAACCTGCTGACCGCGGGCGACACGCAGCCGGTCGAGCGCGCCCTGGAGCGCATGCTCGCCATGCGCGCCTACCAGCGCGAAAAGCACGTCGACGGCCGCATCAACACGGCAGCGCTGGACCAGGTGCAGATGACGCAGGCCGAAGTCGAGGAGATGTACCACGTGATGGCGATCGCCAACTACGAGGACCGCTTCGTGATCCCGACGACGCACCGCGAATACGCCGAGAACACCTTCGACATGCGCGGCGGCTGCGGCTTCTCGTTTGGCAACGGCTGCTCCGACGGCGCCAGCGAATCCAGCCTGTTCGGCGGACCGAAGCGCCGCACGATCCCCATCAAGGCAGGAGTCTGACCATGTCATTGATCACCACCCTTCCCGACGTTTCCATCAGCCTGCGCGTGCTGGCGCGGCTGCTGTCCTACCCGGACGCTGCGCTGCGGGCCGACCTGGCCGACATGCGCGACGCCCTGCACGCCCAGCGCAGCCTGCCGCCGGTGCGACTGGCCGAGCACGACGCGCTGATGGGCACACTGGCCGGTCCGAACCCGATCGACACCGAGAGCGCCTATGTCGAGTTGTTCGACCGCGGCCATGCGACCTCGCTGCATTTGTTCGAGCATGTGCACGGCGATTCGCGCGATCGCGGCCCGGCCATGATCGACCTGACGCAGACGTATGAGAAGGCCGGGCTCTTCCTGGCGCCGGGCGAACTGCCGGACTACCTGCCGGTGGTGCTGGAGTTCGTCTCGACGCAGCCGCCGCGCGAGGCGCGCGCCTTCCTCGGCGAGATGGCGCACATCTTCAACGCCATCTTCAACGCCCTGCAACAGCGCAGCAGCGCCTATGCCAGCGTGCTGGGCGCGCTGCTCGAACTCAGCGGCGAGAAGGCGCACGCGGTCAAGGTCGTGCCCGATGAAGCCATCGACGCCAGCTGGGAAGAGCCGGTCGTATTTGACGGCTGCTCGATCAAGGGCCAGGCCAAGCCGGGTCAGGTTCAACCGATTCACTTTGTCAGGAACGAGGCGGCGCGCCCCAACGCGAGCGCCGCCACACACGCCGGAGTCACACCATGAATGCACTCGACCATTTCCTGTTTGGCTTGTATCCCTACATCTGCCTGACCGTTTTCTTCCTGGGCAGCCTGATCCGCTTCGACCGCGACCAGTACACGTGGAAGAGCGACTCCTCGCAGCTGCTCAAGGCCGGACAGCTGCGCTGGGGCTCCAACCTGTTCCACATCGGTGCGCTATTCCTGTTCATGGGGCACTTCGCGGGCCTCCTGACACCGCACTTCGTCTACGAGCATTTCACGACGGCGCACGACAAGCAGTTGATGGCCATGATCAGCGGCGGCACAGCCGGCCTGCTGGGCTTCATCGGCGCGAGCCTGCTGCTGCACCGGCGCCTCTCTGAGCCGCGCATCCGCATCAACTCCAAGACCAGCGACATCGTGCTGCTGATCCTGCTCTGGCTGCAGTTCGCGCTCGGCCTGGCCACGGTGCCGGTTTCCGGGCAACACCTGGACGGCGGCATGATGATGGTGCTGGGCGAGTGGGCGCAGCGCATCGTGACATTCCGCGGCGGCGCGCCGGAACTGCTTGCCGAGGTCGGCTGGATCTTCAAGGCGCACATGCTGCTAGGCATGAGCATCTTCCTGATCTTCCCGTTCACGCGCCTGGTCCATGTCTGGAGCGGGTTTGGCACGGTGGCCTACCTGTTCCGCCCGTACCAGGTCGTGCGCGCACGCCGTCTGAACGTGCCCGCCGGGCAAAACCAGCCGCGCCGTCCCGGCGCCGGCGTTTGAGGACCGCAACATGGAACTCCAATCCGCCATTCGAAGCCCCATCGCCAGCATCAACGGTGTTGCGCTCAATACGCAGGACGAAGCACTTACGGCCGACGAGCTGCGCCAGCGCGCCTGCGCCGAACTGCTGCGCCAGGCCGCCATTGCCGAGGACCTGCTGGACGCCAACGACGCAGGCGCCCCGGACGGCATCCTGAGCGAACGGGCGAGCAGCGCGATCGAACTGCTGCTGGAACAGGCGCTCACGATCCCCGAGCCGTCGGAGGCCGCCTGCCGGCGCCATCATGCGGCGCACCAAAGCAGCTACAGCAGCGGTGAAAAGGTGAGGGTGCGTCACATCCTGTTCGCGGTCACGCCCGGCGTCGATGTGGCGGCCCTGCGCCAGCGCGCCGAAGGCTGCCTGCTCGACGTGCGTTGCCACGACGGCAGCGCGGCTGACAGTGGCTTTGCCAAGGCTGCCAGCACGCTGTCAAACTGCCCGAGCGGCGCGCAAGGCGGCGAGTTGGGCTGGCTCGGCGCCAGCGACTGCGCGCCCGAGTTCGGCAAGGAGTTGTTCGGGCAGACCGACGTCGGCGTGCTGCCGCGCCTGGTGCACAGCCGCTTCGGCTTTCATGTGGTTGAAGTGCTGGAGCGCCAGCCCGGCATCAATCAGCCCTTCGAAGCGGTAACGGGCGCTGTTGCCATGGCCTTGCGCCAGGCCAGCTATGTCACGGCGCTTCGCCAGTATCTGAGCCTGTTGGCCGGCCAGGCCGAGGTCATCGGGGTCGAACTCGACGCTGCCGAGACGCCACTGGTTCAGTGATTGAGCTGAACGGCATATCCTTCCCGGTCGAAGGGGATATAGTTACCGAAGGTTCCGGCCTTGATGGCCTCGACCATGGCCTGCAGCGGCTTTTCTGCTGCCTCGGAAGTCGGCATTACGCCGACGTTGCCCGCTAGGGCCGCCACAAAGACCAGTCGCCAGTCGTGTCCGAACTGGGCCGATTCTTCGACCAGCGCGGCAAACGAGTGCAATTCCTGCGCCGTGCGGTCCAGGCTCATCACCGGCTCCAGTGAACCGCCCTGCCCCGCCAGGTAGTTCTCGCGCTGCGCCGACGTGCTGTCGCGCGGCAATTCAACCGTTACAAATACAAAAAGCAGCCGCTGTGGCGTGCTTTGCTGCCGCGCAGCTTGTAACAAGTCGTCAAAACTGGAAATGTTCATTACAGGGTCTCTTATTTCGGGGAAGAATATACAAAAAAATAAATGCAAAAAGCAACACAGGTCGATTTATTTTTGTGGTCATAATACGCTAGATGTAGTGCTGAAATCAGCGATTCGACACTACCCCTAGTGCCCAAGTAGTTATCCCCACCCATAAAAGACTCACTGTCCAGGTTGCCGTAAATTAGCGTTTCGCGTGCTGCACGACGCCGGCTTTCGACACCATTTTTCAGGAAGAAGAACATGACCCAAAAGACACCCGAGCGGACAAGACCCCTGCTTTCACTCGCCCCTCAGCAAATCAGCGAAGAAGTGCTGATTGAAAAATACGGCAAGGGAACCGAGAAGACGATTCTGGACGTGAACCAGCGCGTAGCGCGCGCGTTGGCGGCGGTCGAGGCGCCGGACCAGCAAAAACAATGGGAAGCCAAGTTTCTGCAAGCGCTGCAAAACGGGTTTCTGCCAGCCGGCCGCATCCAGTCGGCCGCCGGCACGACCTTGTCAGCAACCCTGATCAACTGCTTTGTGCAGCCGGTCGGGGATTCGATCGCCCACATCGAAGACGGCCACCCCGGCATCTACACCGCGCTGACCGAGGCCGCCGAGACTATGCGCCGCGGTGGCGGCGTCGGCTACGACTTCTCACGCATCCGTCCGCACGGCGCCTGGGTCGGCAGCACACAAAGCAGCGCATCCGGACCGGTCAGCTACATGCGCGTGTTCGACCGCTCCTGCGAAACTGTCGAATCCGCCGGCGCGCGTCGTGGCGCGCAGATGGGTGTTCTTCGCTGCGACCATCCGGACATTGAAGAATTCATTCACGCCAAGGACACCGGCGACCTGAAGAACTTCAATATTTCCGTCGGCGTCACCGATGCCTTCATGCAAGCCGTACAGAAGAACGAAGAGTTCACGCTGGTGCATCGGGCTGAGCCGGGCGTTGCGCAAAAGGCGGCCGGCGCCTACCAGGACAAGGACAGCGGCATCTGGATCTACCGCAAACTCGCCGCGCGCGAACTGTGGGACCAGATCATGCGTTCCACCTATGACCACGCCGAACCGGGCGTCCTGTTCCTGGACCAAATCAACCGCGACAACAACCTGTCCTATTGCGAAACCATCGCCAGCACCAATCCGTGCGCCGAACAGCCACTTCCGCCTTATGGTTGCTGCTGCCTGGGTTCGATTGACCTGACTCGCTTCATCAAGGATCCGTTCGAAGAAAACGCACGCTTCGACCACACGGGATTTGCCGAGGTGGCACGCGTGGCCACGCGCATGCTCGACAACGTGCTTGACGTCACCGTCTGGCCGCTGCCGCAGCAGCAGGAAGAAGCGCGCAGCAAGCGCCGCGTCGGCCTGGGCTTTACCGGACTGGGCGACGCGCTGGTCATGCTCAACCTGCGCTACGACACACAGGAAGCGCGTGACATGGCGCGCCAGATCTCCGAGTGGATGCGCGACACGGCCTACGACGCCTCGGTGGAACTGGCACGCGAGCGCGGCGCCTTCCCGCTCTTCAATGCCGACCTGTATTTGAGCGGCCAGACCTTTGCCTCGCGTCTGCCCTCGGGCCTGAAGGAGCGCGTGCGCACGCACGGCCTGCGCAATTCGCACCTGCTCTCGATCGCGCCGACCGGCACCATCAGCTTGGCCTTTGCCGACAACGCCAGCAACGGCATCGAGCCGGCCTTCAGCTGGACCTACACGCGCAAGAAGCGCATGACCGACGGCAGCTTCAAGGAATACGCGGTCGAAGACCACGCCTGGCGCCTGTACCGCCATCTGTTCGGCGAAGACCGCGCCCTCACGCCGGCCTTTGTCACGGCACTCGAGATGAGCGCGCAGGCGCATGAATCCATGGTTGCCGCCGTCGCGCCCTACATCGACACCGCGATCTCGAAGACCGTCAACGTGCCGGCCGACTACCCGTACGCCGATTTCCAGAACCTGTACATGGAAGCTTGGCAGTCGGGCCTGAAGGGCCTGGCAACCTACCGGCCCAATTCGATCCTGGGCTCCGTGCTCAGCGTCACGCCCAGCACTGCGCCGACCAGCGCAACGCCGCTGCAGATCGACGGCGCCAACCATCGCCTGTCGCTTGATCGCCTGCCGGTTCCGGTGCTGTCCTCGCTGCGCTGGCCGAGCCGTCCGCAGTTGCCCGGCGGCAACCCGGCCTGGACCTTCATGGTGCACCATCCATTCGGCGACTTCGCCCTGTTCGTAGGCGAACTCGCGCCTGAAGAAGGCGGCGCGCCCAAGCCATTCGAAGTCTGGGTCAACGGCACCGACCAGCCACGCGGCCTGGGTGCGCTGGCCAAGACGCTGTCGATGGACTTGCGCGCCAATGACCCGGCCTGGCTCGAACTCAAGCTTGATGCGCTGGCCACAGTGGCCGAAGAACACTCTTTCGAGATGCCGTTCCCGCCGCACGGCGAACAGCGTCTGTTCCCCGGCGTGGTGGCCGCCACAGCGGCCGTGATCCGCTGGCGCTGCGATCAGCTCAAGGCCTTGCCGGGCAGCAATGCCAAGGTCGAGACACCGGTGATCGACGCCATGTTCAGCCGCGGTGAGCCGCAGACCGGCCCGTCCGGCACGCTGGCCTGGTCGGTCGACGTGGAAAACCCCGCCACTGGCGAAGCGCTAACGGTGACGCTCAAGGAAGTGAACCTGCCCGGCCACGATGGCGCCATCGTCACGCGACCCTGCGCGGTCGGCTTCTCCGGCAACTACCCGCGCGCCCTCGACGGCGTGGCGCGGTTGCTGTCACTCGACATGCGCGTGATCGACCCGGCCTGGATCGGCATGAAGCTGCGCAAGCTGCTCAATTACGCCGAGCCACTCGGTCACTTCATGGCCTTTGTGCCAGGACTGCCTCACGGCGAGCGGCGCCAGCAGACCTGGCCTTCCACGGTCGCCTATATCGCGCGCCTGATCATCCACCGCTACGCCATGCTCGGCGTGCTCGATGAAGAAGGTTTCCCGCTGCGCGAGATGGGTGTGCTCGATGCGCCGAAGGACCATGAAGCGGTCAGCACGATGGCCGGCAAGGTCTGCCCGGAATGCGGCAACCCGACCGTCATTCACAAGGACGGCTGCGATTTCTGCACCGCCTGTGGCTATGTAGGACAGTGCGGCTGAACAATA
>CAIKMZ010000019.1 GCA_903828665.1 uncultured beta proteobacterium
CGGGCCTTTGCCCATCGTGATGTTCGCAATCTGACTCAAAGGCACCATCAGGTCGCTGCCGGCCACGGTGATCGGCAGGTGCTCGATGTTGCTGGCGCTGACGCGGTCATCCGGATGCAGGCGCAGCGCCACATCGCGCGCCTCGCCGGTCGGGTCGACCCAGTCACCGACCTCGATGCCGGCAAAAGCCACGCGCAGCGCCATCGCCGCATCGGCGACGGAGATGCCCAATGAATTGGCCAGTCCGCGCTTGAGCTCGATCTGGATCTCGTCCTTCGGGTCCTGTTCGGACAGGCCCACATCGACCGCGCCCGGCACAGCGCGCAGCTGCGCCATGTAGGCGGTCGCAATGTCGAGCAATCGGCGCGCGTCGGGACCGGAGAATTGGATCTGCACCGGCTTTTGTACGCCGTTGTTCAGGTCCTCGATGACCACGTACTCGGCGCCGACCAGGCGCGCCATCTGACGCCGCAAATCGGCTGCGATGGCGATGGCATTGCGCTTGCGCTTGGTGCTCTTGCCGATGTCGATGTAGATGCGCCCTCCGCCGGCGTTGACGTTGCTGTTGGTGGCCACGGTCTCGGGCAGGCCTCGCGCCAGTAGCGCCGCCTGCTCAACCTTGAGGTGGGCAAACTCCAGACTGCCGCTCGACGGGGTGCGCACCTCGATTGCCAGAATGCCTTCGTCAGATGCCGGCATGAAACTGGAGCCGCCGAATTTGAAATGCAGGCCCAGTGCCGCGACCATGCTGAACGCCGCGATGAAGGCCATGGAACGGCGATGGTGCAGCGCCCAGGCGATCACGTGGCCGTAGCGGTTGGCCTGGTGATCGAACCAATCGTTGAAACGCGCCAGCCAGGCGCTCAGGCCCTTGCGCGGCTGCGTATGCAGGGCCACAGGGTCGCCCCAATAGGCCGACAGCATCGGGTCCAACGTGAACGAAATGAACAGGCTGACCATGACCGAACTGGTCACGGTCAAGGCGAAGGGGCGGAACCACTCGCCGGCCATACCGCCCATGAAGGCGACCGGAATGAACACCGCCATGATCGAGAACGTGGTCGCCGCCACCGCCAGGCCGATCTCTCGCGTGCCCTCGATGGCCGCCGTGATGCGGTCCGAGCCGTTCGCCATGTGGCGCACGATGTTCTCGCGCACCACGATGGCATCGTCGATCAGAACGCCAATCGCCAGCGAGAGGCCGAGCAGGGTCATGAAATTGAGCGTAAAGCCGGAAAGCCAGATCGCGATGAAAGCGGCGATCACGGATGTCGGCAGGCTCAGCGCCGTGATCAGGGTCGAGCGCCAGGAGTTCAGGAAGACGTAGACGACAAAGATCGTCAGCACCGCGCCGAACATCAGCGACTCGATCACATTGTCCAGGTTGCTCTGCGCCTCTTCGCCACCGTCTCGCGTCACCTCGAGCTTGGTTCCCTTGGGCAGCGTCTTGTTCAGTTCCGCGATCAGTTCGCGCACCTTGTTGGCCACACTCACCGTGCTGGCGTCGCGCGAGCGCGTGACCGAGAGGCCGACATTGGCGTGCCCGTTGCGCACGCTGAAGCTCGACAGCTCGGCAAAGCCGTCGGCGATCGTCGCCACCTGCGCCAGGCGCACCACCTCCGGCCCGCGGCGCCGGATCACGATTTGCTCGAACTCCGCAGGCGACTCGATGCGCCCAACCAGACGGATGCTTTGCTCGTCGAGCGGCCCCTTGACGCGTCCGACCGGCGAAGTCGTGTTCTGGCTGCGCAAAGCGTTGACGATCTCGGAGACTGAAATGTTGTATTCGCGCAGCTTTTCCGAACGCAGCAGCACGCTGAGCTCGCGCCGCAGCGAGCCGCTCACATCCACAACGGCAACACCTTCGATGGCACGAAAGCGGTTTGACAAGTCATCTTCGGCCAGGCGCGAAATCTCGGCATGGCTCTGGCTGGTTGACGACAACGCCAGTTGCATGATCGGTTGCGCCGCCGGATCGATGCGCACCAGCACCGGTTCGCGCATTTCCACCGGCAGCTTGTAGCGCACGGAGCCGATGGCATTGCGCACTTCGTCCGAGGCCTCAATCATGTTCTTCTTGAAGTTGAAGATGATCACGATGCTGGCGTTGCTCTCGGCCGCAGTCGAGCGGATCTGGTAAACACCGGTGATGCTCTGCAGCGACTTCTCAACCCGGTTGATGATCTCGCGCTCGACGGTCTCGGGCGAGGCGCCCGGGTACGGAATATTGATCACCAGCACCGGCATTTCGACGTCGGGAATCTGGTTTACGCGCAGTTTCTTGAGCGCGAGCAGGCCCACGCACATCAGCGCCAGGATGATCACCACCATGGCCACCGGGCGGCGGATACTGAAGTCGGATAGGAACATGGCTACTTGCCCGCAGCAGAGGCAGCAGCCAGCGGCGCAACGGCGGCAGCAGCGCGAAGCTCGACCTTCTGCCCTTCCTTGAGCACGGCCGTCGGATTGCGGATCAGCCGATCACCCTCGTTCAGGCCGCCCAGCACCACGAAGTCGCCGCGGCGCGGGTCCCGCTCGCCCAAAGTCAGGCTGAGCTTTTGCAAGACGCCACCCTGGAGCCGCCACGCATAGACCTTGTCGCCTTCACGCGCCAGCGCCATGGCCGGCACCATCAGGGCGTTCTTGCGACTGGTCTCGACGCGACCTTCCGCGTAGAGGCCTGCCAAGCGCGGCTGCTTGCCGGCGGCAAATTCGACCATCACCTCGACCTGGCGCGTGGCCGCATTGGCCGACGGATTGATGCGCTTGACCAAGCCGCTAAACTCCTGCGGGCCGGAGCCGCTGACTTGAAAATTCACCGCCTGTCCGATCTTGACCTCGGTGATGGCGTCAGCCGATACCAGACCTTCAAAGCGCATGCTGTTCGGGTCCATCACCTTGAGCAGTTCCTTGCCGACCTGCGCAGTGTCGCCGGGCGAGACCTTGCGCTCGCTCACGATCCCGGCAAAGGGCGCGCGCGCCAGCGTGCGCTCAAGCTGCTGGCGTGCCTGCACGACACGCGTGCGCGCAGCCGAGAGATCACTCTGCGCGTTGTTGCGCCGGATCTCGGCATCTTCCAACTGCTGCGTCGAGGCCATGCCCGATTCGCGCAGTGTCTTCAGACGCTGGAACTGCCGCTCGGCCTGCTCGAAAGATTGCACCGAGGCCCGCACCGCCTCATCAGCAGACGTCAGGCTGTCGCGGATCGCCGTATCGTCGAGCCGCACCAACAGGTCGCCGCGGGCCACGCTGTCGCCGTTGTCCTTGAGCACCTGCAGCACCACTGCAGACACCTCGGCGCGCAGGTCGGCGCGGCGTTCAGGCTGGATCGTGCCGGTGATCGGCGGACCCGAGGCCAGCGCACCGCCCTGCAGCGTCACCAGGTCCTCGGGGGCGACCAGCAACGGTTGGCTCGCGGCCGTTGTTGCCGATTCAGGCTTGCCGCAGGCACACAGAACCAGCGCCAGCGCCAAAGGGAAAGATCGAAATATGAGTTGATTCATCGTTGCTTTTCTTGTTTGCACCCGGTTGCAGAGAATATAACGGCGCTGCAGCGTCAATACGTGGATGATGCGACCAACTGCATTGTCGTCCGACGGAACGGGCCATTCCCTGTCTTCTCCGTTGCCAGGCCTCAACAATTCATCGTCGGCATGAGGCCGTCTGGCCATGGATATCCCTGTCGAGATGGCAGCGCCCAATCCAGCACCCCCGGGCTAGAATGAATCATCCCAATTGGTGCAATCCTTATGATCTTTGACGGTATCCTGGTTCGCGTCCGACGCGCAATGCACATCGCATGCGGCATTCAAGCCGCCATCGTGCTGCCCTTGCTGCTGACGGCCTGCAACGAGGTCTCCAACAACCCGCATCCGCTCGGGTCGGAAAAGACGAACACGATGTTCGTGCCTTTCACCAGCCGGTCGCCAAAATACCTCGATCCGACAAGCTCGTACTCGAACGACGAAACACCGTACACGTACCAGGTCTACGAACCACCGTATGGCTACCACTACCTGAAGCGGCCGTATACCCTGGTCGGCCGTGCAGCGCAGGAGGTTGCCAGCCCGCGCTATATGGACCATGCCGGGCGGCAATTGCCGGACAACGCGCCGGGCGAGCAGATCGCAGAGACCATCTTTGATATCAGGATCAAGCCCGGCATCCGGTTTGCGCCGCATCCGGCGTTCGCCAAGAACCCGCAAGGCGCTTACGTCTACCACGACATGAAGCGCGAGGAGCTTGCGGACAAGCACCAGATCACCGACTTCAAGCAGACCGGCACGCGCGAGCTGGTCGCAGACGACTACGTCTACGGCATCCGGCGCCTGGCCACCCCGCGCATCAAGTCACCCTCCTTCTCGACGATGACCGACCACATCGTCGGACTGAAGGAATACGGCGAGCAGATCGTCGCGGCTGACAAGGCCTTGCGCGCCGGTCTGGCGCCGACCGATCGTGATCTGCCGTTTCTGGATTTCCGCAAGTACGCGTTCGACGGCGTGCAGGCGCTCGACCCGCACACCCTGCGCATCCGGATCAAAGGCAAATACCCGCAATTCAAGTACTGGCTGGCGATGACCTTCTTTTCGCCCGTGCCGTGGGAGGCTGAAAAGTTCTACTCGCAGCCCGGCATGGCGGAGCGGAACCTGACGCTCAATTTCTGGCCGGTCGGCACCGGGCCGTACATGCTGACCGAATTCACCGAGAACCGCCGTCACGTGCTTGAACGGAACCCGAACTTTCGTGGCGAGCCCTACCCCTGCGAGGGCGAGGCCGGCGATGCGGAAATGGGCTACCTCGCCGATTGCGGCAAGATGATCCCCTTCGTCGACCGGGTGGTGTTCGACATCGAAAAGGAGAGCGTGCCCAAGGAAGCCAAGTTCATGCAGGGCTTCTACGACTCGCCCGCCATCGAACGGCTTGACTTCGGCACCAGCTACATCGTCGCCATGGGCGATGACAAGAAGAAGGACAAGGAATTCCGGGACAAAGGCATCCAGCTGCCAACGACGATCGAGGCCAACAACTGGTACATCGGATTCAACTGGATCGACCCGGTCGTCGGCAAAGGCAACACGCCGGAGCAGGCCGAGCGCAACCGCAAGCTGCGCCAGGCGCTCGCCATCGCCATTGATTGGGAAGAGCACATCGCCATTTTCGAGCGTGGGCAAGGCGTGGCGGCGCACGGCCCGTTGCCGCCATCGCTGTTTGGCTATCATGCAGACGGTCCGTCGGCCTTCAACCCGGTGGTTTACCGCAAGGGGCCGGACGGCAAGGCGGTTCGCCGCTCGATCGACGAGGCCAAGCAACTGCTGGTGCAGGCCGGCTACCCCGACGGGCGCGACGCCAAGACCGGCAAGCCCCTGGTGCTCAATTTCGATTACCAGAACTCGGCGCCGGGCGCCAAGGCATTGCTCGACTGGTACACCAAGCAGTTCGCCAAGATCGGCATCCAGATGGAGGTGCGCGCAACCGACTACAACCGCTTCCAGGACAAGATGAGCAAAGGATCGATCCAGATCTTCTTCTGGGGCTGGCTCGCCGACTACCCGGATGCCGAGAATTTCCTGTTCATGCTGTACGGCCCGAACGCCAAGGCGCTGACGGACGGCAACGGTGAAAACAATGCGAACTACCAGAACCCCGAGTTCGACAAGCTCTATGAGCGCATGAAATTCCTCGATGACGGGCCGGAAAAGCAGGAACTGATCGACCAGATGATCCGGCTGGTTCAAACCGACGCGGTCTGGAGCTTTGGCTACTTCCCGACTTCGGCGGCGGCCTATCACCAGTGGATCAGCAACGGCAAGCCGACACAAATCATCCGCAACCACATCGGCTATCTGCGCCTGGACCCGAAGCTGCGGGCCCAGAAGATCGCCGAGTGGAACCACCCGATCTGGTGGCCGCTGCCCCTGATCCTGCTGGCGCTGATCGCAGCCATCGTGCCCGCGTGGTTCGCCTGGCGGCGGCGTGAGCAGCAAACCGCGTCGCGCCGGATTGCCAATGAGGAATTTCGAACATGATCAACTACATCATCCGGCGCATCGGCTACGGGATGCTGATCCTCATCGGCGTCAACGTCTTCACGTTCATCCTGTTCTTCGCCGTCAACACGCCCGACGACATGGCCCGCATGAACATCGGGGGCAAGCGGGTCACCCAGGATGCGATCGAAAAGTGGAAAGTCGAGCGCGGCTACAACAAGCCGCTGCTCTGGAACGCGCAGGAACCGGGAACCCAGAAACTCACCAAGACCATCTTCTTCGAGCGCTCCATGCCGCTGTTTGCCCTGGACTTCGGCGCGTCGGACAACGGCCGCGACATCGGCTATGAACTGCGCAAGCGGGCCGGGCCTTCGATCGCGCTGGCCATTCCAACCTTTCTGCTTGGCATCTTTGTCGTGATCGTCTTTTCGCTGCTGCTGGTGTTCTTCCGAAACACCTACCTCGAGTTCTGGGGCGTGGCGCTGGCGGTTTTTTTGCTCTCGGTGTCCGGGCTTTTCTATATCATCGCCGGCCAGTTCCTCTTCAGCAAGCTTCTCAAACTGGTACCGATTTCGGGGTTTTCCGGCGGCTGGGACCTGTTTGTATTTCTGGCGCTTCCGATCATCATCGGCATCATCTCGCGCCTGGGTGGCGAGACGCTGTTTTATCGCACCATGTTCCTGGAGGAAATCGGCAAGGACTACGTTCGCACGGCGCGCTCCAAGGGCCTGAGCGAAACCGTGGTGCTGTTTCGCCACGTGCTGCACAACGCGCTGCTGCCGATCCTGACCAGCACCGTCGCCGTGTTGCCGCTGCTGTTCCTGGGCGCGCTGATCATGGAATCGTTCTTCGGCATTCCGGGCCTGGGCAGCTACACCATCGACGCGATCAACGCGCAGGACTTCGCCGTGGTTCGCTCCATGGTGTTTGTCGGTTCGATGCTCTACATCCTGGGTCTGATCCTGACCGATATCTCCTACACCCTTGCCGACCCGCGCATCCGTTTGAGCTAGCGCCTGCCTGGACTGCAACATGCCCAAAATCGTCTTCCTCGCCACCGACCTCGCGCTGTTCGCGCAACTGGCCATCGTCGCCTTTTATGTCTGGCATGCCGCACGCACCCCGACCCTGCGGCAAACATGGCGCCATGTGCTGCACGATGCAGCCGCCATGTCGGCCGGCGTCGTGCTGAGCCTGTTCCTGCTGATCGCGGTACTCGACTCGTTCCATTTCCGGCCCCTGCTTCCGCCGGGAGCGGGCGCAGCAGCCAACGCCGAAGCCGCGTACTCGACGCGCACGCTGTCCTTGCTGGATTTGCTGCTCAGCGGCCCGCGCGAAGCGCGCGAGAAGACCTATTCCGTGCCGCTCGGCACGCATCAGTTCTCCAAGGAGTCGATTCTGCAGGACGGCAAGTCGGTGCGCGATTTTCCGCGTCTGCAGTTTGGCGGCGCGCATCTCAAGGACGCGCAGACCGACTGGGCGGACGATGTGGCGCGGCGCTCGATCGGCGGCCTGGCGCGCGGCCTGCTGTTTGCCGTCGCCGGTTGCTGGCTGGTCGCATTCCTCAGAGCCCGCTCCGCGCGCACCGGCGTTGCCGCTTCCTGGCGCGCGATCTGGCAGCGCAGCAGCGACGTGCCTTGGCGCGCCATCCTGCTGACCGGGTCGGCACTGGCCTTGCTGACCGGATTGGTCACCGCGCTGTGGCCGTACTACCATGTGCTGGGAACCGATCAGACCGGCAACGATGTGCTGTTCCAGGCCATCAAGTCGATCCGCACGGCGGTCGTGATCGGCTCGCTGGCCACCGTTGCCACGCTGCCGCTGGCGATCATGTTCGGCATCCTGGCCGGCTACTACAAGGGCCGTGTCGACGACGCCATCCAGTACCTCTACACCGTGCTGTCGTCGATCCCCTCGGTGCTGCTGATCTCGGCTTTTGTCCTCATGATTCAGGTCTTCATCGACAAGAACCCGCAACTGTTCGAGACCGGCCTTGAGCGCGCCGACATCCGTCTGTTTCTGCTGGCAGCGATCCTCGGCATCACCGGATGGGCCGGACTGGCCCGCCTGTTGCGCGCGGAAACCCTCAAGCTCGGCGAGCTCGACTACGTGCAGGCGGCGCGCGCCTTTGGCGTTTCCGACGCGGGCATCATGCGCCGCCACATCCTGCCGAACCTGACACACATCGTGGTGATCGTGGCGGTTCTGGATTTTTCCGGTCTGGTGCTGTACGAAGCGGTGCTGTCCTATGTCGGTGTCGGCGTCGATCCCACCACCAACAGCTTCGGCACCATGATCAATGGCGCCCGCAATGAAATGTCGCGCGACCCGGTGGTCTGGTGGACCCTGCTCGCCGCCTTCACGTTCATGGTGTCCCTGGTCCTGTCCATGACGCTGTTTGCCAGCGCGGTGCGCGAGGCCTTCGACCCGCGTGCGCGGGCCTTCCGCGTGCAGCGCAACAAGGCGCCGCGCATGGCAGCGGGCCGGGCTGTTGCCGCCGGCGCAGCCGAATCACGGGAAAGCACATGATCGAGATCCACAATCTCACGACCGAACTCAATTCCGATTCCGGTCTGGTTCGTGCAGTCGATTCCCTGACGCTCACGATCGAGCGTGGCGAGACCTTTGCGCTGGTCGGCGAGTCCGGTTGCGGCAAGTCGATGACCGCCTTGTCCATCCTGCGCCTGTTGCCCGACAGCGGCTGCGTCGCCGCAGGCGGCGTCGACTTTAACGGCACCGACATCATGCAGCTGCCCGAGTCGCGGATGCGCGACTACCGCGGCCGGCGCATCAGCATCATCTTCCAGGAGCCATCGACCAGTCTGAACCCCGTGATGACGATCGGGCGCCAGATCACTGAAGTGATCGAGCGCCATACCGAGATTCGTGGTGCTGCCGCGCTGGCCAAGGCGATTGACTGGCTGGAGCGCGTCGGCATTCCCGAGCCCGCGCGCCGGGTCAACGACTATCCGTTCCAGATGTCGGGCGGGCAGAAGCAGCGCGTGATGATCGCCATCGCGCTGGCCGCCGAGCCCGATGTGGTCATCGCCGACGAGCCGACCACGGCGCTCGATGTGACGATCCAGGCGCAGATCCTCGACCTGCTCAAGGAACTGCAGCGCACGCAGAAGATGGCCATGCTGCTGATCACGCACGACCTTGCGATCGTGGCGCAGATGGCGCATCGCGTCGCACTGATGTACGCCGGCCAGGTGGTCGAGGTGGCCGAAGCCGGCGAGTTCTTCGCACGGCCGCTCCATCCTTACGCCGTCAACCTGTTCGACGCGCTGCCCGATGAGAGCAAACGCGGGCGGCGTCTTGCGTCGATCGCTGGCACCGTGCCGGCGCTCAATCAGGAATTCGTCGGCTGCCGGTTTGCCGACCGCTGCGCCGACGTCATGGACCGTTGCCGCTCCACGCTGCCGCTTCTGGGCGACTTCCAGCCGGGCCACTCGGTGCGCTGTTTTCTCTACGACGCCCATGGCGGCGCGCAGCACGCCAGCGTGCGCGCCGGCCAGCAGGAGTTGCTCGCGGCCGACCAGGAAGCCGGCCCGCCGGTGCTGGCGGTCAAGGACTACAAGGTCTGGTTCCCGATCCGCAAGGGCCTGTTCCAGCGCACCGTCGGCCACGTCAAGGCGGTGGACGGCGTCTCGTTCAGCATTGCCGCCGGACGCACGCTGGCGCTGGTGGGCGAGTCCGGCAGCGGCAAGACCACCGTCGGCAAGGCCCTGCTGCAACTTTTGCGCGGCAAGGCTGAAATCAGCGGCTCGGTCATGTTGCTCGGCCAGCCCATGGAAGCCTTGGGCGGCGAAGCGCTGCGCACGGCCCGGCGCACCGTCCAGATTGTCTTTCAGGACCCGTTTGCCTCGCTCAACCCGCGCATGCGCGTCAACGAGATCCTGGAAGAAGGCGTGGCGTCCCTGCACCCCGAGGTTTCTGCCCAGGATCGACGCCAGCGCATCGCAGCCCTGCTGGAAAAAGTGGGCATGTCTAGCACGGCGCTGAGTCGTTATCCGCACGAGTTCTCGGGCGGTCAGCGCCAGCGGCTGGCGATCGCGCGCGCACTCGCGGTCGAGCCGCGCCTGATCGTGGCCGACGAGCCGACCTCCGCGCTCGATGTTTCGGTGCAGGCGCAAATCCTCAACCTGCTGCGCCAGCTGCAACAGGAACTCGGCGTGGCCTACCTGTTCATCACGCATAACTTTGGCGTCGTCGAGTACCTGGCGCACGATATCGCCGTGATGAAGAACGGCCAGCTGGTCGAAGGCGGACCGGCGCAAGACATCCTGCATCGCCCGACGCACGAATACACCCGTGCGCTGCTGCGCGCGGTACCGCGGCTGGAACGCACGGTCTGACACC
>CAIKMZ010000020.1 GCA_903828665.1 uncultured beta proteobacterium
CATGGCTTTTTTGAAAAAAAGTTGTAGCCCGGAAGCTTTGCGTCACCGGCTTTCACCGGTTTTGCCCTTGTTCGATTGCTTTACAAAAAACAACCGGCCCCCATTTCGGGGACGAAGGCATCTTAGCTTGCTTTCCAGTTCGCCGTTTGATAGAACATTTTCCCGAAGAAAAATAGTCCAGATTGGTTATGGCTTTGTGCTTCCCTGAAGCTGCCTGTCGCCGATACCCGGTTACGCTGCCCTGCTGTCAACTGGGTCTCGGCCGCCAGCGTCAGCAATGTGGATTGGCCGCCGCCAGCCGGGCGGCAGCTTCATGGAGAGCCAACAGGCTAAATGAGCGACGCTCCACAAAGGTCGAATGGAACGTCCAATGTCGGTTAACGGGCGAGCATTTCGAGAAAATCATCGTCGGGAACGGGCACCAAAGAGCAGTTCACGGCCGGCCGCTAACCGGCATCGGAAATAAATTTGATCTTCTGGCGCCATACTGTGCTGACGAAGGGGCCACGATCGAGGGCGTTCAGACGTGGCCCCAACTTGTTTTACACCTCGGTTTGCTCTGCCAGATCAAGTGCGTCATCGACCTCGATTCCAAGATAGCGCACCGTGCTTTCAATTTTTCGGTGTCCAAGTAGAAGTTGGACCGCCCGTAGGTTCTTGGTGCGCCGGTAAATCAATGACGCTTTCGTTCGACGCATCGAGTGGGTGCCGTAGGCAGACGGATCCAAAC
Source organism: uncultured beta proteobacterium (assembly GCA_903828665.1). GTDB lineage: Bacteria > Pseudomonadota > Gammaproteobacteria > Burkholderiales > Burkholderiaceae_C > Rhodoferax. The sequence continues at coordinate 731 of CAIKMZ010000020.1, forward strand.
CAATTTGCTCGACCCATCCATCCAAAATCCGGGCATATTGCCGTGTTCCAAGATGAGGAGACTCATGGATTCGGCTGGGAAACAGATAGTCCTCGGATCGCAGGTTGGCTGATTTGATCCAGGCCGTCACAGCATCCTGGGTGGGCGCAGTGATTTCAAACTGCACTGGCCGTGACGTTTTCTGCTGCATGACGATGGCACGGGGCGCCACACGTTCGCCATGGCAGATGTCTCGGACCCGCAGTTTGACCAGATCACAGGCGCGCAGTTTGCTGTCCAGGCCCAAATCAAAGAGGGCTAGTTCCCGAGTCCGGTGCTCAAGTTGAAGCCGAACGCGGATGGCCCAGACTTCTTTAAGTTTGAACGGTGCCTTTTGCCCAACTAGTTTTCCTTTATTCCACGGCTCTGCCCGGGCCTGACTGGATGTACGTTCCATGATGAACTCCTAAGTAGTTAAGGGAGCTCAACTTTGCATCCGTTTGACGGCTCTAGGTGAATTCTGTCGACGACGTCGAAGTGGTTCAAAACCTCAGCCTTCCACCAGTTTGACCCTCTCGGATTTGAAATCCAGAAGGGTTCAGTCCGGCGAGACCGATCTGCAATAGATAGCGAATACGCAATCCTGAGCGAACAGCAGCCCCAAAGAAAATGCCATTGATCATGATGATGATGATGGTCGTCCGCAGCATGGGCGCCCTTGATTGGCGTGCACATGAACGCGGTTGACGACGGGCTTGTCCCTTTGACATTTGAAATGGCGAAGGGGTGACCTTGCCGCTAGGTGAAATTACCAGACCGTTAAATGCGCAATTCTGAACGAACAACAACCATCCTGGTAAGGCGCGGGGTACCGCCAATACAGGGACTCTTTGAGAGCATCAGCAGCCAGCGGTAGGAAGGGTAGGAATTCAATTCCTACCCTTTGATTGCACAAGAATCGCGCTGCGGCACGGCAATCACGGTGGCTCGAATTACGAATACGTAATTCTTAACGTGATCAGTAATCTCGAGCGCCTGAAGAATGGTGACAGGGGTGTGAATTCAACTCACACCCATGGCGACATCAGAGTTCGGCGTTAAAAGGGTCTGCGTACCGTGCAGACCCTTGAAATTGGACAAGACATTGGCGATGACCACGCTTCGCCTTTCACTGCCTGGAGTATTGGTCACGCTGGCAAATTGTCAGTTGCAGATTCACCAGATTTGAAATCCAGTCAAAGTGCGTGGCATTCGTAAGGGTTGGCTCCAGCATGGGTGCCCGTATTGTGGGTACTCCTTGTGATCACCGCCGTTGACATTTACATCAAAGCAAAGCTTTCAATCACGCATTGTTCGCAGATAGAATACCGACGGTCGATTGCGTGAATGGCGGACTCGGGATTCGATTCGGTTACATCAACGACAAGACCGGGGAACAAACCGGGGAACAGCGACTCAGCCATTTAGCCAAAACCTAGCATTCATGCGGGTTCCAATCGATCATTCGTGCGATCTCATTCCTTGGAGGCTTTTTCCATTTCTGAATCACTCACGTCACCGCCACGGCGACGGATCACGCGAACGCGTCAGTGACCGATGACGGTGGCGGGGAAGTCGTGATCGCTTCGGCCTTCGCTGTCGTCACGCGCGGTACGCGGCAAATCAAACTTGACTGGCGACTCGACCTTCGGCACGGCGACGATCCTGGGTGCCAGCACCAGATTCGGCGGCGAACTCTTGACCTCGGCGCTTGCGGCGACGGGTGCCGGCTCCGGAACCGGTTCGTTGCGAACCTCCTGATCGATTGCGAACTTCCATACAAACAGCAGATCCGATGCCCGCGTGCTGTGGCTGAACAGGCAGATCACGTCGAACAGTTCGGCTTCCAGATCGGGGGCATCGTTCATCAATCCCTCGTTCCATTTCCGGATGATCAACTGCACCAGCATCAGATCGGCTGCACCGGGCCGCGACATGGGCTCGATTTCGCAGCCGATCGATTGCGGCGCAATGCCGCGTCGGCGCAGGACGTTGTTCAAGGCAACACGGATCACCTCGCGCTGCCTTTCATCCCGCTGCTCTTTCTTTTTCTTGCCAAAACCCAGAAACCCGAACATTTTGTAGTCTCCAAAAAGGTGTCGCCAAGTGGCCTGATCCGAACATCCCGTTATCAGCGACATATTCACGCGCGTAGGTTATGCCGGTTCAACCCGCTTGAGGCGGCAGACGTTGTAACAAATGCAACCGGTTGTAGCGCCAGCAGCGCTTCAGAATCCGGGAGCGCAGGCGTCCAGGCAATGGAAGACCGGTTCAAGGCCGCGTCGCGACGGATCATGGGCCCGTGCTCGCTCGCTCATGCGGATCGCATCGATCGGACAGACCCCTGCACACTTGTTGCAGCCGCTGCAGCGCTCCGCGTCCTGCAGGACCGAGACCTTGCGCCAGCCCATCCGTTCGAAAGCAAACAGGTTCAGATGACAGGCGGCGATGCAGCGTCCGCAACCGGAACAACGCGTCGCTTCAATGATCGGAATTCGGCTTGTCATCGCGCGCAATCCCTTGCACTCTAACGCCGTTGCAATGACCGGACGAAGCGCGGACCCATGGGCGCTACCGGTAGAACACTTCGACCCGGCCCTTGAGCTTGATCGCCAGCGGATTGCCCTTGCGATCGACGGTCTTGCCAGCGGGTACCTTGATCCAGCCTTCGCTGATGCAGTACTCGACGACATCGAATCGATCCTTGTCGTTGAAGCGGATGCCGACCTCGCGCTCGAACACGGCGGCAACATGGTAGGGACTGTGCGCGTCGATCGACAGGCGATCGGGCAGTGCGGGAGGTGCAATGGTCTCGTTCATGAATATCTTTCTTCAATCGGGTGGAATCTACACCAACTGGGCGCAAGCTGCAGCCTCCGGGCTCTCAGCCGCGCACCGGCGGCGTGGCGCGGCTCTGCCCCTGGCGTGCCAGCATCCAGCCCGGGTACTCGGGCGGCAGCGCGCTGACCTGGTCCAGTGCCATCAATTCCTCGGCGCCGAGCTCCAGTTTCGTCGCCCCCAGGTTGTCGCCGAGCTGCTCGATCGAGCGCGCTCCCATGATGACCGTGCTGACCTGCGGCCGGCTCAGCAACCAGGCCAGCGCCACGCGCGCGACCGAGACCTGATGGCGCTCGGCGATCGGGCGCATTGCATCGACGACGCGAAAGGCACGCGGCCGGTCCACCACCGGAAAGTCGAAGTTCGCGCGTCGTGCGCCGGCCGGGCCGCTGCCGTCGGGGCTGAACTTGCCGCTGAGCAGGCCGCCGGCGAGCGGACTCCAGACCATGAGCCCGAGCTGCTGGTCCTTGATCAGGGGCAGGACTTCGCGCTCCAGATCGCGCCCGGCCACGGTGTAATAGGCCTGCACGCTCTCGAAGCGCGCCCAATGCTGCTTCTCGGTAATCGCCAGGCCCTTCATGATCTGCCAGGCAGCCATATTGCACAAACCGATGTAGCGCACCTTGCCGGACCGCACCATGTCATTGAGCGTGGACAGCACTTCGTCGAGCGGCGTCAGCGGATCGAAGCCGTGCAGCTGGTACAGGTCGATGTGGTCGAGCTGCAGGCGCTTGAGGCTGGCATCGAGCTGGTTCATCAGGTGGTAGCGCGACTGCCCCTGCGCGTTGATCGCGCTCTCGTTCATGACGCCGGTCGCCTTGGTGGCAATCACCAGCTCGTCGCGCGGCAGGCCCAGGCTCCGGATCGCCTGGCCGGTGATCGTTTCCGACTCGCCGAGCGAATAGACGTTGGCGGTATCGATGAAATTGACGCCGGCATCGAAGGCCTGCTTCACCAGCGCCGTGGCAGCACCCTGCTCCAGTCCGCCCATGACTTTCCAGAAACCCTGGCCGCCGAAGGTCATGGTCCCCAGGCAAAGCTCCGAAACATAAAGGCCGGTCCGGCCGAGCAACCGATAACGCATGGTGTCCTCTCAGGAGTTGTGGAATCACTGTCGAGATTAGCATCTTCCGAAATCCCGCGGTGCGTGCCGAGCCGGCGCGATGGCTGCGGGTAGACTCAGTCCCCCCAAACGACTGCTTTCATGTTCACCATCATTCCCAATGTCCTGCGCCTGGCACGAGCCGATCTGCGGCTGCTCTGGCGCAACCGCATGCTGCGGCTCGCCGTGCTGGCGGTCTCTCTGGTGCCCGCGGTCTACGCCCTGATCTACCTGTCCAGCGTCTGGGACCCGAACGCCAAGACCGGCGCCCTGCCAGCGGCGCTGGTCAACCTCGACGCGGGTGTGCGCTACCAGGGCCAGGAAGCCAACGTCGGGCAGGAGCTCAGCGACGCCATCGTCGGCAAGGCCCTGTTCGGCTGGCGCCGCATGAGCGATCCGGAAGCGGCACGACGCGCGGTGGGCGCCGGAGAATTGACGTTTGCCGTCATCATCCCCAAGGATTTCAGCGCTCAGGCGCTGCCCGGTGCGGTCGCGGGCGGCGGCAAGATCCGCGTCATCCTGTCGGAGGGCAACAACTACTCGGCCGCCGGCTTCGCGCGCCGCTTCGCAACCGAACTCGGCCACCAGGTCAACGAAACACTCAACGAAAAGCGCTGGGCCATGGTGCTGTCCACAGCCGAAGGCTCGCAGAAGAGCCTCTCGCAGCTCAAGGCCGGCGTGACGCAATTGCGCACCGGAGCGCAAAAGCTCAGCGAGGGCATAGGCCAGTACAGCACGACGGCAACGCAGCTGGCCGGCGGATTCCGCCAGGTCGCCACCGGCGTGCGCAGCATCGAGTCACGCCTGCCGACGGACGCCGACCTCAAGGCGCTCAAGACCGGCTCCCAGCAACTCGTCGCGGGCCAGCGCGAACTGGGCGGCGGCCTGCAGCAATTGCAGACCGGCGCTGCGCAACTGGCCGAGGGTGGACGCCAGTTGCAGGAACAAAGCGAGCCGCTGCCCTTTGTCGGCGACAAACTCGCCGCCGGTGCCGGGGCGCTCGCCAGCGGCGCCAGCCAACTCGGCGGCGGGCTGGGGCGCGCCCGCAGCGCCAACGCGCAACTCACGCAGGGCGCCGAGCAACTCGACAGCGGCGTCGGCCAGTTGACCGACGGCCTGCGCGCGCTCGGCAGCGGCGTGCGCAGCATGACCGCGCGGCTGCCCGCCGACGAGCAGCTCGAAGCCTTCGCCGCTGGCGGCGCAACGCTGTCGGACGGCGCGGTACGCGTGCGCGACGGCGTCAAACTGCTCGATGCGGCCATGCCGGCTTCCATCGGCAAGCTCGAGGGCAGCGCGCGCGGCCTGGCCGATTCGGTCGAGACCGACCTGGAAAACCTCGCGCCGGTGCCCAACAACGGCAGCGCCTTCGCGCCCAACATGGTGGCGGTGGCGCTGTGGATCGGCGCCGTGATGGCTGCCTACCTTTTCAACCTCAACCTGATGCCGCAGAGCCTGGCCGACGCGCCGCGCCTGGCGCAGACCCTGGGCAAGTTCGTCGTCCCGGCGGCCATGACCCTGCTGCAGTCCGGCCTAGCGTTCCTGATGCTGGTCTACGGCCTCGGCGTGCAGGTGCCGTCCTACGCCAATCTGCTGCTGACGATGGCCGTGGCGTCCTGGGTGTTCCTGGCAATGCTGTTCGCGCTGCTGCGCGTGTTCGGCGAAGCCAGCAAACTGCTGGCCGTGCTGCTGCTCACGCTGCAACTGGCCGCCGGCGGCGGTGTGATTCCGGTCGAGCTCAGCGGCGGCCTGTTCCAGACCGTGCACGACTGGCTGCCCTTCACCTGGGTCGTCAAGGCCTTTCGCGCCACGCTGTTCGGCGCCTACGACCACGGCTGGGCGCAGGCCTGGGGCACGGTGATCATCGCCGGCGCGGCGGCCCTGATGCTCGCCGGCATCGCCGGCCGCTGGAAAGTCGTGCCCGACGCCGACTACCGCGCCGGCATCGACTTCTGAACCCGGGCGCTCAGGCCAGGCGGGCGCAGATCTGCAGAATGGCCGCGCTCTGGTTCATGCTGTAGAAATGCAGGCCCGGCGCACCGCCGGCGCGCAGCTGCTCGCACAGGTCGGTCACCACGTCCAGGCCGAAGGCCTTGATCGACGCCGTGTCGTCGCCAAAGCTTTGCAGGCGCAGCCGGATCCAGCGCGGGATCTCGGCGCCGCAGGCGTCGGAAAAACGCATCAGCTGCGATGAGCTGGTGATCGGCATGATGCCCGGCACCACCGGCACGCTCAGGCCCAACGCATCGACTTCCTCGACAAAACGGAAGTAGGCGTCGGCGTTGTAGAAGTACTGCGTGATGGCCGAGTTGGCGCCGGCGCGCACCTTGGTCGCAAACGCCTGCAGATCGCTCGCCGGCGACTTGGCCTGCGGATGCACTTCGGGGTAGGCAGCCACTTCGATGTGGAAATCGTCACCGGTCTCGGCGCGGATGAAGGCCACCAGATCGCTGGCGTAGTGGAACTCGCCGCCCGTGCCGTAGCCGCTCGGCAGGTCGCCGCGCAGCGTCACCAGGCGCCGGACGCCCATCGTCTTGAGCGTGGCCAGTTGCGCCGCCACCGTGGCGCGCGTGGCGCCGATGCAGGACAGGTGCGATGCCGCGCTCTGCCCTTCGGCCAGGATGTCGCGCACAGCCGTGAACGTGCCTTCCTGCGTCGAGCCGCCGGCGCCGAAGGTGACAGAGCAGAACTCGGGTTTGAGCGCGTACAACTGCTGGCGCACCAGGCGCAGCTTCTCCACGCCCTCGGGCGTCTTCGGCGGAAAGAACTCAAAGCTCAGAGGTGTTTTCGAGGTATCGCTCATGCTGGTTCCTGAAATAGTGCGAGCTGCTAGGAAGGGTCGCGCCAGACGGCAGAAATGAAGAACTCGCGGTTGCCATCGCCACCGGCAATCGGCGAATCGAACCAGGCGGTCACGCGCAGGCCAAGCGCGGCGCAGGCCTCGCGCAGGCGCTGCTCGATCAACGGATAGAACGAAGCGTCCTTGACGATGCCGCCCTTGCCGACCTGGCCCGGCTGCAGTTCGAACTGCGGCTTGACCAGCGTCAGCAGCGTGCCGCCGCGTTTGAGCAGCGGCACGATGGCCGGCAGCACCAGGGTCTGTGAAATGAACGACAGGTCGGCCACGATCAGGTCGAAGGCCGGCACAAACTCGGATGCTTCGCCCTCCTCCACGGCAAACTGCCCTTCGACGCTGGTGCTGCGCGCGTAGGCCTCGACCAGGTCGGCGGCGACGAGTGAGCGCGCATTGACCTTCTCGACGCACAGCACGCGCGGGTCCTCGCGCAGGCGCGGGTGCAACTGCGCGCTGCCGACGTCCACGCCGACCACCGAGGCCGCGCCCTGCTGCAGCAGGCAGTCGGTAAAGCCGCCGGTGGACTGGCCGACATCGAGGCAGGCCAGGCCGGCGACCGACAGGCCGATCTTCTGCAACGCCGCCTCCAGCTTGAGGCCGCCGCGCGACACGTAGCGCGCCTCCGAGTCATCGAGCAGGCGCACTTCGGCTTCATCCGGAATCTCGTCACCGTTCTTGCTGACGGTCTTCCATTCCTCGCCCTTGCGCCATTGCAGGCCGTTGGCAATCAGCCGCTGCGCCTGCGCGCGGCTGGTTGCCAGTTGCCGCGCCACCAGAAGTTGGTCAGCGCGCATCAATAGCGATACGTGTCGGCCTTGTACGGGCCGGCCTTGCCCACGCCGATGTAGGCGGCCTGCTCGTCGGTCAGTTCGCTCAGCATGGCGCCGACCTTCTTCAGGTGCAGGCGCGCCACCTTTTCGTCGAGGTGCTTGGGCAGCACGTAGACCTTGCCGACCTTGTATTCCTTGGGCTTGGTAAACAGCTCGATCTGGGCGATGGTCTGGTTGGCAAAGCTCGACGACATCACGAAGCTGGGGTGGCCCGTGCCGCAGCCCAGGTTCACCAGGCGGCCCTTGGCCAGCAGGATGATGCGCTTGGAAGGCGTCTTGCCTTTGGCCGGGAAGATCACGTGATCGACCTGCGGCTTGATCTCTTCCCACTTGCACTTGTCGAGCGAGGCGACGTCGATCTCGTTGTCGAAGTGGCCGATGTTGCAGACGATGGACTGGTCCTTCATGGCCGCCATGTGCTTGTAGGTGATGACGTTCTTGTTGCCGGTGCAGGTCACGAAGATGTCGCACTTGTCGGCGGCGTATTCCATGGTCACGACCTTGTAGCCTTCCATCGCCGCCTGCAGGGCGTTGATCGGGTCGATCTCGGTCACCCAGACCTGGGCCGAGAGAGCGCGCAGTGCCTGGGCCGAACCCTTGCCGACATCGCCGTAGCCGGCAACGCAGGCGACCTTGCCGGCGATCATCACGTCGGTGGCGCGCTTGATGGCGTCCACCAGCGATTCGCGGCAGCCGTACAGGTTGTCGAACTTGCTCTTGGTCACCGAGTCGTTGACGTTGATGGCGCGCAGCTTCAGGCTGCCCTTGACCGACATCTCGTTGAGGCGGTGCACGCCGGTGGTGGTCTCCTCGGTCACGCCGATGATGTTCTTCAGGCGCCGGCTGTACCAGGTCGGGTCCACCTTGAGCTTGGCCTTGATCGCGTTGAACAGGCAGACCTCTTCTTCGCTGCCGGGCTTGGCCAGCAGTTTGATGTCGGTCTCGGCGCGGGCGCCCAGGTGCATCAGCAGCGTGGCATCACCGCCGTCGTCCAGAATCATGTTCGGGCCTTCGGTCTTGGAACCCTTGGGGCCGAATTCAAAGATGCGGTGCGTATAGTCCCAGTAGTCGGCCAGGGTCTCGCCCTTGTAGGCAAACACCGGCGTGCCGGCTTCGACCAGCGCCGCGGCGGCATGGTCCTGCGTCGAGAAGATGTTGCAGGAAGCCCAGCGTACCTCGGCGCCCAGGGCCTGCAGCGTCTCGACCAGCACGCCGGTCTGGATCGTCATGTGCAGCGAGCCGGTGATGCGCGCGCCCTTGAGCGGCTGCGACTTGGCGAATTCCTCGCGGATCGCCATCAGGCCCGGCATTTCGGTCTGGGCGATGTTCAATTCCTTGCGGCCCCAGGCGGCCAGGCCCAGGTCGGCAATCACGTAATCTTGGTTCTTGACAGTTTTCGATGCGGCGCTCATGGCTTGCTCCAAAGTTGATTTGAAAAAGCCACTGCCGGCGCAAGGGATCTTGGTGGAAGACTCACCTCACGCAGCAGTGGGTGAGCGCGGTTGATGCGATGACCGGGCCCCTGCCAAGTCATGCGGTCCGAGCCTCGTTCACCATCATGTGAACTGCAACGCTCCTCGGATGAAGGCGGATTATACGGATTACTGGCCGTCCGGTGCGGCATGCCACCAGCGCCAAGCCACCACAAGGCCCCAGAGCATGACGGCCGCGCTGACCACAGCCGCCGGCAAGCCTCCTCCGGCCTCGGTCGCGACCACCATGTTGTAGGTCGTATGCCAGAGCGCCACGCACAGGATGCTGTGGCTGCAACGCACATAGACATGCGCCAGAACGAAGGTGCCGCACAACAGCCCAAAGGCCCAGCCGAACAGCATCGGACCGACCAGTGCCGCCATGCTGGTGTTGAGCCAGAAGACGGGCAGGTGCCACAGGCCCAAGAGCACTGCCAGCAGCAAGGTTCCCTGGAAGCGGCCGTGGCGCTCAAACAGCCGCTCGGTGGCAAAGCCGCGCCAACCGATTTCCTCGCCAAAGCCGTTCACCAGCATGACAACAACAACCGTTTGAGTCAGCGGCCAACCCTCCGGCACGCCCGGATATTTCGCAAACGACGCCAGTGCCGGCAGCGGTCGGCCCAGCGCAGCGAGCACGCCGAACACGGCCAGGCCAAGCGCCAGCGGCGACAACGCCAGCAGCGCCTAGCGCCAGCGCGGCGCGCGAAACCGCACGACGCGCGCAAACAGCTCACGCAGGCCAGCCCCGCCGCCCAGCAGCACCGTCACCACTGCAGCAGCAACGGCGGGCCCGAGCAGACCGGGCAAGTGCGTGGCCGCGCTGCCGGGCTCAACGCGCTGACCGAGCGCAACCAGCGTCAGCCAATAGGTCCAGGACAGGACGAGCGTCAGCGCGTAAAAACCCGCAAGCGAATGGGCTTGCAGCCAGGCACGCACGGCCGGCTACCAGCACAGCATCGGCAACGGCCGCCACGGCTTGCGGCAGAACTCGCGCGCCGTCAGGGTGACCAGACGCCAATGGAAACCCTCGTCCGGGAATGCCGCCTGGACGGCGCGCACAAAGGATGCGGGCAAGCCAAAGCGGATCAGCCCAAGCGAGACATCGATCCAGTCGGCCTGGCGAAAAGGCTCGATCGTGCCCGCATGCGCCGCACCGTACTGCATGACCTTGTGGTGCTGCCGGACGATCGCCTCGACCTCGGGCTCAATCGCGCCGAGTCCATGAGCGTCCAGGTAAGCCCTGACGCGACGCACCGTGGGGTCCAGGTAATCAAACGTGTGGTCCGACCAGATGCCGATGTCATGCAGGGCCGCGGCGATCAGCACCGGCTCGGGCAGCCATTCCTGCGGCGCGATCAGCGCCAGGTAGTAGTTCAGAACGCGAAACACGTGGTTGCGATTGGCAGGCAGATCTTCGCCCAGGTCTGCGGCAAAAGGCTGGAGCAGCGCATCGACGCGCGGGAACGCCAGGCGAACCTGCGTCGTGAATGATGGGACTCTGGTCTTGTCGTCTTGCACGTGATCTCCCTCCCCGTTCGACCTGGCACCCATGCCAGACCGTCAGTACTTCGCCCTGATCTTGTTCAGTTCTTCCTTCGTGACCGCGGGGACGCTTGCTCGGGCGTCCCATCGCTTGTGCGTCCAGCCCTCCTCGCCGATCCAGGCCTTGAACAGCTTGAAGTTGGCCTGCCGCTCGGTATCGCTGCCGCCCAGATGCTGGTACATGTTGCCGGGCTTGTGGTCGGCGCTGCCCGAGCCATCGTCGAGCCGTCGCATCAGTGCGCCGGTATCGGGCCCGTCGACAAAATGAGGCAGGTCCGCATAGGTGTCCATGCGCGGTCCCTTCATCTGCTTGATGTACTTCTTGTCGACCTTCAGGTAGTCCCCGAGTTAAGGTGAGCTCGCGCCGTGGCAGGCCGAACATTGCGCATCCCACACCGGAAGAATATCCTTTTGATAAGTGACGTCGGCCGCGAAAGCAGGCACGCAAAGCAGGACAGACAGAAGCGGAGCGGCGAAATTCTTCAGCATGGGACTTAGGTCCGGGATTGAGTTGAACAAAGCGGGTGACAGCGAATGAAAAAATTCTAGTCGCCCAAAACGAATTTGGACGCGTTCCGGAATGGCATTAAGAAAACCATAAGGTACGGCCGCCGCGACCCGCCGTTTAGAATCCAAAGCTCTCCAAGCACCTGGAGCCAACCGGAATTCACCTGTGTCTTTTGCCAACGAAACCCGCCGTCGCCGCACTTTTGCCATCATTTCCCACCCCGACGCCGGCAAGACCACGCTGACCGAAAAGCTGCTGCTGTTCTCGGGCGCGATCCAGATCGCCGGCTCGGTGAAAGCGCGCAAGGCGACGCGCCACGCCACCAGCGACTGGATGGAGATCGAGAAGCAGCGCGGCATCTCGGTGGCCTCCAGCGTGATGCAGATGCTGTACCGCGACCACGTCATCAACCTGCTCGACACGCCCGGCCACAAGGATTTCTCGGAAGACACCTACCGCGTGCTGACCGCCGTCGACTCGGCGCTGATGGTGATCGACGCGGCCAACGGCGTGGAGGCGCAGACGCGCCGCCTGATCGAGGTCTGCCGCCAGCGCAACACGCCCATCATCACCTTCGTCAACAAGATGGACCGCGAAGTGCGCGAGCCGCTCGACATCCTCGACGAGATCGAGCGCGAACTGGGCATGCCCTGCGTGCCCATGACCTGGCCGGTGGGCCAGGGCAAGACCTTCGGCGGCATCATCAACCTGCGCACCCAGGTCATGACGGTTTTCGAGTCCGGCAGCGAACGCCTGCCGCAGGACTTCGACGCCATGCCGCTGTCCAATCCCGACGCGCTGCTGAAGCGCTTCGGCCACGAGTTCGAGACCGCCATGGAGAGCATGGAACTGGCCACCGGCGCCTCGCCGGCCTGGGACCGCGAAGCCTTCCTGGCCGGCAGGCAGACACCGGTCTTCTTCGGCTCCGGCGTCAACAACTTCGGCGTCATGGAAGTGCTGGAAGCGCTGGTCGATCTGGCGCCCTCGCCGGGACCGCGCACCAGTTCGCTGGTGGTCAACAAGCAGCCGGTGATCCAGGTCATGCAGCCCGAAGACGAGGCGTTCTCCGGCGTGGTGTTCAAGGTGCAGGCCAACATGGATGCGAACCACCGCGACCGCATCGCCTTCGTCCGCATCGCATCGGGCAAGTACACGCCGGGCATGAAGCTCAAGGTCATGCGCACCGCGAAGGAACTGCGCCCGACCAGCGTCGTGACTTTCATGAGCCAGCGCCGCGAGGCCGTCAGCGAGGCCTACGCCGGCGACATCGTTGGCTTCACGACGCACGGCGGCGTGCAGCTTGGCGACACCATCACCGACGGCACGGTCAACCTGCAGTTCACCGGCTTGCCCTTCTTCGCGCCCGAGCTGTTCATGACCGTGGTGCTGAAGAACCCGCTGCGCACAAAGCAGTTGCAGCAGGGCCTGGCGCAGCTCGGCGAAGAAGGGGCGATCCAGGTCTTTCGCCCCGAGATCGGCGGCAACATGCTGCTCGGCGCCGTCGGCCAGCTGCAGTTCGAAGTGGTGCAGCACCGCCTCAAGGGCGAGTACGACGCCGATATCCGCCTGGAAGGCAGCCAGTACACCGGCGCGCGCTGGATCACGGCCGACACCCCGGCCGAACTGAAAGCCTTTTGCGACGCCTACCCGATGCGCATGGCGCGCGACGCCGCCAACACCCTGGCCTACCTGTGCACCTCGCCCTACGACGTGCGCCTGGCGCAGGAGCGCTTTCCCAAGATCCACTTCCACCCGCTGCGCGAGCACGCCGGGCTGGCGCTGCAGTCAGCGGGCTAGGTGATGCATCTGAAGCCTTTGTCCGATCTGCCGCACGCCGTCGCCGCGGGCATGCACACCGTCTTCAGCGACATCGACGATACGCTGACCACCGACGGCCAGCTCACGCCGCCCGCCTATGCCGCGCTCGGCGACCTGCGCCGCGCCGGTCTGCGCGTGATCCTGATCACGGGCAGACCAGCCGGCTGGTGCGACCACATCGCGCGCATGTGGCCGGTGGACGCCGTCATCGGCGAGAACGGCGCCTTCTACTACTGGCACGACCACGCGGCGCGCAAGCTCAAATGCCGGCACCTGCTTGATGAAACGGCGCGCGCGGCCAACTGCGCCGGACTGGCTGCCGTGCGCGAGACCATCCTGCGCGAAGTACCGGGCTGCGCCGTCGCGTCGGACCAGTTCTGCCGCCTCTATGACCTGGCGATCGATTTCTGCGAGGACGTGCCGCCCCTGCCGCAAAGCGCTGTCGAGCGCATCGTCGCGCTGATGGAAGCAGCCGGCATGAGCGCCAAGGTCAGCTCGATCCACATCAACGGCTGGTTCGGACAGTACGACAAGCTCAGCATGGCGCACTTGCTCATGCGCGAACGCTACGGAATCGAGTTGGCGCAGTTGCGCGAACACTGCATGTTCGTCGGCGATTCGCCGAACGACGCGCCCATGTTCGCCTACCTGCCACACGCGGTGGGCGTCGCCAACGTGGCCGCCTTCGCCACGCGCATGAACGCCCTGCCCGCCTACATCACACCGTCACGCGGCGGCGCCGGCTTTGCGGAGCTGGCACGGGCGCTGATCAGTGCGCGCGCTTAAGCCTGCTCAAACCCAGCGAGCACATTGACCGCGTTGACGCCCACCGCGGTCACGGCGTAGCCGCCCTCGAACACGAACGCCGTGGGCAGTCCAGCCGCTGCTATGTCGGCGCCGACACGCAGGTAATCGTCGCTCTTCAACTTGAAGCCCGCCACCGGGTCGCCGTCGAAGGTATCGAGCCCGAGCGACACCACCAGCGCATCGGCACCAAAGCGTGCAATGCCTTGCAGCGCCTGCGCGAGCGCGGTGCGCCAGACGGCAAAGCCGGTGCCGCGCGGCAGCGGCAGATTCCGGTTGCAGCCCAAGCCGGCGCCTTCGCCCTGCTCGTCGGCATAGCCAAGGTAGAACGGGTATTCCGTGTTCGGGTCGCCGTGGATGCTGGTGAAGAACACGTCGGAGCGCGCATAGAAGATCGCCTGCGTGCCGTTGCCGTGGTGGTAGTCGATGTCGAGCACCGCAACGCGCGCCGCACCCCGGTCACCCAAGTGCTGCGCGACCAATGCAGCATTGTTCAGGAAACAGTAGCCGCCAAAGAAATCGGCGCCAGCGTGATGCCCGGGCGGGCGCGTCAGCGCAAAGGCCGCGCGCGCCCCGTCTGCCACCTGCTGCGCCGCGCTCAGCGCGCAATCGGCGCCGGCACGCGCCGCCGTCCAGGTGCCAGCCATCAAGGGCGTTCCGGCGTCGAAGGAAAACAGTCCCATGCGCGCCGTGAAGTTGACCGGCAGCACATCGGTGCGAAAGCTGCGCACCGGCCACAGCGAGGGCAAAGCGTCGCGCGCCGCATTGGCCGGGTCCAGCGCCACCCACTCATTCCAGGCGTGTGCCAGAAAGTCAAGGTAGCGCGGCGTGTGGATGGCGGCCAGCGCGCTGTCGTCAAACGCCATGGACGATCGCACCGGCCCCAGACCACGCCGCTCGATCTCGGCCAGCACATGCTCAACGCGCGCCGGCACTTCGAAACACGGCACCAACTGGCCGCGAAACATTTCGAGCTTGCCCTGGTGCAGGGTGTGCAGGGGGTTGTGGAAGGTGATCATCGAGCGCCGCTGCCTCAGCTCCGCGCCAGCACATGCCGCAACGCAACCCCCGTATGCGTGCCAAGCAGAACCACGTCCTCTGGCGTGGCAGCGGCCACCACACGGCCGCCGGCCTTGCCGCCGTCGGGGCCGAGGTCGATCACCCAGTCGGCTTCGGCGATCACGTCCAGATCGTGCTCGATCACGACCACGCTGTGGCCGCCGTCAACCAGGCGGTGCAGCACCTTGATCAGTTTCTCGACGTCGGCCATGTGCAGGCCGACCGTCGGCTCGTCGAGCACGTAGAGCGTGTGCGGCGCCTTCATGCCGCGCCGCGTGATGTCGTCGCGCACCTTGCTCAGCTCGGTCACGAGCTTGATGCGCTGGGCCTCGCCGCCGCTCAATGTGGGCGAGGGCTGCCCCAGCGTCAGGTAACCGAGGCCCACGTCCTTTAGCAACTGCACCGGGTGGCTGATGTTGGGCATGGCGGCAAAGAATTCCACCGCCTCGTCCACTTCCATCTGCAGCACGTCGCCGATGTTCTTGCCGCGCCAGGTGACGGCCAACGTCTCGGGATTGAAGCGCGCGCCCTTGCAGGTTTCGCACAGCACTTTCACGTCGGGCAGGAAGCTCATGGCGATGGTGCGGATGCCCTGCCCTTCGCAGCCGGCGCAGCGCCCTTCGCCCGTGTTGAAGCTGAAGCGGCTCGCGATGTAGCCGCGCGCCTTGGCCTCCAGCGTGTCGGCAAAGAGCTTGCGGATGATGTCCCAGAAGCCGATGTAGGTCGCCGGGCAACTGCGCGGCGTCTTGCCGATCGGCGTCTGGTCCACTTCGAGCACGCGGTCGATGCCTTCGAAACCGCTGACCGATTCGCAGCCGGTCCACGCGATCGGTTCGCCCGCCGCAAGCGCATCGCGGCCGGCTTTGGTGCTGCGCTTTTGCACGGCCGTCTGCACGTTGGCCAGCAGCACGTCGCGCGCGAGCGTCGACTTGCCCGAGCCGCTGACGCCGGTGACCACCACGAGGCGGTGCAGCGGCAGCGTGGCCGTCACGTCCTGCAGGTTGTGCAGGTCGGCGCCGTGCACGGTGAGCCATTCGCCGTTCTCCTCGGCCTTCGGGTCGGGCGAGGGGATCGACCGGCGTGCCTGCAGCGGATGCCGGATGGCATCGCGCAGGTAGCGGCCGG
>CAIKMZ010000021.1 GCA_903828665.1 uncultured beta proteobacterium
AGGAATTGCCGCACACGCTGCTGCTGAGTCTGGCGGATCAGCGGACCGACGTCGAGGTCGAGGAGGGCAGGGCCGACGCGCAGCTTCTCGAAGGCCTGACCAAGCCGTGCCAGCAATGGTTCGTAGATCGCCTGCTCGATCAGCACGCGTGAACCAGCGGAGCAGGTCTGGCCGGCATTTTGCACGATGGCGTTGATGATGGCGGGAACGGCGGTATCGAGATCGGCATCGGCGAAGACGATCTGCGGGCTCTTGCCGCCGAGCTCCAGCGTGACCGGGCAATG
Organism: uncultured beta proteobacterium; assembly: GCA_903828665.1. Classification (GTDB taxonomy): domain Bacteria; phylum Pseudomonadota; class Gammaproteobacteria; order Burkholderiales; family Burkholderiaceae_C; genus Rhodoferax. The sequence continues at coordinate 285 of CAIKMZ010000021.1, forward strand.
GCGCTCGGCCGCAACCTGCTGGATCAGCGTGCCCACGCTCGGGCTGCCGGTGAAGCTGATGTGGTCGATGCCGGTATGGCGCGCCAGGGCATCGCCGACCTCATGGCCGTAACCGGTGACGATGTTGATGACGCCGGGCGGGAATCCGACTTCGGCCGCCAGCTGCGCAACCCGAATCAGTGACAGGCAGGCGTCTTCGGCGGGTTTCACCACACACACATTGCCGGCAGCCAGCGCGCCGCCGACGCTGCGGCCGAAGATCTGCATCGGGTAGTTCCAGGGCACGATGTGACCTGTGACGCCGTGCGGCTCGCGCCAGGTCAGCACACTGTAGCCGTCGAGGTAGGGCAGGGTTTCGCCGTGCAGCTTGTCGCAGGCGCCGGCATAGAACTCGAAGTAGCGGGCCAGGGCGGCCGCGTCGGCGTTGGCCTGCTTGGTCGGCTTGCCGCAGTCTCGCTGCTCGATGGCGCTGAGCTCAGCCCCATGTTCCGTGATCTTCTGCGACAGCCGCATCAGCAGACGGCCGCGCTCGGCGGCGCCGAGCTTGCGCCAGTTGGAGTCAAACGACTGGCGCGCGGCAGCCACCGCCTGCTCGATGTCGGCGGCGTTGCTGCGCTGGATTTCGTCGTAGGGCAGGCCATCCGATGGGTCGAGCATGACGATGGTCTGGCCGGACGAGGAGGCGACGGAGGTGTTGGCGATGTAATTGAATTGCATGCGTGTGATTTTCTTCCAAAAATGAATGACCGGACGGCATCCGGCGCAACACAAATCAGCGGGTCAGGATGGCCGGGCCCATTTCCTGCAGTGGGCCCAGCGGGTTGGTGTTGACCTCGACTTCGTTGACGCTGGGTTGTCCACCCCAGGCGCGGTACACCACCTTGTCGTTGACCAGCAGCACCAGCGCGTTGAAGCGCCAGCCGGTGGTTTCGGAGCGGCGTGAGAAGTTGGTGAAGTCGGCCAGGAAGTTCCCGGTGCGCTTCTTCTCGATCTTGGCCGCGGTGATCTCCCAGCCGCGACAGTCATCGTGCGCTTCCAGGCAGGCCAGGACGCCCGGATCCAGATCTTCGCGCTTTAGCAGCGCGCTGGGCACAAACCTGCGCACAACCTCGGTCTGGGTCAGGATAAGGGTATTGGGTTGCGTGGCCGGATCCAGGCCCATGCTCTTGAGCGTTGCGACGTCGCTCTTCATCGGAACCAGCGAGTCGATCGCCTTGCGCGCTTCCTCGAAACTCTTGAAAGGTGTGGATTCGTTGTGCACCTGCGGCAGCATCGACGAGCAGCCGCCAAGCAGGCGTGTCAACGACACCAGGCACAGGCTCCAGATCAGGCTACGTTGGTTCAAGGGTATACCGCCGCGAGGTTACGGCCACCATGGTAGTTCAATGCATTTCCGGCTCAGTTGACAAGCATCATCGCAGCCATTGAAAAAGCCCGCCGAAGCGGGCCTTGGAAGCTGAGCCGCTGCGGCTTAGCCGTGCATCTTCATCATGACCGGCACGATCAGCAGCGCCACGATGTTGATGATCTTGATCAGCGGGTTGATGGCCGGGCCAGCCGTGTCCTTGTAGGGGTCGCCCACGGTGTCGCCGGTGACGGCAGCCTTGTGGGTTTCCGAACCCTTGCCGCCGTGGTTGCCGTCTTCGATGTATTTCTTGGCGTTGTCCCAGGCACCGCCGCCGGTGCACATGGAGATGGCGACGAACAGGCCGGTCACGATGGTGCCCATCAGCAGGCCGCCCAGCGCAGCCGGGCCGAGCAGCAGGCCGACCAGAATCGGCACTACCACGGGCAGCAGTGACGGGATCATCATTTCCTTGATGGCCGCAGTGGTCAGCATGTCGACGGCCGTGTCGTATTCGGGCTTGGCCGTGCCTTCCATGATGCCCTTGATTTCGCGGAACTGGCGGCGCACTTCGACCACCACCGAGCCGGCAGCGCGGCCGACCGCTTCCATTGCCATTGCACCGAAGAGGTAGGGAATCAGGCCGCCGATGAACAGGCCGATGATGACCATCGGATTGCTCAGGTCGAACGTGATGTGCTTGCCGTAGGCTTCGAGCTTGTGGGTGTAATCGGCAAACAGCACCAGCGCGGCCAGACCGGCAGAGCCGATGGCGTAGCCTTTGGTGACGGCCTTGGTCGTGTTGCCGACGGCGTCGAGCGGGTCGGTGATGTCACGCACGCTGGCGGGCATCTCGGCCATTTCGGCGATGCCACCAGCGTTGTCGGTGATCGGGCCGTAGGCGTCGAGCGCCACCACAATGCCGGCCATGCTCAGCATGGACGTCGCGGCGATCGCGATGCCGTACAGGCCACCGAGCGCATAGGCGGTCCAGATGGCCATGCAGACGAAGATCACAGGCCAGGCGGTGGAACGCATGGAAACGCCTAGGCCGGCAATGATGTTGGTGCCGTGGCCGGTGGTCGATGCCTGCGCGATATGGCGCACCGGGGCGTATTGCGTGCCGGTGTAGTACTCGGTAATCCAGACCAGGGCGGCGGTCAGGATCAGGCCGACGGCGCACGCGCCGAATAGGCTTGTGCTGCTCACGATGCGGCCGTCGGTCAGCGTTATGGCGGACGGGAACAGGCTCGCGGTCACAAAGTAGAACGCAACCAGGGACAGAACGCCGGCAACTGCCAAGCCCTTGTACAGGGCTGGCATCACGTTCTTCATGCCAGGCGATGCCTTGACAAAGAAGCAGCCGATGATGGAAGCTACGATCGACACGGCGCCGAGCGCCAGCGGATACAGTACAGCACTGGTATTGGCGCCGGACAGCAGCAACGCGCCGAGCACCATGGTAGCGATCAGCGTGACGGCGTAGGTTTCGAACAAGTCGGCGGCCATGCCGGCGCAATCGCCCACGTTGTCGCCGACGTTGTCGGCGATCACGGCCGGGTTGCGGGGATCATCTTCCGGAATGCCGGCTTCAACCTTGCCAACGAGGTCAGCGCCGACGTCGGCGCCCTTGGTAAAGATGCCGCCGCCGAGACGCGCAAAAATGGAAATCAGCGACGAGCCGAAGGCAAAGCCGATCAGCGGATTGAGCTTGGCCACGGTGACGGCACCATCGGGTACCAGGAACCAGTAGAAACCGGTGACGCCCAGCAGACCGAGTCCGACCACCAGCATGCCGGTGGTGGCGCCGCCGCGGAAAGCAACGTCCAGAGCCGGGCCAATGCCCTTGGTGGCAGCCTGAGCCGTGCGCACATTGGCGCGCACCGAGACGTTCATGCCGATGAAACCGCAGGCACCCGAAAGCACGGCGCCGATGACAAAGCCGCCGGCGCTCAATGGATCGAGAAAGATGCCGATCAGGATGGCCAGGACAACGCCTACCATGGCGATGGTCTTGTACTGCCGTGCCAGATAGGCAGCGGCACCGGTCTGAATCGCGGCTGAAATTTCCTGCATCCGCGCGTTGCCTGCATCCTGCGAAAGAATCCAGCCGCGGGCCCAGAAGCCGTAAGCTACGGCGATAAAGCCGCAGATGAGCGCCAGAATGAGCGCTGAGTTGCCTGTCATATGAGAATCTCCTGTCGTTGGTTCGCTAAGTAGGGGTGCAGCGCAATCGGCACCACCGCTGCGTTGCTTCCTCGCCGCGAAACATCAATAAGGGATTGACGTGGGCAATTGGCCAACCGGGCGACTGTACCGTGAAAAAAGTCCTTTTCTTGGCGCGGCAAGGGGAGCGTAAGTAAAATCAGGGTTAATACTGAGAGCTTTCTGACTTAACTCAATGCAAAGAAACGAACATGTCTCTAGATAACGTCACCCCTGGCAAGAATGCGCCCGAGCAATTCAATGTGATCATCGAAATCCCGATGAACGCCGACCCGGTCAAGTACGAGGTGGACAAGGAAACGAGCGCGATTTTTGTCGACCGTTTCATGAGCACCGCCATGCACTACCCGACCAATTACGGTTATGTGCCGAAGACCATTTCAGGCGACGGCGATCCGGTCGACGTGCTGGTGATCACGCCAGTGCCCCTGATCCCGGGCGTAGTGGTGACCTGCCGCGCGATCGGCATCCTGAAGATGGAGGACGAAGCGGGGCAGGACGGCAAGGTGCTGGCAGTTCCGATCGACAAGATTTTGTCGCTCTACACGCGCTGGAAGAAACCGGAAGACCTGAGTCCGGTGCGCCTCAAGACCATCGCCCATTTCTTTGAGCACTACAAGGACCTCGAAGAGAACAAGTGGGTCAAGATCCTGGGCTGGGAGGGACCGGAGTCCGCCAAGCAGGAAATCCTGGACGGCATCGCCAACTACAAAAAGACACGCGCCTGACGCGCATCGCATGCCCGAAGGCCGAATGGAGCCGCGCCGCGGTAGCAGCGGCACAGCTTGAGCGATTCGGGCCGGAGCGGAGTCATGCGGCAGCAGGGTGTCGAAACGGACTGCGTTGAACCAGTTCGTCGAGGTATTGTTGGACGCCTTCGCTTTCGCTTTCTAGAAATCGCTCCACCGCATCGGCAAAGGCAGGATGAGCCAGCCAGTGGGCGCTGCTGGCTTTCACCGGCAGAAGGGCGCGCGCCATCTTGTGTTCACCTTGAGCGCCGCCTTCAAAGCGCTGGAAACCGTGCGCAATGCACCATTGGAGCGGTTGGTAGTAGCAGGCTTCGAAGTGCAGGCAGTCCACCCGCTCCAGCGCGCCCCAGTAGCGACCGTAGGCGACGCCGGCCGGTGCCGGCGAGGCGCCTGAATCGGTCGACGGCATTGCCTCGGCTTGGATTGCGACCAGACTGGCCGCGATCGGTCGCCCCTGGCGCTCGGCGATGAACAGCAACCAGTGTTCCGGCATGGTGCTGGCCATGCGCAGGAAGAAATCGCGGCTCAGGTAAGGCGCATTGCCGTGTTCTAGGTAGGTGCGCTCGTAGCAGCGGTAGAAAAAATCCCAGTCCTGTGCCGTGATGTCAACCCCCTGCGCACAGCGAAAGCCCACGCCGGCATCAGCCACTTTGCGCCGTTCCTGCCGGATCTTCTTGCGCTTGTCCTGCGACAGCGAAGTCAGGAAGTCCTCGAAGTCAACATAGGCCGGTTCGGTGTTCTTCCAGTGGAATTGCACGGTGTGGCGTAGCAGCATGCCGGCGGTGCTGCAGGCTTGCAGGTCGTCGGCGCTCGCAAACAGCAGGTGCAGGGACGACAGTTGCTGCGTTTCACACCATTTGAGAAGGGCTGAGATCAGCGCGCCGCGGTTTGCCGAGCTGCGCGCCAGCAGGCGTGCGCCGGGAACAGGCGTAAATGGCACGGCCACCAGCGCTTTCGGGTAATAGGCCAGGCCGTGCTGCGCATAGGCATTCGCCCAAGCCCTGTCGAACACGTATTCGCCATAGGAATGCGTCTTGACGTATAGCGGGCAGGCGGCGAGCAGAACGCCGTCACACTCCAGCGTTATGAAGTGTGGCGTCCAACCGGTTGCCGGCACAGCAGCGCCGCTGGCGTGCAGCGCGCTCAGGTACTCGTGTCGCATGAAAGGCGTTGCCTGCGCCTGCAAACCGAGCAATTCGTTCCAGTCAGCGGCATCGACTTCGTCGGGCGAGTTGTGCACCCGGATGACATAATCGTTCGACTTGTGCTTCACTGGCTTCATCTTTCATTCATACCTGCGGTACATGACATTCAAACTTTGCGTCGCCCAGCTCGATTTCGTGGTTGGCGACTTGGCTGGAAATTCGAAAAAGATCATCGATCTGGCGCGCTCGGTGTACGCTGATGGCGTGCGTCTGGTGCTGACGCCCGAGCTTTCCATTTGCGGCTATGCCGCAGAAGACCTGTTCCTGCGCCCCGCCTTTATCGCTGCCTGCGATGATGCCGTGAAAACAGTGGCCCGCGAGCTGGCCGGGTTAAAGAATCTGACCGTGGTGCTCGGACATCCGAGCGGAGGTGACAGCCGGACCCGGTCGGTCGCTGTGCCAACCCGGCACAACGCTGCGAGTGTCCTGTGCGAAGGGCGCGTCGTGGCGCGCTACGCCAAGCGCGAGTTGCCGAATTACCAGGTGTTTGACGAGCGGCGCTATTTCACGCCGGGACAGGATGTCTGCGTGTTCGAGGCCGGCGAGCCGGGCAGCAGGATCAAGGTCGGGCTGCTGATCTGCGAGGATGCCTGGTTCGAGGAACCGGCGCGGCTGACCAAGGCAGCGGGCGCTGAATTGCTGGCAGTGATCAACGCCTCGCCGTTTCATATCGGCAAGGGCAACGAGCGCGAGCAGATGATGCGCGAACGTGTGCTGGATTGCGGTTTGCCGCTGGTTTATGCCCATTTGGTGGGCGGGCAGGATGAGGTGGTGTTCGAGGGGCGCTCGTTTGCGCTGGACGCCGATGGCTCGGTGGTGGGGCGGGCCGAGAGTTTTGTCGAGGCATCGCTGGTGGTGGAGGCACGACGCGAGGGCCATGCGCTTCATCTGGCTGCGGAGGTGGCGGCAGAGCGTACGCCGCAGGCTGACCTTTGGCACGCACTGGTGCTGGGTGTGCGCGACTACATTGGCAAGAACGGTTTCCCGGGTGTGCTGCTGGGCCTGTCGGGCGGCATTGATTCCGCATTGGTTTTGGCGGTGGCCGTCGATGCGCTGGGCAAGGACCGGGTTCGGACCGTCATGATGCCCTCACCCTATACGGCCGACATCAGCTGGATCGACGCGCGCGAGATGGCGCAGGGCCTGGGTGTGCGCTACGACGAGATTTCCATCGTGCCGGAGTTCGAGGCCTTCAAGCAATCGCTGGCCAGCCAGTTCAAGGGCTTGGCCGAGGACACCACGGAAGAGAACATTCAGGCCCGTATTCGCGGCACCCTGCTCATGGCCCTGTCGAACAAATTTGGCAGCATCGTGCTGACGACCGGCAACAAGTCCGAGATGGCAACCGGCTATTGCACGCTCTATGGCGACATGGCCGGGGGTTTTGCCGTCATCAAGGATCTGGCCAAGACGACGGTATTTGAACTGGCGCGCTGGCGCAATGCCAACGATCCCTATGGCAGCGGGAGCCAGCCGATTCCGCAGCGCATCATCACGCGCCCGCCGAGTGCCGAACTGCGTCCGGATCAGACCGATCAGGACAGCTTGCCGCCCTACGAGGTTCTGGATGCGATTCTGGAGCGCTACATGGAGAACGACCAGAGCATTGACGACATCGTTGCGGCCGGGTTTGCACTCGCCGATGTTGAAAAGGTAACCCGGCTGATCAAGATAAACGAATACAAGCGCCGCCAGGCCCCGGTAGGTATTCGCGTGACCCACCGGAGCTTTGGCAAGGATTGGCGTTATCCTATAACCAACCGGTTTCGGGCTTGACTGACGGATTGCCGGGTCAGTCGTCGTATCGCCAAGCGCGCTTGCGCCCCCATCAGGAGAAAGAAATGAAGCAGATCACAGCCATCGTCAAACCATTCAAGCTGGAGGAAGTGCGTGAAGCACTGGCCGAATGCGGCGTTACCGGCCTGACCGTTACCGAAGTCAAGGGTTTTGGCCGGCAAAAGGGCCATACCGAGCTCTACCGGGGCGCCGAGTACGTGGTCGACTTCCTGCCCAAGGTGAAGGTGGAAGTGGTGGTTAAGACAGAAGACCTGGATCGCTGCGTTGATGCCATCGTGAAGGCCGCGCACACCGGCAAGATTGGCGACGGCAAGATTTTTGTGACCAGCGTCGAGCGCGTCGTGCGCATCCGCACCGGCGAGCAGGACGAGTCTGCGGTCTAGTACTGTCAAACCTGCAGACGATCAATCGGGCGGATCAGGGTTTCAGTTCTGGCGTTGAGACCAGTCGTGTGCCCGCCAGGGCGTCATGCCAGAACTGTCGTTGCGGGTGCAAGCCGCTTGAGATGGCCCATACCGCGACCCAGCCGCCGACGATGACGGCTGATTCGAGGCCGGACAGCTTGAAAGGTGCGACCGCCGCCAGCGCTGGCATGAACCAGAGCCAGCTCAGGACGTAGCGCAACAAGGCGCGCGCTTGCGTCAGCGGTTTGCCGCTGCGATCGACCACGGCAATGCGCCAGGTTTTCATGGCCAGGGTCTGCCCTTTGGCCCAAAACCAGACAAAGTAGATTCCGAAGACGACGAACAGAAAGATCTGCAGCGGATGGCGGTTGTCCATGGCGTTGCGGGTCTGGCTCAAGGTGCTGAACAGATAGCCGGCGATAAAGACCACACCCATCAGCAGCAGTCCTTCGTAAAGCCAGCAGGCCATGCGACGTGCCAGACTTGGTGTTGCCAGGGCTGTATTCATCGGAACGGAACCGATGGCGTTCAGTTGCTTGGTACCGGTTGCGGCTCCGACGCTGTCCTGGAGCGCGGCAGCAGGGTATTGCGGTCCAGCGAATGACCGGTTGCGGCCATCTTGGGCGCCTGTTTCGCAGTCTGTTTTGTCACGGGTACCGCTGCCAGTTTTTGGGGGGAGACCGGCTTGACTGCCGTCGCGGCGCCAACGGTTTTGGGCGGCGCCGAGCGCGCCAGCTTCTGCTTCTCTTCCGGGCTGAGGGCTTGATAGGCGGTCCAGGTGGCTGCCTTCTGCGTCGGCGTCAATTTCTTGGATTCGGCGAAATTGAGCCTGGCCTGCGCCCGCTGCTGCGGACTCAGGGACACCCATTCGGTCATGCGACTGTGGAGCTTGGCCTGTTCCGGTGCCGCCAGTTTTGGATAATTCGCTGCAATTGCAATCCACTTGCGCTTCTGAGTTTCACCCAGGGTATTCCATTGTTCAGCCAAGGGTGTGAGTGACTGCTGTTGCGATGGCGACAGGTCTTGCCAAGTCGGCTTGATCTGATTCTTCGAAACAATTGCCGGCCTGTTTGGACTGCTGGCACCGGACAATTTTGCCGCCGACACGGTCGGCGCGGGTGCCTTGATCACATCCTGCGCCCAGACGCTGGAGGTCACCGCGTTGACTGCTATCCATGCCATGGCAACCATCGCACCGGTCAGCCCGGTGGCGAAAGAACCTCGTACAAGCCGATTCGGGCGACGCTTGAACACCGTCATGTCCGACTCATTGGTATTGCCCGGAACTGCTCTTGACGAATTGTGTAAAGGCTGGATCGGTATAAGCCGCTGGGGGCAGGTCGTCCGTGAGCAAAGCCGCATCGATTTCTGCCAGTTCGTTGGCGCGATTTTCATTCTGGATCACGTTGATCGCGATCAGGCCAAGAACCAGGGCCAGCAAGGGCACAGCCGCCGCCACACGATTCCACCAACCGGGATGTCCCAGGGTCATCGTCCCGTTTCCACCCGAGGCGGCCAAATTGCTGACTGTACGGACCAAGGCAACTTTTCGCTTGCCCAGCGCCTGATGGCGAGCGGCACGCAAACGCTCGGAAATATCGTAGGGGAGGTTGTCGGTCGCGTCCGACAGACGCGCAGCGATCTGCAAACCGAATCGGTCTTCTGCCAAATGACGTTGATATTGGTAAGAATTGGTCATAACGTGATTCCCTTTGCCCTCAAGGCCGCCCCAAGGGCCTGTACTGCTCTGGAACAGTGTGTCTTGACACTACCCTCCGAGCAACCCATTGCCGCGGCAGTTTCTGCCACGTCCAGTTCCTCCCAGTAACGCATGAGGAAGGCTTCCCGTTGACGGGCTGGCAGTTCCTGGATTTCCGCTTCGATTGCACGCAAGGTTTGTGCCCGTTGCGTCGTGCTTTCAGCGCTTTCCGTCTGCTCCGAATGATTCTCCACATTCAAAGTTTCCAGGACGTCAAATTCTTCATCGTCTCCCGCCATGGAAAAGTCACTGAAATTGGAAAAAAGCACATTGCGGGTCTTTTGCCGCCGAAACCAGTCGAGGGTGCAGTTGGACAGGATGCGCTGGAACAGCATCGGCAACTCGGCAGCCGGCTTGTGCCCATAGTGCTCGGCGAGTTTCATCATGCTGTCCTGCACGATGTCGAGTGCGGACTCATCATTGCGCACGTGATAGACCGAACGCTTGAAAGCGCGCTTTTCGACGCTCTTCAGAAACTCGGAGAGTTCTTGTTCGGTTGCCAAGTGGTGTTTGCCTTGAGACGGTCGTCAGGCCAGCTTGCACCGTGCCCGGCGGCAGACGAAATTGCCTGTCAATCCTCACATTATCTCATTTGGCGGACACTATTTTTGCCGATTCGCAGCCCGTCAACTGCCGCAGTGCCATAATCGCGGCTGCAATTCAAAAGGCAAACGGGTCATGGTCCGGCGCAAGAATCAGTGCGCTTATGGCTTTGGCTTTAAGTTCCAACGCGACTCCACGAGTGTTTGCGAAGGAGCACCCAAGGTTTTTCGTCAGAGAAATTCACAAAGGTTGAACATGGAAATATCAAAAGCCGAAATCACTTCGGCCGTTGCGGCAACGACAAGCCCAAAAAGCCAGGCAACGACTGGCAAAGCACCGGCGGCGACGCCCAAAGATCAGGAACTTCGGGGTGCCGAGATTCTGATCAAGGCCTTGCAGGCCGAAGGCGTCAAGTACGTGTGGGGCTACCCCGGTGGGGCTGTGCTTCATATCTACGATGCGCTCTACAAGCAGGACACCATCCAGCACATTCTGGTACGGCACGAGCAGGCGGCAGTTCATGCGGCAGACGGCTACGCCCGCGCGACCGGCGACGTCGGCGTTGCCCTGGTTACCTCCGGACCCGGAGCCACCAATGCGGTGACCGGCATTGCCACCGCCTACATGGACAGCATTCCGATGGTGATCGTGACCGGCCAGGTGCCGACGCAAGCGATCGGACTTGACGCATTCCAGGAGTGCGACACGGTTGGCATCACCCGTCCCGTCGTGAAGCACAACTTCCTGATCAAGGACGTGCGTGACCTCGCCGAGACCATGAAGAAGGCCTTCCACATCGCCCGCAGTGGTCGCCCCGGCCCGGTTGTGGTGGACATCCCGAAGGACGTGTCGTTCAAGAAGGTGCACTACGCAGGCTATCCGGCGACGGTGGAAATGCGTTCCTACAATCCGGTTCGCAAAGGCCACGGCGGACAGATTCGCAAGGCGTTGGCACTCTTGCTGGCCGCGAAACGCCCGTATATCTACACGGGCGGTGGCGTTGTCTTGAGCAACGCGTCGGCCGAGCTGCGCACCCTTGTGGACATGATGGGTTGCCCATGCACCAATACCTTGATGGGCTTGGGTGCCTATCCGGCCAGCGATCGCAAGTTCCTGGGCATGCTGGGCATGCATGGCACGGTCGAAGCGAACAATGCGATGCAGCACTGCGATGTGCTGCTGGCGGTGGGCGCGCGCTTTGATGACCGGGTGATCGGAAACCCGAAGCATTTTGCCCAGAATGAACGCAAGATCATTCACATCGATATTGATCCGTCGAGCATTTCCAAACGCGTGAAGGTGGATATCCCGATCGTGGGCGATGTCAAGGATGTTCTGACCGAGATGATCGGGATGATCCGGGAAGGCTCAACAAAACCGGATGTCCAGTCGCTGGCGCCTTGGTGGGACACGATTGAAGGCTGGCGCAAGGGAGAATGCCTCAAGTACGACCATGGCAAGAACGACGTGATCAAGCCGCAGTACGTCATCGAGACGCTGGGGAATATGACCAAGGGTGTCGACACCTACATCACCTCCGACGTTGGACAGCACCAGATGTGGGCGGCGCAGTATTTCCGCTTTGAAGAACCCAGGCGCTGGATTAATTCCGGTGGTCTGGGCACGATGGGCGTGGGCATCCCCTATGCCATGGGCATCAAGATGGCGCGCCCGCAGAGCGAGGTTTTCTGCATCACCGGCGATGGCTCGGTCCAGATGTGTATCCAGGAACTCTCGACCTGCCTGCAGTACAACACGCCGATCAAGATCATATCCCTGAACAACCGCTATCTGGGCATGGTTCGCCAGTGGCAAGAACTGGAATACGAGGGGCGTTACAGCCACAGCTACATGGACGCGCTGCCCAACTTCGTGAAACTGGCGGAAGCCTATGGTCACGTGGGCATGCTGATCGAGCGCGCGCAGGACGTCGAGCCAGCCTTGCGCGAGGCGCGCAAGCTCAAGGACCGCACCGTGTTCATGGATTTCCGCACCGATCCGACGGAAAACGTGTTCCCGATGGTGCGGGCAGGTAGCGGCATCACTGAAATGCTGCTGGGTTCGGAAGATCTTTAATAAACCAATCGATTGCCTGCCAAGCCCTGCGGTTACCGCCACAGGGGGAGGGCAGCGAAAGAGGAATCCCATGAAACATATCATTGCCGTATTGCTGGAAAATGAGCCCGGTGCCCTGTCTCGTGTTGTTGGTCTCTTTTCGGCCCGTGGTTACAACATTGAGTCCTTGACGGTGGCGCCGACCGAGGATCCGAGCCTGTCGCGCATGACGATCCAGACCGCCGGGTCGGATGAGGTGATCGAGCAGATCACCAAGCACCTGAACCGTTTGATTGAAGTGGTGAAGGTGGTTGATCTGACCGAAGGCGCCTACACCGAGCGTGAGCTGATGATGGTCAAGGTGCGTGCCGTGGGCAAGGAGCGCGAGGAAATGAAGCGCATGGCCGATATCTTCCGGGGTCGTATCATCGACGTCACCGAAAAAAGCTACACGATCGAGTTGACAGGCGACCAGTCCAAGAACGACGCCTTTCTGGAGGCCATCGAGCGTGGCGCCATCCTGGAGACCGTGCGTACCGGCTCCAGTGGCATCGGCCGCGGCGAGCGCATTTTGCGAGTTTAATTTTTTATAACGGAGAAAAGAATGAAGGTTTTTTACGACAAGGACTGTGACCTCAGCCTGATCAAGGGCAAGACAGTTGCAATCATCGGCTACGGTAGCCAGGGCCATGCCCATGCCCAGAATCTGAACGAAAGTGGCGTCAAGGTTGTCGTCGGCTTGCGCAAGGGCGGTGCTTCCTGGGCCAAGGTCGAGAAAGCCGGCCTCCAGGTTGCTGAAGTCGCCGCTGCCGTCAAGGGCGCTGATGTGGTCATGATCTTGCTGCCCGATGAACAGATCGGTGCTGTCTATGCGAGCGACATCGAACCCAATATCAAGCAGGGCGCTTCGCTGGTGTTCGCGCACGGTTTCAACGTTCATTACGGCCTGGTGAATCCGCGCGCCGATCTCGACGTCTGGATGGTCGCGCCCAAGGCGCCAGGCCACACCGTGCGTGGCACCTATGTGCAGGGCGGTGGAGTGCCGCATCTGGTCGCCGTCCATCAGGACAAGTCGGGCCGCTCGCTTGATCTGGCTTTGAGCTACGCCATGGCCAACGGCGGCGGCAAGGCTGGCATCATCGAAACGAATTTCCGTGAAGAGACCGAAACCGACCTGTTCGGCGAGCAGGCGGTTCTGTGCGGTGGCACGGTCGAATTGATCAAGGCCGGGTTTGAGACGCTGGTCGAGGGCGGCTATGCCCCCGAGATGGCCTATTTCGAATGCCTGCATGAGCTCAAGCTGATCGTCGACATGATTTATGAGGGCGGCATCGCCAACATGAACTACTCGATCTCCAACAATGCCGAATACGGCGAGTACGTGACCGGGCCCAAGATCGTCACCGCCGCCACCAAGGACGCCATGCGCCAGTGCCTCAAGGATATTCAGACTGGTGAATATGCCAAGAGCTTCATTCTGGAGAATAAGGCGGGCGCACCGACCCTGCTGAGTCGCCGTCGCTTGATGTCGGAGCATCAGATCGAGAAGGTCGGCGAATCGCTGCGCGCGATGATGCCCTGGATCAAGAAGAACAAGCTGGTCGACCAGACACGCAACTAGACCTGCCTACTCTCGCCACAAAGGCCACTTCGGTGGCCTTTGTTACTATGCAGCGATGGAGGCTGATTCTATGCATGACGGAAATGAAGCAGACATTCCCGAGGGCGATGGCCTGGTGGTGAGGAAGCGTCGCAAGGGCATCTATATCTTGCCCAATCTGTTTACGCTGGCCGCCCTTTTTGGCGGGTTCTATGCCATCGTGATGGCCATCAATGGCCGCTTTGTACTGGCGGCATTCGGTGTGTTTTGCGCGATGGTTCTCGATAGCCTCGACGGCCGGGTCGCCCGCATGACCAATACGCAAAGCGCTTTTGGGGAACAGATGGATTCGCTCTCGGACATGGTCTCTTTCGGCGCTGCGCCCGCGCTCATCGCCTACGTGTGGGCACTGCAGGGTCTGGGGCGTTGGGGCTGGGTTGCGGCGTTCGTCTATTGCGCCTGCGCCGCTTTGCGCCTGGCGCGTTTCAATGTCAACACGGGGGTGGTGGACAAGCGCTACTTTCAGGGCTTGCCGTCACCCGCCGCCGCGGCACTGGTGGCCAGTTTTATCTGGGTCGTGACGGATCTGGGCGCAAAGGGTCCCAGCGTCGCCTGGCCCATGTTTGCGGTGGCCTTGTACGCCGGGCTGAGCATGGTGACCAATGTTCCGTTTTATAGCTTCAAGGATCTGTCGAAAAAGAGTGTGCCCTTTGTTGTTCTGGTCCTGATTGCGCTCATCATCGCCGCCATCAACATCGATCCGCCGAAAGTCTTGTTCACCTTGTTTGTGATCTACGGACTCAGCGGCTACGTGATTTATGGCTGGCGCAAGGCGAAGGGCGTGCAGACCAGCGTCATCAGCACGTCGACCGACGAGCCCGATGAAATTGGCCTTCACTGAGGGAGTCTGCGGATCCGTCGGCCTTGCCTGGACGCATCAAGAATTGCGCAAGACTTGTGTTACATTGAAGTCATGAATCAGATTTTGCTAGCGCTACTGCTAACGCCGGACGGGCGGAAACGGTAGCGCACGCGCTCATCGCAACCAAAAGCCCGTATGCATCCGCAACGGGCTTTTTGTTTGACACATCGATTTTTGCTTGCGGATTTTTGAGGACAACAGGAGAACCCGGATGGCTGACAAAGTAATTATTTTCGACACCACTTTGCGCGACGGCGAGCAATCGCCCGGTGCGTCCATGAACAAGGACGAGAAACTGCGCATCGCCCGGCAACTGGAGCGATTGAAAGTCGACGTGATCGAAGCCGGCTTTGCTGCAAGTTCCAATGGTGACTTCGAGGCCGTGCAGACCATCGCGAACGCCATCAAGGATTCAACCATCTGCTCGTTGTCGCGTGCCAATGACAAGGACATTGCGCGCGCTGCCGAAGCGCTCAAAGGCGCCAACAGCGCCCGCATCCACACCTTCATCGCGACTTCGGCGCTGCACATGGAGAAGAAACTGCGCATGACGCCCGATGAAGTGTTCGAGCAGGCCAAGCTTGCCGTGCGCTTCGCGCGCAACCTAGTTGCCGACGTCGAGTTCAGTCCGGAAGACGGCTACCGCAGTGATCCCGACTTTCTGTGCCGCGTGATCGAGGCCGTCATTGCCGAGGGTGCAACCACCATCAACGTGCCCGACACGGTCGGCTACGCCGTGCCGGAACTCTATGGCAATTTCATCAGGAATTTGCGTGAACGGATTCCGAATTCTGACAAGGCGATCTGGTCGGTCCATTGCCACAATGACTTGGGTATGGCGGTCGCGAATTCATTGGCCGGCGTGAAGATCGGTGGCGCGCGTCAGGTGGAGTGCACGATCAATGGATTGGGTGAGCGGGCAGGCAATTGCAGTCTGGAAGAAGTCGTCATGGCGCTCAAGACCCGGCGTGACTATTTCGGCCTGGATCTGGGCATCGATACCAAGCACATTCTGGCGGCGAGTCGAATGGTCAGCCAGACGACCGGCTTCGTCGTGCAGCCGAACAAGGCGGTTGTCGGGGCCAATGCATTTGCGCATGCCTCGGGCATTCACCAGGATGGCGTGCTCAAGGCGCGCGACACCTACGAAATCATGCGGGCCGAGGATGTGGGCTGGACCACCAACAAGATCATTCTGGGGAAACTCAGTGGTCGCAACGCCTTCAAGCAACGCCTGCAGGAACTCGGCGTTCAGATGGAAAGCGAGGCCGATATCAACAGCGCGTTCACCCGGTTCAAGGAACTGGCCGATCTCAAGAGTGAAATTTTCGACGAGGACATTCTTGCGTTGGTGAGCGACGAAGGGGTGACACACGAGCATGAGCAATACCGTTTTGTTTCCTTGTCGCAACGCAGTGAAACGGGTGAGCATCCGTACGCGAGCATCGTCTTCACGGTCAACGGCGAAGAAGTGAAGAGCAGTTCAGATGGCAACGGACCGGTCGACGCTTCTCTCAAGGCGATTGAAGCGCACGTCAAGAGTGGTGCCGAGATGGTGCTGTACTCGGTCAATGCGATCAGCGGTTCGACGGAAAGTCAGGGCGAAGTCACGGTGCGTTTGCAGAACAGCGGGCGCGTGGTCAATGGCGTGGGCGCGGACCCCGATATCATCGTTGCATCGGCCAAAGCCTACCTCAGCGCACTGAACAAATTGCAGAGCAAGGCGGATCGGGTTGCCGCGCAGGGCTAGTCAATCTCCTGTTTGTATGTTCTGGATTAAGAAAAAACCGCAAGTATTTGATATCTTGCGGTTTTTCTGTTTAAACTTCCCTTCTCGGGAAATTAATCAGGAGAAAGACATATGTTCTGCTTTCGTCGGACACGGTTCGGAAGTAATGTTCGCAGGACGCTCTTTCTCTTCGCCTTGACAGCATTCGCCCTGGTTGCATCGTCAGCGGAGGTTGATACAGCTCGGGTCAAGCACCGTCACGTCAAAACGGCAAAAAGCAGCGCCAGTGTCAAGTCGAAGGTTGGCAAGAAACACGTTGTCGCCAAGCACAAGGCGCTTGTCGCCGCCGAGGTGATTCCGCTTCGGGCCTCGTTCGGACAGATGGCGGGGCTGCATGGCGGGCACGATTCACTGGCCCTGAAATCCAGCGTCGCCCTGGTGATTGATCAGGATACGAGCGAGGTCCTGTACAGCAAGAACGACAAGGCCATCCTGCCGATTGCATCGCTGACCAAATTGATGACGGGTCTGGTCATCAGTGAAGCCCGTCTGCCGATGAACGAGATGATCACCATCTCGCAGGCAGATGTCGACACCGAAAAGGGAAGTTCCTCCCGCTTGCGGGTTGGCACGGTATTGAGTCGCGGCGAACTGCTGCATCTGGCTCTGATGTCCAGTGAGAATCGCGCAGCACATGCGCTCGGGCGCAGTTTTCCGGCTGGTCTGCCGGCGTTTGTCGAATTGATGAACGCCAAGGCGCATCTCATCGGCATGCAAGACACCCACTACGAGGAGCCGACTGGCCTTTCCAGCAAGAATCAGTCGAGCGCGCGAGATCTGGCCAAACTGGTCAACTTCGCATACGGCGATCCGACCTTGCGTGAATTGTCGACTTCCCCTGGGTATCAGGTTGCGGTCGGAAAGCGTACGCTGCAATACAACAATACCAATCGGCTGGTGAAGAACCCGTCCTGGGACATCGGCTTGCAGAAGACCGGTTACATCGCTGAAGCGGGTCAGTGCCTGGTGATGCAGGCCAAGGTCGCCGGGCGCAAGATCATCATGGTGTTTCTCGATTCAGCCGGCAAACTCAGTCGCATCGGTGATGCCGAGCGGGTTCGGCGCTGGGTCGAGTCCAAGCCGACGGCGACTGCCGATGCCGTGCCCTTGGCTGGTACCGCGGCCGGTCAGGTATTCAGCACCAAGGGTTGACGGCCCGTCCTTCGTCAGCGGGTCGGGCTGGGGCGGAAGCCCAAAGTCGTTGAAATTTCCCGTGCCGTTGCTTGAAGCTTGGGCAGCCAGGCGTCCTCGAGACGCTCGGCCGGGGCCGAAATTGACAAGCCAGCCACCAGTGTGCCTTGATCGTCATAGATGCCCGCGGCCATGCAGCGCACACCCAGTTCCAACTCTTCATTGTCATGCGCGATGCCATACTGCCGAACTTTGGAGAGTTCGCGTTCGAGGGCGGGCAGTTGGGTCAGGCTGTTCTTGGTATGACCGCTCAGACCGGTGCGGGTGGCATAGGCGCGAACGCGTTGAGGATCGTCGGCGGCCAGAAACAGTTTGCCGACCGAGGTCAGGTGCAGCGGAGCGCGGCCGCCGATGGCGCGCACCACCTGCATGCCCGAACGCTCGCTGTAGGTTCGCTCCACATACACGATCTCGTCGCCCTGGCGCACACTCAGATTGACGGGTTGCTGGATAAGCTTGTGCAATTCCCGCATCGGCAGCAGGGCCGCATCACGCACGTTGAGGCGGCTCTTGACCAAATTGCCCAGTTCCAGCAAGCGCATGCCGAGCCGATAACTGCCGGGCTGCGGATGGTCGACAAAACGGCCTGTCGCCAGATCATTGAGCAAGCGGTGCGTCGTGGACAGGTGCAAGCCCGATTTCTCACTGATTTCCTTCAGTGAAATGGCTTCTTCCCGTGAGGCCAGAACATCCATCAGGGTAAACATGCGCTCGATCACCTGGACTGTCGGTGTGGTGGGAATACCGGGATCTGTCTTTCGCATGGTTCATCCTGAGTGGTGGTGTCGCTATTTTATCTTGTGGAATGTTCGGGCCTTCGGCAATACCGTCAAACAGTTTCCTTTCTCGCCCACTCGCCGGCAACAAGGAACTCGGCCGGGGAGAAGCGAGCCTTGTAGTTCATCTTCTGGCTCCCTTCGACCCAGTAGCCAAGGTAGACGTATGAAAGCTGGAGCGCGCGCGCTCGGGCAATCTGCCACAGGACGCCGTAGGTGCCGAAACTGTCCTGGTTCAGCTCCGGCTCGTAGAAGGTGTAGACCGACGAGATTCCATCACCGAGCAAATCGAGAATCGAGACCATCCGCAACTGCCCCGGGGTGCCGTCGTTCGATTCATCGCGGAACTCCACCAGTCGGGAATCGATGCGGCTTTGCAGCAGGAATTGCTTGTATTGTTCGACGCTGTCCTGGTCCATTCCGCCGCCAGCGTGCCGCCCGTTCTGATAACGCTGGTAAAGGGCGAAATGTTCCTCCACGAAGCACAGTTCCATTTCCGTGGCCAGTAGACTGGCGTGGCGCTGCCAGGAACGCCGTTGGCTTCGGTCCGGACGGAATTCACGGACCGGAACCCGTATCGGCACACAGGCATGGCAAGCGTCGCAATGCGGGCGGTAGGTAAACAGGCCACTGCGCCTGAAACCACGGTTGACGAGTTCGGAATAGGTGCTGGTGTTGATCAGGTGGCCGGGTGTGGCCACCTCGGACCTGGCCTGCTCTTGCGGCAGATAGCTGCACGGATACGCCGCCGTTGCATAGAACTGCAGCGTTTGCGCAGGCAGGTCATTCAGGTTGGTCACGGCGTCACTGCCATTTCGGGAAGTATCTGATTCCAGAGTCGGCGATCAAACTGCCATGTCGGCGCTGCGTGCTCGATCCCTTCGGTCACATGGGCGAGAAACAGTTCCCGTGCAATTTCCCGTGCACCAAGCGAAGCCAGATGGCGCGTGTTTTGCTGGCAGTCGATGTAAGCGATGCCGTGATGGCGACAGAATCCGACCAGCGCTGCCAACGCGACCTTGGAGGCATCGCTGGCATGGCTGAACATTGATTCTCCGAAGACGAACTTACCCAGCGCCACGCAATACAGGCCACCGACGAGCGTCCCGTCAACCCAGGTCTCCACACTGTGGGCAAGGCCCGCCTGATGCAACTTGCAGTAGGCCGTGACCATGTCCGGCAGAATCCAGGTACCGCTTTGTCCGTCACGCCGGCTTGCAGCGCAGGCCTGGATTACCTGCTGGAAGGCCGAGTCGATCCGAATCTCACAGGCATTGCTTCGGCGAAACCGCACGAGTGTCTTGCGCAAGGATGGATGCAAGCGGAATTCCGCAACCTCAAGCACCATTCTCGGGTTAGGGCTCCACCAGAGGATCGGCTGCCCTTGGCTGTACCAGGGAAAGATTCCGCGGCCATAGGCCTTGCGCAAGCTTTCGACGTCCAGCGCGCCACCTGCGGCCAGCAGACCGGGCGCTGGCGACAGCGCATCCCAGGCCTGATCTGGTGCTGGGAATTCCTGACCCGGCGCAAGCCATGTGAGGGGTGGCGTTGGTGACGGCATGAGCACACTGTATCCGATGCCTGGCGCCACAAAGGTCCGGCTTTCAAGAGGGAAAGGCCCCGTCAGCCGTTACAATAGGCGCATGTCGGGGCGTAGCGCAGCCTGGTAGCGCATCTGGTTTGGGACCAGAGGGTCGAAGGTTCGAATCCTTTCGCCCCGACCAT
>CAIKMZ010000022.1 GCA_903828665.1 uncultured beta proteobacterium
ACGGACAGCTTCAGCTTGACATCATTGCCATGGCGCGCTTCCTTGGCCTGCAGGTTCCACTGGCCTTCGTCGGCGCGGCCGTCCGCGCCCCAGCGAAAGCCGATGGCGCCGACCGGCAGCACGACCTTGCCGCTCTCGTCGAGCGCAACGGTCTTCCATTCCGGATTGTTGGCGGCGCCGAGCTTACCGTTGAAGTCGGAGGCGCGCAGGTAGCGGTCCGGCACCAGCACCGTTTCCCCACTGGGCAACTGATGCTCTTTGAGCATCACTAGCATCGGCATATCAGTGTAGCGGCGCACATAGTTGTCGAAGTAGGCGCTTCGCGGTTTGCCACCATCGGGGAAATAGAACTCCTTGAGGATCACATGGCCCATGGCCATGGCGACCGCGGCGTCCGTACCCTGCTTGGGCTTCATCCAGATGTCGGAGAGTTTGGCCACTTCGGAGTAGTCGGGCGTTACCGCCACCGTCTTCGTTCCCTTGTAGCGGACCTCGGTGAAGAAGTGCGCGTCCGGCGTGCGCGTCTGCGGCACATTCGAACCCCAGGCGATGATGTAGCTGGAGTTGTACCAGTCGGCCGACTCCGGCACGTCGGTTTGCTCGCCCCAGACCTGCGGGCTGGCCGGCGGCAGGTCGCAGTACCAGTCGTAAAAGCTCATGCTGACGCCGCCGATAAGGCTCAGGTAGCGGCTGCCCGCCGCGTACGAGATCATCGACATGGCGGGGATCGGCGAGAAACCGATGATGCGGTCGGGTCCGTACTTCTTGATGGTGTGGACGTTGGCCGCGGCCACCATCTCGTTGACTTCGTCCCAGCTCGAGCGAACGAAGCCGCCCAGGCCGCGCACGCTCTGGTATTCCTTGCGCTTCTCATCGGACTGTGCGATCGAGGCCCAGGCATCGACCGGGTCGTTCGACAGGCGCGCCTCGCGCCAGAGCTTGAGCAAGCGACCGCGCACCATCGGGTACTTGACGCGGTTTGCGCTGTACAAATACCAGCTGTAGCTCGCACCGCGGGCGCAGCCGCGCGGCTCGTGATTCGGCATATCCCAGCGCGTGCGCGGGTAGTCGGTTTGCTGCGTCTCCCAGGTCACGATGCCGCCCTTGACGTAGATCTTCCAGGAGCAGGACCCGGTGCAGTTGACGCCGTGGGTGGAACGCACGATCTTGTCGTGCGCCCAGCGGTCGCGGTACGCGTCCTCCCAGGTCCGGTCCTCGCCAGTCGCGACGCCATGCTCGCCAGAAAACGGTTCGCGGACGTTTGAAAAATAGCTGAGTCGATCGAGAAAGTGGCTCATTGGAGGCCTCCAGTTATTTCTGAAAAGTGGGTGCTCAGGGGTTTTTTATTTCGGAGCCGGCGCGTAGGTAGAACCACCAGTTCAACACCAGGCACACGGCATAGAAGATGGCAAAGCCGTACATCGCCATCTGCGGCGTGCCGGCCTTGATCTGGTCACCGATCACGACAGGCGCGATGAAGGCGCCGTAGGCCGCGATCGCTGAGGTCCAACCCAGCACGGGGCCGGCTTGCTGGCGGTCGAAGATGACGCCGATGGTGCGGAAGGTCGAGCCATTGCCGATGCCGCTGGCTGCGAACAGCAGCACGAACAGCCACATGAAGCTCGAGAAGTACTGCTCCGGCGTGGCCGAGCCGTAGGCCTGCATCATCACGTAACCGACCGATGCCGAGGCTACGACCATGACGGCCGAGATCACCTGCGTCACGATGGATCCGCCGACCTTGTCCGAGATCCAGCCGCCGACCGGACGGATCAGCGCACCGACGAAGGGGCCGATCCAGGCGTAGGTCAGGGCCGATGGCGCGTTCGGGTTCTTCAGCGTGTGCTGCAGCACGCCGGTGGCATCAGGCGCGTGGCTGATGCCGAAGATCACTGTGATGGAAAGAGGCAGTGCCATCGAGAAGCCGATGAAGGAGCCGAAGGTCACGATGTAGAGCAGGGTGAGTGACCAGGTGTGCTTGTTGCGAAAGATCGCGAACTGCTTGGCGATGTTGTCCTTCATGGTGCCGAAGGCCGCGAGCTTCATCAGGAACAGTGTGCCGACGATGATCAGCGGCATCGCGATCCACATGTTGAGCAGGCCCAGGCCGGTCGGCGCCGGCATGTAGAGGTAGAGGCCCAGGCCGGCAGGGATGAAGGTCAGCGTGTAGATCCAGGTGACCTTGACGAAGGCCATGATGGTGCCGCCGATGTCGGGCGAGATCGGCAACAGGTTGTTCATGCCGAACCAGCACAGCGCCGACAGCGGAACCAGCGACAGGACCCAGGCAAAGCCGGCGTTCTGGATGTAGGTGGGCGTGCCCGCGGCGATCTTGCCGAAGATCCAGCCGCTGTCCTTGACCAGCGGCATCGGGTCGCCTCCGAACGCGCCGAACATGCCAACCGTCATCACCAGCGGAATGATGATCTGCATGCTGGTGACGCCGAAATTGCCCAGACCCGCGTTGAGGCCAAGGGCCGTGCCCTGCAGGCGTTTCGGGAAGAAGTTGGTAATGTTGGACATGGAACTGGCGAAGTTGCCGCCGCCCACGCCCGACCACAGGGCCAGCATCTGGAACACCCAGAGCGGCCAGTCCTTGTGCTGCAAGGCGATGCCCGTGCCCAGCGCGGGCGCGAGCAACATGGCGGTGGTCAGGAAGATGGTGTTGCGCCCGCCGGCCAGACGGATGTAGAACGAGGACGGGATGCGCATCGTGGCGCCGGCCAGACCCGAGATCGCCGTTAGCGTGAACAGCTCGGCCTGCTTGAAAGGAAAGCCCAGGTTGAGCATTTGCACCGTGATGATGCCCCACATGCCCCAGACCGCGAAGCCACACAGCAGGCTCGGGATCGAGATCCAAAGGTTGCGGTACGCGATCTTCTTGCCCGTGCTTTCCCAGAACTGCTCGTCTTCCGGTCGCCAGTCGGCGATGTCTGCGCTGGAGGTCTTGTTGTTGGCCATGATGGTTTCCTCAAAGATGAAAATTGCTTGCGCTACAGGCTGAATGGCTTGGCGTTGTGGCCCATGACTTCGCGGCCGCGCACCTCGGTCCAGAACATCCAGATCAGCGAGACCCAGACCACGCCGTACAGCAGCATGAAGGCGCTGGAGCGGATGCCGGTCAGGTCCATCAGACCGCCGAACATGATCGGCAGCACAAAGCCGCCCATGCCGCCGGCCAGTCCGACGATGCCGCTGATGGTGCCGATGTTCGTCGGGTAGTCGTCGCTGATGTACTTGAAGACGCTGGCCTTGCCAAAGGCGAAGGCGATGCCCAGGATGAACATCAGGGCCGTGAACAGGTAGACGTTCAGACCGATGTGGAAGGTCTTGGGGCCGTTGACCGTGGCGACGGTGAAGTCGAACTGCGGATAGCTCAGCAGGAATAGGCAGACCCAGCTCACCCACAGCACCCACCAGGTGACGCTGTGCGCGCCCCATTTGTCTGACATCCAGCCGCCCACCGCGCGTAGCACGCCGCCGGGCAGACTGAAACAGGCGGCCAGCAGGGCAGCGGAGCGGATGTCCAGGCCGAACTCGCCGACGTAGTACTGCACCATCCAGAGCGATAGCGCGACATAGCCGCCGAACACGATGCTGTAATACTGGCAGTACTTGAGCACCTTTGGGTCCTTCAAGGACTTGAGCTGGTCGCTGAACTTGACGTGGCTGGGCACGAGGTGCCCTGGGTCGCTGTGGCTGAAGAGCCAGAACAGAACGAGCGCACCGAACATGATGGCGGCATAGACCTGCGGCACCATGGTCCAACCGAAGGCCACGACCAGCGCTGGCGCGACAAACTTGTTGACTGCCGCGCCCGAGTTGCCGGCGCCATAGATGCCCATGGCAAAGCCTTGCTGCTTCTTTGGAAACCAGCGCGCCACGTAAGGCGTTCCGACCGAAAAGGCGCCGCCAGCTAGGCCGACGAACAGGCCGATGGTCAGGAAGTGCCAGTAGCTTGTGGCGTAGCTCATGAGCCAGATGGCGGGGACGGTCAGCGCCATCAGCAGCGCCATGACGATGCGACCGCCGTACTTGTCAGTCCAGATTCCCAGCGGCACGCGGATCAGCGAGCCGGTCAGCACGGGCATGGCAGTCAGCAGACCGAATTCAGTCGCGTTGAGGCCCAGCGTTTTCTTGATCGGGATGCCGATCACGCCGAACATCATCCAGACCATGAAGCACACGGTAAATGCCAGCGTGCTGACCATCAGCACGGAGAGTGCCTGCCCCTTTTTCGTCATGTCAAAGACTCCTGTTGTCCATGCGATGACTGTAGGGAGCGGGGCTTGTGTGCGCTATCCCTCTGAGGGAGCGGAGGTGCAATTCAATGGAACTACACCGCAGACCATCCACATAGTTCGGAAGAACTATGGCTGGCTCAAGCGCGCGATGGCTTGCATTTGGTCAAAGCAGGTCGTGTTCCGTCGCGATGACGGCGGCGTGCACGCGCGAGCTGACGTCTAGTTTGCGCAGGATGTGCTGCACGTGGATCTTGACCGTGGTCTCGACGATGCCGTGCTCGCGCGCAATTTCCTTGTTGCTGGCGCCGCGCGCGATGCTGCGCAGGATGTCGAGCTCGCGCGGCGACAGGCTCGCAATGGCGGCCTCGATGGCGCTCGGTGCCGGCGTGCTGGCCGCTGGCGCGCCCGCGGCGGCGCCGCGGTAGGCCGACACCAGCTTGCTCATCATCTCGGGCGCGATGACGCTGTCGCCCTGCATGGCGCGCTGGATGGCTGCGGTCAGGGCGTCGCCCTCGATCGTTTTGAGCAGATAGCCGGCGGCTCCGCCGCGTAGGGCGGCGGCGAGGTCGGTCTCGTCCTCGCTCACGGTGAGCATCAGGATGCGCGCCTTCGGCGCGGCTTCGCGCAGCGCGGGCAGGGCGTCGACGCCGTTAACCCCCGGCAGGTGGTTGTCGAGCAGGATCAGGTCGGGTTGTAGTTCCTGCGCCTTGCGCTGCGCCTGGCCGGCATCGGCAGCGTCGCCGATCACGCACAGCAGCGGGTCGCGCGCGAGCAGGGCGGTCAGGCCGCGCCGGAAAAGCGTGTGGTCGTCGACTACCAGAATGCGGATGGGTGTCGGGGCTTGCATGGGCGTGCTCAGGACTTTATCGCGCTGGTCTCGCGCGACAGCGCCGCGGCCGGCGGCATCGGGTGCGCCGGGCGCGGCAGTGTCAGGATCATGGAGCTACCGTGCCCGGGCGTCGAGATCACCTCGACCGTGGCACCGATGCGCTGCGCTCGCTCGCTCATGATGCGCAGGCCGACATGGGTTTCGTCGAGCGGGTTGTCGCTTGTGACAAAACCGATGCCGTCGTCGCGCACCTCGAAGCGCCACTCGGGCTGCTGATGTACGTCGAGCCAGACCTGCGAGGCGCGTGCGTGCTTGCGCACGTTGGATAAGGCTTCCTGGATGATGTGCAGCACCTGAATTTGCAGGTCCGGCGACAGCGGCATGCCCTGGCCCTGCATGCTGAGCGACGCTTTGAGGCCGCTTTGGTGCTCGAACTTGCGCAGAGTGGTCTCCAGCGCCGGCGCGATGTCCTCGGTGTTGGTGCGTGTGCGAAAGTGCAGCAGCAGTTCGCGTACGTCGCCATAGCTTTCGCGCACGCCGGTGTCTATTTCCTCGAGGACTTTCCCGATCTCAGCGGCGTTTCCGGACTGCACGGCGTCGCGCATCAATTGCACCTGGATCTTAAGGAAAGCCAGCGACTGTGCGATCGAGTCATGGAGCTCGCGCGCAAGCAGGTGCCGCTCCTGCGACACGGCCGCTTCCTTCTCGAGCGAGTTCAGGCGCAGGTTCTCCATGGCGCCGGCCAGGTGGCTGCTCAGGGCTTCGAGCAGCGAGCGCTCGGGTGGCGACAGGTTGACGCGCGCGTGGTACAACAGGTCGACCTCACCCATCAGGTGGTCGTGCTGGCAGATCGGGATGTTGACCACGGTCTCGAAGCCAGCCTTGGCGCAATGCTGGAGCGAGGTCTTTTCGATCTCGCGGATCGGGATCACGCGCAGCCCCGGCCCGACCGCGTCTGCGCCGCAGTGGCAGTCGCCCTTGTTGACGCAGAGCTCATCATTGACCATGGCGCTGGGCAGGCCGTGCGCCGCCAGCATTAGGTAGCGCTGGTTCTCCTGATCCGACCAGCGCACCGCAACGCCGTCGGCGTGCGCAATCCGGGCCACGCTTTTGGCAAAACCCTGCGCCAGTTCATCGAGCGACGTGGCCTTGGCGACCAGCGCCGTGACCTCGTACAGACTTTCCAGCCGTTCATGTTTCTCTTCAAGCTGGGCCGTTTTCTCGGCCACCTTGTGCTCCAGGTTCCGGTACATCGACTGCAGGTGCTCGGCCATGCCGTTGAAGCCCTCGGCCAAGGTGCCGAACTCGTCGCTGGTGACGCGTTCGACGCGGGCCTCGAAATCGCCGCCCTGAATCTTTTCGATCGCCTGCTTGAGCTGGCCGACCGGCTCCAGTACGAACAGGTACCCCGTGTAAAGCAGCACGGCCGCGCCCAGGATGGCCATGGCCAGCATGCTCATTTGTAGCAGGTGGAGCATGGCGGTCCAGTGCGCCATGTGCGCCTCGATGCTCGAGACAAATGCGTCGATGTCCGAGGCAAAGGTTACGGTCTGCGCGCGCAGCTCCTGCAAGGCGCTCGGCTTGCCATCGATCCAGCGTGCGCGGTAGCGAGCCCAGTCCTGCTCGACGCTGGCAAAGCGCGTGTGCACGGTGTCGTCCCAAGGCACAAACAGGGGGCGCTCGGGGTCGCCGCTGCGCAGTGTCGCCAGACTGTTGTTGAATTCATCCACCTGTTGCGCCAGCGCGCCGGTCTCGCCGGTGCCGATCGAGAGCGCCATGCGGTAGGACTGCATGCGCATGCGCCCGGCTTCGTTCACGGCGGCGGCGCCGCCGTCGAGCTGCCAGGAGACCCATAGCGTCGCTGCGGTCGAGAGCAGCGCCAGCAGCAGGAAGGGCAGGCCCACCAGCGCCAGCTTGGCGCCCAGACTCCAGTGCTTGGGCACGGTCATGGCGGTTCGCTGGCGCGGCGCGTGGCGATCAGGCCTGGCGCTCGAAGATCGCGGCAATGCCCTGGCCGCCGCCGATGCACATGGTCACCAGCGCGTAGCGACCACCGATGCGCTCCAACTCGTATAGTGCCTTGACCGTGATCAGCGCACCGGTGGCGCCGATCGGGTGTCCGAGTGAGATGCCGGAACCGTTCGGGTTGACTTTGGCGGGGTCCAGCCCGAGGTCCTTGGCAACCGCGCAGGCCTGTGCGGCGAAGGCCTCGTTGGCCTCGATCACGTCGAGGTCCTTGACGGTCAGCCCGGCCTTCTTGAGCGCGAGTTGCGAGGCCGGTACCGGGCCGATTCCCATGTACTTGGGGTCGACGCCGGCATGGGCATAGGCCACTAGGCGTGCCAGAGGCTTCAGACCGCGCGCCTTGGCGGTGGCCGCTTCCATCAGCACCACGGCTGCCGCGGCGTCATTGATGCCGGAGGCATTCCCGGCGGTCACTGTGCCGTTTTCTTTCAGGAAGGCGGGCTTGAGTTTGGCCAGTTCGGCTAGCGAGCAGTTGGGGCGGAAATGCTCGTCGGTGGCGTAGGCGATATCGCCCTTCTTGCTCTTAAGAATGACGGGCATGATCTGCGACTTGAAGTAGCCGGCCTCGGTGGCGCGCTGGGCCCGGTTGTGGCTCTCGACGGCCAGCGCATCCTGCTGCTCGCGCGTGATGCCCCACTTGGCGGCGATGTTCTCGGCCGTGACACCCATGTGGATGTTCTGGAACGGGTCGTGCAGTGCGCCGATCATCATGTCGATCATCTTGGTATCGCCCATGCGCGCGCCCCAGCGCATGTTCAGGCTGGCAAAGGGCACGCGGCTCATGACTTCGGCGCCGCCGCCGACGGCAATGTCGGTGTCTCCGAGCAGGATCGACTGGCTGGCCGATACGATGGCCTGCAGGCCCGAGCCGCACAGGCGATTGACGTTGAAGGCGGGCGTGCCTTCGGCGCAGCCGCCGTTGATGGCCGCCACGCGCGACAGGTACATATCCTTCGGTTCGGTATTGACAACATGGCCGAACACCACATGGCCGACGTCGGCGCCAGCCACCTGGGCGCGTGCGAGCGACTCGCGCACGACCTGCGCCGCCAGCTCGGTCGGGGCGACGTCCTTCAGGCTGCCGCCGAAGGTTCCAATGGCGGTGCGCACGGCACTGACGACAACAACATCACGGCTCATATCGGACTCCTGTATTGAGATAGGTTGGAAACAATTTTTCACATGCCGGGCTTGCGCCGCGTCACCCCGCATTTTGCGCCAGCGCGCTGGCGCCGCCGCTGGGTTGCCCTGCTGCGGGGCGTGCCCGCCCGCTCAGGCCAGAGCGGTGTGGGCGCAGGCCACGTTGTTGCGGCCCCGGTCCTTGGCCAGGTACAGGCCCTCATCAGCGGCCTTGACCAGGGCATCGAAATCCAGCATCTCCGGCGTCTTTTCGGCGACGCCGACGCTGATGCTGCCCGCCCATGGCCGGCCGTTGAGCGGCACATTGAGTTTGGCGACGCCCTCGCGCATGGTCTCGGCGACGCGCAGGGAGCCGCTCAGGGCGGTGCCCGGGCAGATGATCAGGAACTCGTCGCCGCCCAGCCGGCAGACGATGTCGTTGCGGCGCACGCAGGTGCGCAGGTGGGTGGCCAGCGCGCGCAACACCTCATCACCCGCCGCATGTCCATGCCGGTCATTGATCTGCTTGAAACCATCAAGGTCGATCATCATGCAGGTCAAAGGCGAATGGTCACGTTCCGATTGCGCCCAGGCTTGCCCGAGCCAGGCCATGGCCTGGCGGCGATTGGGCAAGCCCGTCAGCACATCGGTCAGGGCCAGTTGTTCGAGAAACGCATTCGTCTCCGACAGGGCGCGGGTGCGCTCGGCGACTTTGGCCTCGAGCGTGCGGTTGAGCTCCTGCAATTCGCGGTTGCGCTCGGAAACCTGCTGGAACAGGCCGTTGAGCGCGTTGAGCAGCGGGCCGGTCGCGCCCTCCTGCATCACGGCCTCTGCGGCCAGCGCGTCATGCGGTGTCTTGCCAGCTTCGATGGCAGCGATCTGCTTGGCCATGGATTGATCGATGCCCAGGATGTGGTAAGTCAGCCAGTAGGTCAGAAATTTCAGCAGG
Organism: uncultured beta proteobacterium; assembly: GCA_903828665.1. Lineage (GTDB taxonomy): Bacteria > Pseudomonadota > Gammaproteobacteria > Burkholderiales > Burkholderiaceae_C > Rhodoferax. Next base: position 9,167 of record CAIKMZ010000022.1, read on the forward strand.
GCCTCGGCCGTTTCCTTGCGCGCGCTGGCGCGCTCATGCAGCACGGTCACGTCCTGCACGAAGTCGGCGTGGGATCGCTTGTGCTGCTGGATGTGGCGCGGATCGAGTCCGGCATGTTGCATCAGCTTCTCCTCTTCAAGGAAGTGGCGCTTTGCGTAGGCGGCCAGCTCGGTGAACAGGGTGTTGATGTCGGCGAGCGAGGCGCCCTGAGACTGAATCAGAAGATCGCCGAGCCGGTTGATCAGATCGACCAGGCCGCGATGCTGCATATCGATCGTCTCGAGGCCGGTTTCAAAATACTTGCTCCAGTGGAACGAATCCATGCCGGTCTCCATCTTTTTGTGGTGAAGAATTATGGCATCGCGCGCGTCGATCCGTCGCCAGCCGGTCGTGCCGACTGTGCCGCCCTGCGCGGTAACATCCCGCCATGGACAACACCGACTCCCTGCCCCGCGACGCCCAGAGCATCCTGGAGCTGGCCGCGCGCTCGATGTTCGAGCTGTTCGCCAGCGCCAGCGAAGGTATGCTGCTGGTAGATCGGCAGGCGCGCGTGGTCTGGATCAACGAGCAGTACAAGCGCTTCCTGCCGGCGCTGGGCTTCGACCGGGTCGAGGACTTTGTCGGCCACCCGGTGGCCAGTGTCGTGCAGAACACCCAGATGCACCATGTGCTCGAGAGCGGCAAACCGATCCTGATCGACCTGCTGACGAATCGCGCTGGCACCTTTGTCGTCAGCCGGATTCCCTTGCGTGACAGTGCTGGCGAGGTGATCGGCGCGCTGGGCATTGTTCTGTTCGACCATGCCGAGACCAGCCTGCAGCCGCTGGTGGGCAAGTTCGCGCTGTTGCAGCGCGACCTCGACGATGCCCGGCGCGAGCTCGCCAGCCAGCGCATCAGCCAGCAAAAGAGCGAGCGCAACGGGCAGCGCCAGTCGCGCTACACCTTTGCCAGTTTTGTCGGCACAAGCCCGGCGGCGGTTGAGGTCAAACGCCAGGCGCGCCGCGCCGCGCAGACCTCGAGCACCGTGCTGCTGTTGGGCGAAACTGGCACCGGCAAGGAACTGCTGGCGCACGCCATCCACGGCGCGTCGGCGCGCGCGGCCAGCCCGTTCATCAGCCTGAACATCGCGGCCGTGCCCGATACCCTGCTGGAAGCGGAGTTCTTCGGTGTTGCCCCCGGCGCCTACACCGGAGCCGACCGCAAGGGGCGAGAGGGTAAATTCCGCCTGGCCCATGGCGGCACGCTGTTTCTCGATGAGATCGGCGACATGCCGCTGGCCCTGCAGGCGAAACTGCTGCGCGCACTGCAGGAGGGCGAGATCGAGCCGTTGGGCTCGAACAAACTGCTGGCCTTCGATGCCCGCGTGATCGCCGCCACCTCGCGTGACTTGGGCAAGCTGGTGCGCCAGGGCGAGTTCCGAGAAGACCTGTTCTACCGCCTCAATGTGCTGCCGATCCGGGTGCCTCCGCTGCGCGAGCGGCGCTCCGACATCGCCGCCCTGATCGAGGTGCTGGGGGAGGACATGGCGCTGCGCAATGGCGCGCAGCCACCTGAGCTCAGCACCGAGGCCCTGGCACTGCTGGCGGCGCAGGTCTGGCGCGGCAACATTCGCGAATTGCGCAACGTGCTGGAGCAGGCCACTATGCGCAGCGACACGCATCGCATTGAGGCCGCGCAAGTGGCGGCGGTGCTGCGCGAGTCCGGCGTCGAGCTGCCACCCGCGCAGGCAAGCAGCCCGGCCTCGGATAAGGCTGCGCCGGCAGCGCTGCCGCTGGCGCAGCAGCGTGCGGCATTAGAGCGCGAGGCCATCAGTGCCGCGATGGCGCAGGTCCGCGGCAACAAGGCCGCTGCCGCGCGGCTCCTTGGGATTTCCCGCGCCACGCTCTATGGACGACTGGGAAATAGTGTTCAATAATCAGGCGATATGTATTTATATTGAACATATCTGAATGCGTGAAATGTGGACATTTTGCCAAGTCTTAGATTTTTCCCGAATGAAATCAACGGCTTGCAAATTGGCATATTTGGTGCATAGTCACCTCTGATCAATCAACTCATCTGGAGACAACAATGGATCGTCGTATTTGGGTCACGTGCACCGCACTGACCACCGCCGCGCTGGCTTGCGCGCTGGCTTCGCCGCTCGCTTTGGCGCAGTCCAAGGAAATCAGGATCGCCCATATCTACAGCAAGACCGGACCGCTCGAAGCCTATGGCAAGCAGACCGCGACTGGCTTCATGATGGGCCTCGATTACGCGACCGGCGGCACCATGATGGTGGCGGGCAAGAAACTCGTCGTGATCGAGAAGGACGACCAAGGCAAGCCTGATCTGGGAAAGTCATTGCTGGCAACCGCCTACTCCGACGATAAGGCTGACCTGGCTGTCGGGCCGACGGCTTCCGGTGTGGCGTTGGCGATGTTGCCGGTGGCCGAAGAGTACAAGAAGATCCTGCTGGTCGAGCCGGCCGTGGCCGACTCCATCACCGGTGAAAAGTGGAACAAGTACATCTTCCGCACCGGTCGCAACAGCTCGCAGGATGCCATTTCCAATGCGGTTGCGGTCGACAAGGCCGGCGTGACGCTGGCAACCCTGGCGCAGGACAATGCCTTCGGCCGCGACGGTGTCAAGGCGTTCAAGGATGCGATCAAGAAGGCCAAACTTGTTCATGAAGAGTATCTGCCGGCAGCCACCACCGACTTTACGGCCGGTGCGCAGCGCCTGATCGACAAGCTCAAGGACCAGCCGGGACGCAAGATCATCTGGATCGTCTGGGCCGGCGCCGGCAACCCGTTCAAGATCGTCGATCTGGATCTCAAGCGCTATGGCATCGAGATCGCGACCGGCGGCAACATTCTGCCAGCCATGGCGGCTTACAAGAACCTGCCCGGCATGGAAGGGGCGGCCTATTACTACTTCGGCATCCCGAAGAACGCGGTGAATGAAGCGATGGTGGCGCGCCACTACAGCCAGTTCAAGACACCGCCGGACTTCTTCACGGCCGGTGGTTTCTCCGCGGCCATGGCGGTCGTCACCGCGCTGACCAACAGCAAGGGCGATGCCACGGCCAACACCCTGATCAAGACCATGGAAGGCATGAGCTTCGACACGCCCAAGGGCAAGATGACTTTCCGCAAGGAAGACCATCAGGCGATGCAGAGCATGTACCACTTCAAGATCAAGGTTGATCCGGCTTTTGCCTGGGGCGTGCCGGAACTGGTGCGCGAGATCAAGGCGGAAGAGATGCAGATTCCGATCCGCAACAAGCGCTAGTTGCTGGGGTGCTCGGCTACTGCGCGCGCCGATAGCGGCGTTGCGCAGTGCTCGAAATCCTCAGGTACCGGAGCACGTTCCGGTTTCTGCGCGCTGTGCGCCTTGCTCTCGACGCGCTCGCGACGCCGCTCCCCCCTCAACGCAGATTTCCCAATGCTTGAAACCAAAGAACTCACGGTTCGCTTCGGTGGCCACGTGGCGGTGAACGCTGTCAGTTGCGCGTTCCAGCCGGGCACGCTGACGGCCATCGTCGGCCCGAACGGCGCCGGCAAGACCACGTATTTCAACCTGATCTCCGGGCAGCTCAAGGCGACTTCAGGCGAGGTCTTTCTCAACGGCAACAGCCTGGCCGGCATGAGCCCGTCGGCGCGCACGCGCGCCGGTCTCGGGCGTGCTTTCCAACTCACCAACCTGTTTCCCAATCTCACTGTGCTGGAGAACGTGCGCCTAGCTGTGCAGGCGGCGCGCGCGGGTGCCCATTTGCGCGGTCTGAATCTGTGGTCGGTCTGGAGCGACCACAAGGCCTTGACCCAACTGGCCGAGGAAGTGCTCGACGCCGTCGCCATGAACGAGCAGCAGGACACGACCGTGGCCAGCCTGCCGCACGGCGACCAGCGCAAGCTCGAAGTCGCGCTGCTGATGGCGCTCGAGCCCGATGTCTTCATGTTCGACGAGCCCACGGCCGGGATGAGCCATGACGAAGCACCGGTGATTCTGAACCTAATCCGCAAGCTCAAGGACGACAAGCGCAAGACGATTCTGCTGGTGGAACACAAGATGGACGTGGTGCGCGAACTGGCCGACCGCATCATCGTGCTGCACAACGGCAAGTTGGTGGCCGATGGCGAACCGGCGCAGGTGATCGCGTCGCCCGTGGTGCAGGAGGCCTACCTCGGCATGGCGCCCAGCGAAGCGCCGCAAGCGGCGAGGGTGGAATCATGAGCGGCGTTCTGCTCGCGCTTGAAGGCGTGCACACGCACATCGGCGCCTATCACATCCTTCATGGCGTCGACCTCGCCGTGCCGCGCGGACAGCTGACCATGCTGCTGGGGCGCAACGGCGCGGGCAAGACCACGACGCTACGCACCATCATGGGCCTGTGGCACGCCAGCCAGGGCCGGGTGAAATTCGGTCAGCGCGACATCACGCAACTGACGACGCCCGAGATCGCCGGCCTGAACATCGCCTACGTGCCGGAGAACATGGGTATTTTTTCCGACCTCACCGTCAAGGAAAACATGCTGCTGGCGGCGCGCTCGGCCAGCCGTGCGGCACAGATGGACGCGACTCGCCTGAAGTGGATTTATTCGCTGTTCCCGGCGGTCGAGAAATTCTGGGATCATCCGGCCGGCAAGCTCTCCGGTGGACAAAAGCAGATGCTGGCCGTGGCGCGCGCCATCGTCGAGCCGCGTGAACTGCTGATCGTGGACGAGCCGAGCAAGGGCCTGGCCCCGGCCATCATCAACAACATGATCGACGCCTTTGCGCAGCTCAAGGCCACAGGCACCACCATCCTGCTGGTGGAACAGAACATCAACTTTGCCAAGCGCCTGGGCGATCACGTGGCGGTCATGGACAACGGCCGCGTTGTCCACGCCGGAGCGATGCAGGCGCTGGCCGAAGACGAAGCACTGCAGCGTTCGCTGCTGGGGTTAGCTATATGAAGAATCTTGACTTCGACTGGAAACCGCTCACGCTGGTGCCCATCCTGGCCTTGCTTGTCGCGCCCTTCATCGGCTCGGCCTCGACCTGGCTGACCCTTACCGTGGCGGGGCTAGCCATGGGCATGATCATCTTCATCATTGCGTCGGGCCTGACGCTGGTGTTCGGATTGATGGACGTGCTCAACTTCGGTCACGGTGTCTTCATTGCGCTCGGTGCCTTTGTTGCCACCACGGTGCTGGGCATGATGGGCAACTGGACCGGTTCGCCCGAACTGTGGCGCAACATGGTGGCGGTGTTTCCGGCGATGCTGCTCGCGATGGCCGTGGCCGGCGCGCTCGGACTGGCCTTCGAGCGCTTCATCGTGCGCCCGGTCTACGGTCAGCACTTGAAGCAGATCTTGATCACCATGGGCGGCATGATCATCGGAGAAGAACTGATCAAGGTGATCTGGGGCCCGCAGCAGATTCCGCTGCCCTTGCCCGAAGGCCTGCGTGGCGCGCTGCTGCTCGGCGACGCCGCGATCGAGCGTTACCGCGTGTTGGCGGTTGTGGTCGGGCTGCTGGTGTTCGCGCTGCTGGCCTGGACCCTGAGCCGTACCAAGATCGGCCTGTTGATCCGCGCCGGAGTGCAGGACCGCGAGATGGTCGAGTCGCTCGGCTACCGCATCCGGCGCCTGTTTGTCGGCGTCTTTGTCGTCGGCAGCGCGCTGGCCGGTCTGGGCGGCGTGATGTGGGGCCTGTACCAGCAGAACGTGACGCCGCAGATGGGCGCGCAGGTCAATGTGCTGATCTTCATCGTCATCATCATCGGCGGCCTGGGTTCGACCGGCGGCGCGCTGATCGGCGCTCTGCTGGTCGGGCTGATGGCGAACTACACCGGCTTTCTGCTGCCCAAGGTGGCGCTGTTCTCGAACATCGCGCTGATGGTCGCGATCCTGCTGTGGCGCCCACAGGGTGTGTACCCAGTTGCGAATCGTTAGAAGGCAAAGCCATGATCAACCGTATCCTTTCCCACGACCATCCGCGCAGCCGTGTACTCGCGTTCATGCTGATCGTGCTGCTGATCGCACTGGCCGGCGCACCCTTCATTTTTCCGGGCGTCAAGGCGCTCAACGTCGCGGCCAAGGTGCTGGTCTTCATCGTGCTGGTGGCCAGCTTTGATCTGCTGCTTGGCTACACCGGCATCGTCAGCTTTGCCCACACCATGTTCTTCGGCATCGGCGCCTACGGCATCGCCGTGGCGATGACGCGCCTGGGGCCGACCTGGGAGGCGCTCGGCCTGGGTCTGTTGGCCTCGCTGGGGTTGTCATTTGTGCTGGCCTTGCTGGTGGGCCTGTTCTCCCTGCGCGTGCGCGCCATCTTCTTTGCCATGATCACACTGGCCGTGGCCTCGGCGTTCCTGACACTGGCTTCGCAGTTGTCCGACATCACCGGCGGCGAAGACGGCCTGACTTTCAAGGTGCCCGAGCTGCTGTCACCCAGCCTCGAATTTGCCGACCAGCCTTTTCTGGGTGTCACGCTCGACGGCCGTCTGCTGTGCTACTACCTGCTGTTCGTGACTGCGCTGCTGCTTTTGCTCGCCCTGCTGCGCATCGTGAACTCGCCGTTCGGGCGCGTGCTGCAGGCGATCCGAGAGAACGAATTCCGGGCCGAGGCGATTGGCTACCGCGTCGTCGTGTACCGAACGACCTCGAGCATCTTGTCGGCGTTGTTCGCCTGCCTGGCCGGCACCATGCTGGCGCTGTGGTTGCGTTACAGCGGACCGGATACCTCGCTCTCGTTCGAGGTCATGATGGACGTGCTGCTGATCGTCGTGATCGGCGGCATGGGAACGATCTACGGCTCGGCCATCGGCGCCGCGCTGTTCCTGGTGGCGCAGAGCTACCTGCAGGATCTGCTGCGCTTGGGCAGCGAGGCGGCCGCCGCTTGGCCCTGGCTGTCGGCCCTGCTGTCGCCGGACCGCTGGCTGCTCTGGCTGGGCGTGCTGTTTGTGCTGTCGGTCTATTACTTTCCGACCGGCGTGGTCGGTCGTTTGCGTGCCAATGCTGCAGGAGGTCGAGCATGAAGCAAGAACCAGTTTCGCGTTACCTGACGTGCGCCGGACGCGAGATCCACGTCACAGAGTGGGGCGCGCGGCACCGCAAGACAGTCATCGCTTGGCACGGCCTGGCGCGCACCGGGCGCGACATGGACGAACTCGCCGAGCACTTGAGCGCGCGCGGTTACCGCGTGATCTGCCCCGACACGCTCGGGCGCGGACTGAGCCAGTGGAGTCCGCTGCCGAAGCTGGAATACTGCCTGGCGTTCTATGCGCGGCTGGCGGCCGAACTGTTTGACCAGCTTGAGATTGAACAGGCGCACTGGATCGGCACTTCGATGGGCGGCGCCATCGGAACAGTCTGCGCCGGCGGATTGCTGCTGCCGGCGATGCGTTCGCGCATCCAGAGCCTCACACTCAACGACAACGCACCGGAGCTCGCACAGACCGCGATTGATCGCATCCGCGCCTATGCCGGCAGCCCGCCGGCCTTCGATACCGTGCTTGAACTCGAAGCCTTCTTCCGTCAGGTCTACAAGCCGTATGGCTGGCTCAGCGACGCGCAGTGGCGACGCCTGACCGAGACGTCGACGCGGCGTTTGCCCGATGGACGCGTCACACCGCATTACGACCCGGCGATGGTGCAGCAGTTCATCAGCCATCCCGACGACTACCTGATCTGGGAACATTACGACGCGATCGGGATTCCCGTGCTCTGCCTGCATGGCGTTGAATCGGATCTGGTCCTGTCGCAAACCATCGAGGCGATGAAGGCGCGCGGTCCGGGCGCGCGCGGCGCGCTGCAGGTTATCGATGTCGCAGGCTGCGGCCACGCACCGGCGCTCAACGTAGCCGCTCAGCTCGACCCCATCGCCGCCTTTCTCGTCGCCGCTGACTGAACGCGCGCTTGGCTTGCCATGACGAAGGCGGCTCAGTTCAGTTCAGCGGGTCGCGTCGCCTGTTCCAGTTCCGTCAGTTGCGTCAGCAGCCGCTGGCGCAGGTAACGAAGATCGTGCAGGTGCGACAGCGCCTGTGTCGCGCGGCCCTGGGACTTGAGCTGGAGCAGTTGGGTGGCCACGGCCAGCCCTTGCTGGTGCAGGTTCCGGATCGCCTGCCCGGTCGGCTGCGCTGCGTGGCGTGACAGCGCCGCTCCCTGCAGCCAGCTGTCCAGGCGCAACTGTTGCGGATGGGTCGGCGTCGGCGCATCCGGCTGCTCCAGTGAAGCGGTCGACATCTGGTGCTCTCTCTCCAAGCAGGCGCTGCATGTCCCGGTGCAGCATGCGGCTGGCGTAGAAAGCCAGCGACCACAGGCCCAGCACGAAGATGACCTGCATGAACAATGTCATGTGAGTCGTGAGCGATCGGCCCCGGAACCGATTCGCGCGCAGGCTTATGCAGGGCTCGCGTTCTATTGCCGGGCGCCCAGTGCCAGTGCCGCGGCGCGCGAAGCGGCCAGCGCGGCGGTGTTGGGTGCGCTCTGCGTTGGCCAGCCTGCCAGGTGCTGTTGTGTCAGCGCGCACAGCGCCGTGATCCATTGCGGATCATCGTTAAGACATGGGATGTAGTGGAATTCCTGGCCACCCGCGCCCACGAAAGCGGCACGCCCTTCCATGTTGATTTCTTCGAGCGTCTCCAGGCAGTCGCTGGTGAAGCCCGGGCAGATCACATCGACGCGCTTGACGCCGGATTTGGCCAGCGCAATCAGGGTCGGCTCGGTGTAGGGTTGCAGCCACTTGGCGCGACCCAGGCGCGACTGGAACGTGACCTTGTACTGCTGCGGGCTCAGCCCTAGTTGCGTTGCCAGCAAGCGCGCCGTCTTGAAGCATTCGCAGTGGTAGGGATCACCCAAGTGCAGCGTGCGCTCAGGCACACCGTGAAAGCTCATTACGAGCAGTTCCGGGCGTCCGTCGCGCTGCCAGTGCTGTTCGATGCGCCTGGCCAGCGCGTCGATGTAGCCGGCGTCATCGTGGTAGCGGTTGACAAAGCGCAGCTCCGGCAGGTTGCGCACCGTGGCGGCCCAGGCATAGACGGCGTCGAACAGGCTCGCCGTCGTGGTGGCGGAATACTGCGGGTAGGCCGGCAGCACCAGCACGCGCGTCACGCCCTCGGCCTTGAGCGCGTCGAGTTGTTCGGCTATCGACGTGCTGCCGTAGCGCATGGCGTAGCGCACCCGCACATCGTGCCCGCGCTGCGCCAGCCAGCCTTGCAGCAGCAGTGCCTGCTTCTCGGTCCAGATCTTGAGCGGCGAGCCCTCGCTCGTCCAGATGCTGGCGTACTTGGCGGCCGATTTGGCGGGGCGAAACGGCAGTATCACGCCGTGCAGGATCAGCCACCAGAGCAGGCGCGGAATTTCGACCACGCGGTGGTCGCTCAGGAATTCCTTCAGGTAACGGCGCACGTCGGCAGTGCCGGGTGTATCCGGGGTGCCGAGGTTGCAGAACAGGACGGCGCTGCGCGCCGCTTGCCCGTGCTGGAAAGGAGGTTCTGGTTTGAATGCGGTCATGCCCTATTTTCACGCATTGCACAGGGTTCTTCCGCCGGCACTCGGCTATTTGTCATTGCCAGATTCAATTTGTTGATTCATTTCGAGGCGCGCAGCGGCGCGGCAGCCATGCAGCGCGACGTCATGGATTGCTTCGCTGCGCTCGCAAAAACGAGAAGAGGCTGCGCGATGACCAATCTCATCAGCGTGCTGGCGCCAGCGTCAGCGTGCTGCGCGTGCTGGCTGCGACATCGGCCTCGCTCAAGTGCTGCGGCACGTAGCCGCCCGCGATGTAGGTCTGCGCCTGGTCGCGGTAATGTGCATCGAACAGCACGCCGCTTTGGCCGAGCGGGTTGATGCCAAGTGCCTTGCCGGCATCGGCAAAGTCGATCACGCGCCGGGTCGAGGGACCGTATTTCACGGACCAGGGTGCCGGACCAATCGAGCCCGCCAGGTTGTTCGGAAGCTCGCGCCCGCCCGGCGCCGGCAAGGGTCCGGTATTGAACAGCTTGTCCAGCGGCTTTTGCGCCGCCAGCGGATGCGCGTGCGTCAGCGTGTGGGCCTTGCCCCAGGTCCAGCCGGCGCTGTCCTTGCCAAAGGTCGCCTGCAGGTGGGCGATGGTGGTGCGCCACGCCGCCTTTACGGTGTCGGCGCGGCTCTCCACGGCCGGCGTGTTGCGGTCGTCCCACCAAGGTGAGGTGGCGTCCGCCGCCAGCCGCGGCAGGGCCGAGTCCAGTGCGCGCGTACCGAGCAGGTTCTTGAATTGCTGTTCGCCCATTTCGTCGGCCATCGCGGCACGCGCCAGCTCGAAGACGAACTGGTTGTAGACCGTCGCCTCGACGCTCTCGATCGTGTGCCGGCCATCCCAACGCGCCAGACCATCGAGCAGCGCGCGCTCGGCCGGATCGGTCACCACGCTTTGCAATACCGGCAGCAGCGGGGTGAGCAGCCGCGAGCTGTAACTGCTCTGGTTGTCGAGCTGCAGCGCCTGGCTTGCCTTACTGTCCCAGCGCACGGTGTCATCGCGCAGAAGCTGGTCGAGGCGCTGCGCGCGATCCGCCAGGTTGTAGTAGCCGGGCACGGTCAGGCCGTTGAACGGCCTGGGTTCGTGATTGGCCGAGACGATGTAGCCGCGTGCCGGGTTCTCTTCCTGCGGGTTGTCGCGGAAGTCGGCAAAGCCGAGCTTGTCGGACTCGGGCAGACTGCCGTCGAGTATGAAATTGGGGTTGACGCCGGCCGGGCGGATCGGCAGTTTGGCCGCGGCCCACCAGCCGATGTCGCCGCTGGCATTGGCCCACACGATATTGAGGCCCGGCGCGTGCAGCTTGCTGCTTGCCGTGCGCATTTTCGCCAGCGTGTCGGCGCGGTTGAATTCATAGGCAGCTTCGATGATCGGGTTGTCGGTCTCGAGGAACGTCCACCACATCGCCACCGGCGTTGCGCCCAGGCTGGCTGCGAAGGCATCGGTGATGATCGGTCCGTGCGGCGAGCGCCGCAGCGTGAGCTTGACCGGCGCAGCACCCTTGACCAGGATGGTCTCCTGGCGGCTTTGCAGGTCCACCCACTGGCCGTGGTACCAGATCTGATTCGGATTGGCAGGATTGCTTTTTTCGGCAATCAAGTCCATGTCGTCGTTCTGGAACATGGTCAGGCTCCAGCCGAACTGCTGGTTGTGTCCGATCAGGGCGTTCGGATTGAGTACCTGGTAGTGGCCGTAAAGCTCGAAGCCCGGCGCTGACAGATGCGCCTCGTACCAGACCGCAGGGCTGGAGAACTCGATATGCGGGTCCCCGGCGAGCATCGGTTTGCCGCTGGCGGTGCGCCGGCCCGAAATGGCCCAGGCATTGCTGCCTTCCATGCGGGGCACGCCGGCGGCTTCGAGCGCTTCCTGGCTGAGCCGGGCAATCTGGTTTAGCGTGTCCCAGCCCGGCGCGTTGACGCTCACGCGCGTTGGCGCGGCGCCATCGCTCGGCAGCACACCTTGCGCGTGGTTGTCGAGATCGAACACCTTGAGGTAGTTCGCGCCCAGCTTGTCGCGCACGTAGGTCATGGCCGGTTCGGTGCGGAAGGTGGCCGCAAAGCTGTAGGCCTGGTAACCGGTCACGGCCAGGGTGTCCTGCGGCGTGAAGTCGCGCTTGCGGATGCCCAGCAGGTCGAACTCCAGCGGCGCCGGGTGGCTGGCCTGAAACTGGTTGATGCCGTCCAGATAGGCCATCAGCGCCTTGGTCGCGGCGCTGGCCGGATCCAGTTGCGCTGCGGCGGCCTGCGCCCGCGCCGGAATGCCCAGCGTACGGAACAGGCGGTCGGTGTCGAGCAGCTTGGGACCGAGGACTTCGGCTAACTGGCCCATGGCCAGGCGGCGCACCAGTTCCATCTGGAACAGGCGGTCCTGCGCGTGCACGTAACCCAGCGCGCGGTACAGGTCGGTCTCGTTTTCAGCCCGGATGTGCGGCACGCCACGCTCGTCATAGCGCACCGTCACCGGCGCGCGCAGCTGCGTCAGGCTCAGCGTGCCCGAGCGTTGCGGCTGCTTGCTGTGCAGGTACCAGGCAGCGCCCGCGCCGCCCAGCACCAGCAGTGCGGCGAGCAACAGGGCGAATAGCTTGAGGGCGCGTTTCATCGGCTGGTCTCCTTCTTTGACTGGTCACGGCGAGCATAGCAAGTTTGCTGCATGAATTACTGCGCCGGCGGTCATGGCGGGCCCGACCCGCAATCCATGTCTGTGATTCAGGAAGTCTGCAGTGCCGCAACCGCCGCAAGGCCGCTGCGCACGGCGCCTTCCAGAGTGGCCGGATACGGCCCTGCCACGTAATCGCCGCAGGCCAGCAACGCGGGCGCGATCTGCAGCGCCGGGCGTTGCAATCCCGGCGTGCAGGCGAAAGTGGCCTGCTTCTCCACGATGGTCTGCACCGGCTGCAAGGCCAGGCCCAGTTGCGCGCTGGCCTGGCGCAGCACCTGCGCCTGCAGCGTTGCGCGATCCGCCCGGCTTGCGCTGACGACAAAAGCGAGCAGTCCTTGCGACCCACCGAGCTGACCGCGGTCGAACACAAACTGCGCCGGTGCCGTCGCATCCGGGCGCAAGGCCAGCATCGGCGTGCTCAGCCTCGCACCAGGGCACCAGGCATAGACGGTGGCGATGGCCTCGAAGCGCAGGGCCTTCGCGAGCGCGCACCAGCGCTGCATGGCTTGCGCTGTCGCGGCGTCGACGCTGGCTGCACTGCTCGTGAGAAGTCGCGCGGCGGCACTGGCACCGGTGGCGACAATCACCGCATCGAAGGACTCGCCGTCGACCTGCCAGCCTGAACCATGCGCGACCAGCGCGCCGACGCGCGCCGCCAGCCGCAGTTGCGCACCGTGTTCGAGCAGATGGCGCGCGCCGGCCGCCGGAAACAGCGCCGACAGATCGCGCCGCGGCAGCAGCAGATAGGAGGCCCCGGCAGCGCCGAACAGCGCGTCCTGCATGACGCGCAGAAAGACCTGCGCGCTGGCTTCATGCGCTGGCGTGTTCAGGGCCGACACGCACAGCGGCTCGATCAGCTCGGCCAGCACGCGCGTACTCAAGCCCTGGCACAACTGCGTTACCGAGGCATTGGCATCACAGGCAAAGCCCTGGCGCTGCCAGCGACCTGCCAGACACAGCAAGCTCCACTTGTCGGCCACGCGCCAGCCGCGCGCGCCGACGATGGCGCCGAACGCATCGAACGGCGCCGGCCAGTTCGGAAACTGCAGACCGGCTCCATCGGGAAAGCGCAGCGTCAGCGGCAGTCGCAGCAGCGCAGTCTTGGGATCGACGCCAACCTGTAGCAGCAGACGCATTGTTTCGCTGTAAGCGCCGATCAGAATGTGCTGGCCGTTGTCCAGTGTGACCGGCGTGCCGTCCAGCAATTGGCCCGCCACGGATCTGGCGCGCCCGCCGAGCGCATGGGTCGCCTCAAAGAGCACGACCTGATGTCCGGCAGCCGTCGCCGTAACCGCAGCCGCCATACCCGCCCATCCGGCACCGATGATGGCGAGCCGGCTCATATCCTCCCCAGCGCCTGCACCTTCCACGCCAGCCACAGCTTGCGCAGGGGCGTCAGACTGATGCGCTGGTGCAGCACCTGGAATTTTTCACGCTCGATTTCCCTGAGCAGGGTGCGGTAGATGCTGGCCATCATCAAGCCCGGCTTTTGCGCGCGCCGGTCGGCTGCCGGCAGCAGGGCCAGTGCCTCGTCGTACAGACCCTGTGCGCGGCGCGCCTGGAACTGCATCAGCGCGGAGAAACGATCCGAGTAGGCACCCTTGAGGATCTCATGGGCCTTGACATCGAATTGCTGCAATTCGTTCAACGGCAGGTAGATGCGTCCGCGCCGCGCATCCTCGCCGACGTCGCGGATGATGTTGGTCAGTTGCAGCGCCAGGCCCAGTTTGTGCGCGTACAAGGTCGTTGCGTCCTCGGTCTGGCCAAAGATCATGGCGGCGACCTCGCCCACGACGCCGGCCACCAGATGGCAGTAGCGCTGCAAGCCCGGATAGTCGAGGTAGCGCGTCTGGTTCAAGTCCATCTGGCAACCCTCGATCACGGCCTGCAGGTGCGCCTGTTCGATCTTGAATTCACCCGCCAGCGGCAGCAACGCCTGCAGCACCGGGTGGCTGGGCTTTCCGGCAAACGCCTGCGCCACCTCGGCCTGCCACCACGCCAGTTTGGACGCGGCCACGCCGGGGTCCACCATGTCATCGACCACGTCGTCGATCTCGCGGCAAAAGGCGTAGAAGGCCGTGATGGCCGCGCGCCGCGGCGCCGGCAGGAACAGAAAGGCGTAATAGAAGCTGCTGCCCGAGGCAGCAGTCTTTTGCTGGACGTATTCTTGTGGCGTCATGGAGGGTTAGTTTAAGGGCGATGCTTGCGTCTCAGCCCATGCGCCAGGCGCGCCACAGCAGCAGCGGCCAATCGAGCGCGCCAATGCGCACGCGCGTGCGCCAGCTCTCGTGCCCGATGGCTTCGATCTTCTCGAGTATGCGCATGCCGCCTTGCACCACCAGGCGCAGTTCCCAGCCGGCGCGTCCCGGAACCCGAAGCGCCAGGCCTGCGCCCTGGAGCATCAGGGCCCGGGCGTCGCGGCAGCAGGCGGCGACCATGCGCGAAGCGTTGGCCGATGGCTGGTCGCTCAGCAGGTCGGCCTCCTGTACCGCATGTTGCTGCATCGCCTGCAGGCTCGGGTACCAGCGGCCGCGACGCAGGTCGACCCCGATGTCCTGCCAGAAGTTGATCAGCTGCAGGGCACTGCAGATCTGGTCGCTCTGCGTCAGGGAGAATGCATCGTCGATGCCGTACAGGTGGAGCAGCAGGCGCCCGACCGGATTGGCCGAGCGCGTGCAGTAGTCGAGCAGTTCGGCATCGGTCGGGTAGCGCTGGTGGCTGGCGCTGTAGCGAACGTCCTGTTCGAACGCGTCCAGCAGTTGCGCCAGCAGCACAGTGGGCAGCGCGAAGGTTTGCAGCACTCCGCGCAGCGGGTCGAAGACTTGTGGCCAGCGCGCGCTGTGCGGCTGTCCGCTGGCGATGGCGGCCAGATCGGCGCGCACCGCCGCGAGATCGGCCAAACGTTCGGCGGGCGTGGCATTGCCTTCATCGGCGATGTCGTCGGCGCTGCGGGCAAAGTGATAGATGGCCGCGACCGCCGGGCGCAGCCGCGCAGGGCAAAGCCAGGAGGCAACCGGGAAGTTCTCGTAGTGGTCGATCTTCACGAGGCCTTAAGCTGACTCGAATTGACACGTGTCCCGAAGCATTTAGAACTAACAACCAACCGGTCATTAATAAAAATCCCCGTTTCTGAAACTGATGGTGTCATGACGTCTGTCGATTCCGTAAAGTTATTCTGTGTCCTGATTGTCTCTCTGACCGAGGCGGGCCCGACGTCTTGCTCCAAGCCGGTGCCGCCTGAAGAGCCGGTCTGCTCGGTATTCTGGGGGCCGATGGCCGTGGCCATAATGGGTGGTCTGATCGTCGCCGCCGTGCTCACGCTGCTGGCCTTGCCGGCCATGTACGCGGCATGGTTTCGCGTCGGGCGCGAGGGGGCGAGGCGGGTTAAAATCTGATTCAATAATTGAGGGCCGGTCTGCTTGATGGCCCTTTCGTTTTTTGCGCGGGTGGCGGAATTGGTAGACGCACCTGGTTTAGGTCCAGACGCCGCAGGGCGTGCAGGTTCGATTCCTGTCCCGCGCACCAGCCTTTAGCGACGCGGCAATCCATGCCGCAAGACTGAATGCATGGATTGCTTCGCTACGCTTGCAATTACGAAGCCTTTGCTTATAAGCCGGGACCACTCTTGATCATCGTGAGGTCTTCAGGGCCTGGCGGTTTAAGCCTCTTTTTCCATCACCAATGCCGTTCTGCAGGCCTTTTGTCAGTCAGTACAATAAGGGCCTTGTAAAACTTCATGCCATGGGTGGACGCGGCCGGCAGTTGAGGCCCGAAACCCAGCCGGTTCGGCCCCGAATTGTGGCGATAAAGTCTGACCCCCTGTGCGTTTTTCATTTGAGGAACAGGTCGCAGCCGCGTAGCGGCCGGCGCTGTTGCTAATCAATTTAGGAGTATTTTTATGACCGTTACCGTTGAAACCCTGGAAAAGCTGGAACGCAAGATCACGCTGACCCTGCCTGTCCTCAATGTCCAGTCAGAAGTGCAAGCACGCCTGAAAAAGCTCGCGCGCACCGTCAAGATGGACGGTTTCCGTCCCGGCAAGGTGCCGATGAACGTGGTGACGCAGCGTTACGGCTATTCGGTTCACTATGAAGTGATGAACGACAAGGTCGGCGAGGCGTTTGCCAATGCGGCCAACGAAGCCAAGCTGCGCGTGGCGGGTCAGCCGCGCATCACCGAGAAGGAATCCTCGCCCGAAGGCGAACTGGCGTTCGATGCGGTGTTCGAGGTGTACCCGGACGTGAAGATCAACGATCTGAGCGGCGCCGAGGTGCAGAAAGTCAACTCCGAAGTGACAGATGCGGCAGTCGACAAGACGCTTGACATCCTGCGCAAGCAGCGCCGCTCCTTCGCCCAGCGTCCGCATGATGCGCCCGCCAGCGCCGGTGACCGCGTGACGGTCGATTTCGAAGGCAAGATCGATGGCGAGGCGTTCGCCGGCGGCAAGGCCGAAGACTTCCAGTTCATCCTGGGCGATGGCCAGATGCTCAAGGAGTTCGAAGACGCCACCCAGGGCATGAAGGCCGGCGAGAGCAAGACCTTCCAGATGGCATTCCCGGCCGATTACCACGGCAAGGACGTGGCCGGCAAGACGGCCGACTTCATGGTCACGGTCAAGAAGATCGAGGCAGCGCACCTGCCGGAAGTGAACGAAGCCATGGCCAAGTCGCTGGGCATTGCCGATGCGACGGTCGAAGGCCTGCGCGCCGACATCCGCAAGAACCTCGAGCGTGAAGTCAAGGTGCGTCTGCTGGCGCGCAACAAGCAGGCGGTGATGGACGCGCTGATCGCGGTCTCCGAGCTCGACCTGCCGACCAGCGCAGTGCAGGCCGAGATCAACCGCCTGAAGGACGGCACGCGAGCCGACCTGAAGCAGCGCGGCATGAAGGACGCCGACACGACGCCGATGCCCGACGACATCTTCCGCCCGCAGGCCGAGCGCCGCGTGCGTCTGGGTCTGGTGGTGGCGGAACTGGTGCGCGCCAACAGCCTGCAGGCCAAGCCCGAGCAGATCAAGGCGCACATCGAAGAACTGGCCGCCAGCTACGAAAAGCCGGCCGAGGTGACGCGCTGGTATTACGGCGACAACAACCGCCTGGCCGAAGTCGAGGCGATCGTGATGGAAAACAATGTCACCGACTTTGTCCTGTCGCGCGCCAAGATAAGCGAATCAAGCCTGTCCTTCGACGATCTGATGGCGCAGAACTGAGGCCTTTGTCGGTCTGTTATTTTCGGTACAGTAGAGGTCTATCTGGAGACAATATGAACGAGCGATTGAGTGCATTGGATACACAAGGCCTGGGCATGATTCCCATGGTGATCGAGCAGTCAGGTCGTGGTGAGCGGTCTTACGACATCTACTCGCGTCTGCTCAAGGAGCGCGTGATATTCCTGGTCGGCCCGGTTAACGACCACGTGGCCAACCTGGTGGTGGCGCAGTTGCTGTTTCTGGAAAGTGACAATCCGGACAAGGACATTTCTTTCTATATCAACTCGCCTGGCGGCTCGGTCAGTGCCGGCATGGCGATTTTCGACACCATGAATTTCATCAAGCCCGACGTTTCGACCCTGTGCACCGGCATGGCGGCCAGCATGGGCGCCTTTTTGCTGGCGGCCGGCGCCAAGGGCAAGCGGTTTTCGCTGCCCAATTCGAAGGTGATGATTCACCAGCCTTCGGGTGGCAGCCAGGGGCAGGCAACCGAGATCGAAATTCAGGCGCGCGAAATCCTCAAGACGCGCGAGCAGCTGAACCGCATCCTGGCGGAGCGCACCGGGCAGCCGCTCGAGCGCATCGAGCGCGATACCGAGCGCGACTATTACATGTCGGCCGAGGAGTGCCGGGAGTATGGGCTGATTGACAAGGTCATTTCGAAACGGACGTAGCGCATATGGCTGAAAAGAAAGCTTCCTCGGGCGAGAAAACGCTTTACTGCTCGTTTTGCGGCAAGAGCCAGCACGAAGTCAAGAAGTTGATCGCGGGTCCGTCGGTCTTCGTCTGCGACGAATGCATCGAGTTGTGCAACGAGATCATTCGCGATGAACTGCCCCCCAGCACCGCGCCGGGCAGCGCCACGGGGGACCTGCCGACGCCGGCCGAAATCAAGGCCAATCTGGACAGCTATGTGATCGGGCAGGAAGCGGCCAAGCGCATTCTGGCGGTGGCGGTCTACAACCATTACAAACGGTTGCGGCACAAGGAAAAAGCCAAGAAGGACGACGTCGAACTGGCCAAGAGCAACATTCTGCTGATCGGCCCAACCGGTTCCGGCAAGACGTTGCTGGCGCAGACGCTGGCGCGCATGCTCGACGTGCCGTTCGTGATGGCCGATGCGACCACCCTGACCGAAGCCGGCTATGTCGGCGAGGACGTTGAGAACATCGTGCTCAAGCTCTTGCAGAGCTGCAATTACGATGTCGAACGGGCGCAGCGGGGCATCGTCTACATCGACGAGATCGACAAGATTTCTCGCAAGTCCGACAACCCCTCGATCACGCGCGACGTCTCGGGCGAGGGTGTGCAGCAGGCGCTGCTCAAGCTGATCGAAGGCACCATGGCCAGCGTGCCGCCGCAGGGCGGGCGCAAGCATCCGAACCAGGACTTTGTGCAGGTCGACACCACCAACATCCTGTTCATCTGCGGCGGCGCCTTCTTCGGCCTGGAGAAGGTCATCGACAACCGCACGCAGTCCTCGGGCATGGGGTTTGGCGCGACGGTCATGAGCAAGGCGCAGCGCAGCCTGACCCAGGTTTTCAAGGACGTGGAGCCGGAAGATCTGATCAAGTTCGGCCTGATCCCGGAACTGGTGGGCCGCATGCCGGTGGTGGCCACTTTGGCCGAGCTGACGGAAGAGGCGCTGGTGCAGATCCTGACCGAGCCCAAGAATGCGCTGGTCAAGCAGTACAGCAAACTGCTGGCGATGGAAGACGTCGGACTCGAGATCCGCCCGTCGGCCCTGACCGCGATCGCAAAGAAGGCGCTGGCACGCAAGACCGGCGCGCGCGGACTGCGCTCGATTCTGGAGCAGGCGCTGATCGACACCATGTACGAGTTGCCCAATGCGACCAACGTCGACAAGGTAGTGGTCGATGAATCGACCATCGAAGAGAACAAGCCGCCTTTGCTGGTCTACCGCGAAGCTGCCAAACAGGCGTGATTTGCGTTTGCGGGCTTGAAAATCGGCTTTGCTGATCCATATTGAACAGGTAACTTAAAGGTATTCCTTATGTCTGGACACACCCCATTACCTGCTACGCCGCTCGATCTGCCGCTATTGCCCCTGCGCGATGTAGTGGTATTCCCGCACATGGTGATCCCGCTTTTTGTCGGACGCCCCAAGAGCATCAAGGCGCTGGAAGCCGCCATGGAGGCCGAGCGTCGCATCATGCTGGTAGCGCAAAAGGCGGCCGCCAAGGATGATCCGGTGGTCACCGACATGTTCGATGTCGGCTGCGTTGCCACGATCCTGCAGATGCTCAAGCTGCCCGATGGGACGGTCAAGGTGCTGGTCGAAGGCCAGCAGCGCGCCCGTGTTAACCGGATTGAGGACGGCGAACTGCATTTTGTCGCCAACGTCACGCCGATCGAGGCCGAGGCCGAATCCGCGCCCAAGTCGCGCGCCCAAGCCAGCGAGATCGAGGCCCTGCGGCGCGCCGTGATGCAGCAGTTCGATCAGTACGTCAAGCTAAACAAGAAGATTCCACCCGAGATCCTGACTTCGATCGCGAGCATCGACGATGCCGGCCGACTGGCCGACACCATCGCTGCGCACTTGCCGCTCAAGCTCGACAACAAGCAGGCCGTGCTCAATCTGGCCGGTGTCAAGGTCCGACTGGAAAACTTGTTCGAGCAGATCGAGCATGAGGTCGACATCCTCAATGTCGACAAGAAGATCCGCGGCCGCGTCAAGCGCCAGATGGAAAAGAACCAGCGCGATTTCTACCTGAACGAACAGGTCAAGGCGATCCAGAAGGAACTCGGCGAAGGCGAAGAGGGCGCTGATATCGACGAAATCGAGAAAAAGATCAAGCTGGCGCGGATGCCCAAGGAAGCGCTTAAGAAGACCGAAGGCGAACTCAAGAAGCTCAAGCTGATGTCGCCGATGTCGGCGGAGGCGACGGTCGTGCGCAACTACATCGACGTCATGACCGGCCTGCCCTGGTCAGGCAAGACCAAGATCAAGCACGACCTGGGCAACGCCGAGAAGGTTCTCAATGAGGATCATTACGGCCTGGACAAGGTCAAGGACCGCATTCTGGAGTACCTCGCGGTGCAGCAGCGCGTCGACAAGGTAAAGGCGCCGATCCTGTGCCTGGTAGGCCCGCCCGGCGTTGGCAAAACCTCGCTAGGACAGTCGATCGCCAAGGCCACTGGGCGCAAGTACGTGCGCATGGCGCTGGGCGGCATGCGCGACGAGGCGGAAATCCGCGGCCACCGGCGCACCTACATCGGCGCCATGCCGGGCAAGGTGCTGCAGAGCCTGTCTAAGGTCGGCACGCGCAATCCGCTGTTCCTGCTCGACGAGATCGACAAGCTCGGAACCGACTTCCGGGGTGACCCGTCGAGCGCGCTGCTCGAAGTGCTCGACCCCGAGCAGAACCACAAGTTCGGCGACCATTACGTCGAGGTCGACTTCGACCTGAGCGACGTCATGTTCGTGGCGACATCGAATTCCATGAACATTCCGCCGGCTTTGCTGGACCGCATGGAAGTGATCCGCCTGTCGGGTTACACAGAGGACGAAAAGACCAGTATCGCGATCAATTTCCTGCTGCCCAAGCAGCTCAAGAACAACGGCGTCAAGGTCGAAGAGCTGCTGATCACGGAAGACGCGGTGCGCGACATCGTTCGCTACTACACGCGCGAGGCCGGTGTGCGCTCGCTGGAGCGCGAGCTGTCCAAGATTTGCCGCAAGGTGGTCAAGGGTTTACAGCTCAAGAAGATGACGGCGCAGGTAAATGTCGATGCCGACAACCTCAATGATTTTCTGGGTGTGCGCAAGTACTCCTATGGGCGTGCCGAGAAACTCAACCAAGTCGGGCAGGTGGTGGGTCTGGCCTGGACCGAAGTCGGCGGCGATCTGCTGACGATCGAGGCCGCCATGATGCCGGGCAAGGGCGTGATCACGCGCACTGGCTCGTTGGGCGATGTGATGAAGGAGTCGGTCGAGGCCGCGCGCACGGTGGTGCGCAGCCGCTCGCGGCGCCTAGGCATCAAGGATGAGGCTTTCGAGAAGAAGGACATTCACATCCACGTGCCCGACGGTGCCACGCCCAAGGACGGTCCGAGTGCGGGCGCGGCCATGACCACGGCGTTTGTTTCGGCCATGACCGGCATCCCGGTGCGCAGCGACGTCGCGATGACCGGCGAGATCACGTTGCGCGGCGAGGTGACGGCCATTGGTGGTCTCAAGGAAAAGTTGCTGGCAGCGCTGCGTGGTGGCATCAAGACGGTGTTGATCCCGGAGGAAAACGCCAAGGACCTGCAAGACATTCCAGCTAACGTGAAGAATGGTTTGGAGATCGTGCCGGTGCGCTGGATCGACAAGGTGCTTGAAATTGCGTTGGAGCGGATGCCGACGCCGTTACCGGAAGAAGAGGTCGTGGTGACGGGTGCAGCCGTGCCGGTTGCTGTGGCGACACCGGAGCCGGCCGGGTCGGTTAAACATTAGCGTGCGGTGCGGCGCAATTTTTCTCAGGATGCCCAAAGCCTGAAAAAATTACGCTATAATTCGTGGCTTGAAACGCGGGAATAGCTCAGTTGGTAGAGCGCAACCTTGCCAAGGTTGAGGTCGAGAGTTCGAGACTCTTTTCCCGCTCCAGATTCCAGAAAAAGGGAAGCACAGGCTTCCCTTTTTTGTCAATAAAAATGGCGCGATAGCAAATCGGTTATGCAACGGATTGCAAATCCGTGTAGCCCAGTTCGACTCTGGGTC
The DNA here is from genome assembly GCA_903828665.1 of uncultured beta proteobacterium. GTDB lineage: Bacteria > Pseudomonadota > Gammaproteobacteria > Burkholderiales > Burkholderiaceae_C > Rhodoferax. Next base: position 31,236 of record CAIKMZ010000022.1, read on the forward strand.
GCGCCTCCAAAAAAACTCAATAAAATCAACGAGTTGCAAAAAACTAAGTCCTTCAGACGATTCTTGTTTTGGGTCCCAAAGGGGCTAAAAAAGCCCCCATGCTACCGAAAAAGGTAGCAGTGCTACCGCTAAAAAGGGTGTAATGTCCGTCTAGGCGAGTTACACGCCTAGACGGATTACCAAAAAATCTTGCTTCTTTGCTACCCTTCGCCGGTTAGTATCAGGCATGTCTAGCATCCAACCTCGGGGCTCCGCGTTCCAACTCCGCGTCAAACACAAGCTTCTTCCGAAGCCGTTTTTCCATACCTTTGATAGTCGGGAAGAGGCCCAAGAGTATGGTGATCGCCTGGAGTCTCAACTGGCCCGCGGCATCGTGGTTCCGGAGATGTTGTCGGAACCAAAATCCAAGGACGACCTGCTTGTTTTGGAGATCGTCCGCGAATACGTCAAGCGCGGTTCCGTTACCGACTCCGACGACGCGCTCTTTGGTGTATTGCTTACCGACAAGCCCGTCATTGGACTGCGAAGGTCCGGTATCACATTCCGATGGGTCGAGGACTACGTGAGATGGCTCAAGGGCCCGAAGAAGAACTTGGCGCCGGGGACTGTTAGAAAGCGGGTGGAGGCCCTCGGCCGTGTCGTTGACTGGCACATCACGCAAACAACGGCGCCGGATACACAGCCACCCGCAAATCCATTACGGCTGCTCCCCCGCGGTTACAGCACCTACTCAAAGACAGATGCTGCCGTTGCCGATACCGAAATCAAAAGGGATGTTTCACGGGATCGGCGGCTTTCGAAGGCAGATGTTGCAAGCATTCGGGGTGCACTGGCTGGGGTAAAACGTGATGACAGGGAACGGCCTTACACACAGGACGCGGCATTTCACTTGCTGTACCTTGTTATCGTTGATACGGGGATGCGGCTGCTGGAGGCATACCGACTGCGGGTGGATTCAATTGACCTGGTGCGCAACGTCATTAACGTCGAGGGATCCAAAGGGCATCGCGGTGCCATCAAGCGACGGGTCATGCCCATTAAGCAGTGCCTGAGAGGTCCTCTGCGTGAGTGGTGCGTTGGCAAGGAAGGGCTGCTGTTTCCTTTTTGGGACGGGACACCTGAAGGAAAAAAAAAAGGCGACTGGAAAACTGTCCCAGAGGTTTTCGACCCTGTTCGACTACGCTGGCGTTCCAGACTTTTCAGAGCACGATTTGAGGCATGAAGCTGCCTGCCGGTGGTTTGAACTTCGCAACGAGCGCGGTTGGATTTTTTCCGAGATTGATGTCTGCAAAATCATGGGGTGGTCCGACACCAAAATGGCGCTGCGTTACGCAAGCATAAGGGGAGAAGACCTCTCATCACGTCTGGACTGAGCTTAATTTGCTAATGAAGTATGTGATACACCGTTTTCATAGGTCAGGAAGGAACGGCGGTGGCGCACGGTGACCGGAGCCGCGAGCGATATTGAGCGCGTACGCTGCTGGCGTCGGGCGCGGTTTGGGCTTGTTTGCCAGGGCCATTTCATGCAAGCGCTCAATAAGTGCCGACCGCGGGAAGATCCATGATCGCCCGAATTTAAGACCGGGAAGTTCGCCCGCGCGAGCCTTTTCCTGAATTGTTTGCGGTTCACAGTCGAGGATAGTAGCGACTTGGGCTTCGCTCATCACCTCCCCATCATCGTGCACTTCTTTTGTGATCATGATTTCCTCTGGTTTCTAGTTGTGTACTTTATAGTATATCATCTCCGCAGTCATTTGACAAGGGGAAAAATGAAAATGCAATCTTGACTGTTACAGTTTGGCAGGCTGCTTCCGGTACATGGCTCTAGGTGTCTTTGACCTTTCCGCCTGCTATTTCACTTATTGGCCGGTCCAATTTCGGGCTGAAAGGTCGCAATAGGAACAGTGGGTTCTGGGCTGACTATTGCACTAGACCACCAGGTCGAAGGCCAGCCGGTGTGTCGGCGCCGTGCTTGAATACCTGGCGGGCGACGCAAGGAGATTTGCGCTTTTTTGAAATTTCAGGATAAAAACATTACAAGAAAAATGAGCCAAGCTGTTGACGTTGTGATGTGGATAGCATATACTATAACAATTCAATGTCTCAAATTGAATCTGATCCGGCAGCGCCTGGAACCGCTAGGCGAAAGCCCGGCAAACTGGAGAAGAATATGAAGGCAGTCATCGAGGGAAAAAAATACAACACCGAAACCGCTGAGCAAATTTGCACATTGCCGGGTGGTGCCTACAGTCACAGCGATTTTCGTCATCACAACACAGATCTGTATCGCACAAAAAAAGGGACTTTTTTTGTTGCTGGCGAAGGCGGCCCATTAACTATGTGGGTTGAGACGCATGGAAGCTCAAACCGTGGCGGTAGCGGTGTGCGAGTGGTATCGACGGACGAGGCGCGAAAGATCATGGAGGAGGCAGGCTGCGACGAAGACAAATTTAAAGGTGTGGGACTGGAGATTGAGGAGGGCTGAAACCGACGGTTCAATTCTGTCGCCTAGCAGTGCGCCCATACGGAATTGAAATTGTTCCACGGTGAGTGGCTGCAACGCCAGTAAGACCGCCCGCTCTGAAGCAGCCTTTCAACGAACGTATTTCTCAGCAACAGTCGGTCAGTTCTGAAAGTGGCGGATTCCGAAGTGCTCGCCGCACCCAAGCAGGCGGTCAACGATGAAGAGGTCAAGGGTGACGTCCGAACCCAAAACCGGCGCAGGTGTCACGGCTGACTGGTTGGAGCTCGTTTCAGTCGGGACTCGGGCCGCGACGGCGATCAAGGCGGAGCATTAGCGCCTCCTCAGGCTAGCCAGTATGTTCAAGCAACACCAAGCGGTCGTCCGGCTCCTCGATGGCTTGGAGGTCGCCGCAGCCAACGAGTCCTTGCGTGCGCACAGCAGCGGTCCTGCGGCGTTGGGTTGCCGCGATGCGCCAGCATCAGACTGAAGCCGTCCCGGTGGAGCAGGCCATGGCGAATTTCAGGGCGCTGTCATGCAGTCGCCAAAGGCCGGACTGTGGGAATAGCGTGACGGCTCAGGCAAAAAGAACCTGGCTCCGGGCAGCAAGCCTGCAGGCCTTTGATGGCGTGTCCGTCACCGCAGCCGGTGCCGTCAGAACTGCGCCGTTGGTGGCAAAGCCGCTGGTTCGGTTCTGCGCCCAATGTCCACCACCGTGACAAGTCGCGCCAGCTTGAACAGGTGCGCAACGCCGGGGCCACCATCTTGTAGTCGGTCGGTATGGTCGCCGCTTTTCTTCTAAGATGTGCATATGTTCACCAGTGGTACACGCCGTGACGGAAGACCAATCCCTATTTGAGCAAGAAGCGATCAAGTTTGCCAAGGCGAATCGCAATGCCATTGCACGACGGATTGCTGACATAGCGATCTTTCCAGGCGAGGAGCACCCTGTTTCAGTTTTCATGTCAGGTTCGCCGGGGGCCGGGAAGACTGAGGCGTCGATCGAGCTTATTAAAGAGCTTGGCTCGGTGCTTAGGATAGATCCGGATGAACTGCGCCTGGAGTTTCCTGGCTATAACGGCGCCAATTCCTGGTTGTTGCAGCGAGCTGTGACTCCAATTGTCGAAAGAATTCATGACCTTGCATTGAAGCAAAGTCAGAGCTTCCTACTGGACGGAACGCTTTCAAACTACGACGTTGCCGAGAGAAACATCGCTCGATCGCTGGATAAGGGCAGACTGGTTCAAATCTTGTACGTCTACCAAGAGCCGCAATTTGCTTGGAAATTTGTGCAGGCTAGAGAACGCGCAGAAGGCCGGAAGATTCCTCCGGAACAGTTTGTCAATCAGTATTTTGCAGCTCGCGACGTAGCACAGAAGCTTAAGGTAAAGTTCGGACAGGACATTAAAATTGATGTATTGTTAAAGAATATCGACGGTTCACAGCGAACTTATCAAGCGAATGTCGATCGAATCGACAGTTACGTCCCGGAAAAGTTCACTCGTGATCAGGTTTTGAAGTTGGTTAGTTCATAGGTTCATTTGTCATGTTTTCTCTCTTATTCCGAAAATCTAGGCTGGTGGAGGAAACTTCGTTTTCGAAGTTCATCCGCACTGCGTCTTCGGCTGAAAAAAAGCGGGCCTATGCCCATGTGCTTGAGCGTGCCACCGCAAAACAAGTCAGAATCATCGAAGAAGCCAGCCAAGTGGACCGCCACAGCAGCGCTCCATCCGTCGTCAACTGATCCCTCTAACCGCCCCATTTCCCGGGGATCTATTGCGCATCCTTTGGCGGTACAGGCATTGAGCATCGCCATTCCAACCATATCAAAAAAGCGCTCAGCAATTTAGGCTGGACGAATTCGTGTGTGTGTGGCGGGGAGTGGGCCGGCGAAATCAGCACTTAGCTCTCATTGCCGCAAAACTCGCTTCGCTTCTAATGACCTGCCCCCTGCTGCCATACCAAGCTTGATTAGGAAGTCCTGGTAATGGCAACATCTGGTTTCGCATAGGCTGAGGCCACTTGAGCCCCGAGGGTTGACAATTTACGGTGTATTGCATATACTCAATGCATCTTCATCAACTGCGGGAAATTTATGGCAGCACCTCGACTATCAAAATCTGTGCCGACGGTCATCATCGGACTTAAAGTGCCTGCGGATCTGCGGGAGAAATTCTTCGCAGCCGTCGGGAGGGAGCCGATACCCGGCGTGACGGGAGCGCTAATCATGCGTTCGCTCATGGTCGAATACATCAATAGGTCTCAAGTTGTCCGCAATAGCATTGACTGTGGAGTCTCCAGCCTAACGACTGACCGAATGTAATTGCACCTCCTAGCAAGGGCCTATGTTCCAAGACCCAAAAAAGGAAGAACCTCTGAATCCATAAGCTACCAGGCGGGAATTCAGAGGGTTCGGAACATCTTTCTAAAAGAATCCAATTTTGCGGATAGTATATCGCATAATTGTTCTTTCCGCAAGTTGCAGGCTTGCAGCAGTGGAGCGCAGCAATGAGCGGACTGTCAAACGCGCTCAACGACTGTGCCAAAACCGATAACGATGACCGCCAGCACTCAGTCGTTCGGACCTCGAACGTTTTCGATAGTCCCTTCCGCACAAGACGCAGCGCAATCGGAAGTTCCGACTGCGAAGCGACACAATTCCATGACACCTGCGCAGAAGGATACTTCGCAATACTGGTGCGCAAAGCACTTGGCAGTAAAGATAAAAAGCAAATTTGCCATCCACTGACGGAGATGCCATTTGTGATCGAGAAGTACCGAGGCATCGCCGACGTATGGATAAGTCAGGGCGCCTTTCATACAAAACGGAGTCGGCGTGGCTCTGGCCTGAAGTACATGAAGCTTTGCTTCTCCGACCTGGATACGTACAACGTTCCGGCGCTCAAGGATAAGACGCCGTGTGAACTGCTAAATGTTGCTGGGTATTCCGGTCGATCGTGACCACCCGTTCCGGTTTATCGTGACCGGCGATTCTGGTGGATCGTGACCGCTCATTCCGGCCGATCGTGACCAGGCATTCTGGTTTATCGTGACCACC
>CAIKMZ010000023.1 GCA_903828665.1 uncultured beta proteobacterium
ACCCAGCTGAGGAAGTCACAGCGCGTGAAACGCTGTCGATGTGTCGCCTTGTTTACGAGGCAAACAAGTCTCTGAATTCTGCGGAGTTCGCAACCTTCTGTGAGGAGATCGGCTACAAGGATTACAGCAGCGTCATTCGCAAATTCATTGTCATCGGCAAAATTCAGCCTCGGCTGATTGCCTATGCTGATCGACTGCCGGCGAGCTGGTCTAGCATCTACTCGCTCACGCAAATTCCCGCACAGGTCTTTGAGAACATGATTGAGATGAAACGGTCTTTCAAAGAAATGACCGTTTCAGCGATCAATAAGCTTGTCAAGGAGACACGCGATCTCAACAATCTTGACGACATCATCAAGCCTGCGCTTCTTACGAGCGAGGAGAAGAGCGACAAGGTGCTCGGCGCCACGGTCGTGGCGAGCATCTATTTCACGAAGATGCCTGACGATCTGGACTGGCACGCATTTGAGAAGGCGATGATGGAAGTTCAAGCGAACTTGCCTGTGCGTGTTCAACTTCCGGCTGGGCTTATTGCAGCCTATAACAATCGCAAGGATAAGCGCTATAAGCAACTCAAGGCGACTCACGCGCCCAACCCGTTCAAGCCTGAATCGTGGGATATGGGGCGCGAGGTCAGCGCTATGTCTCAAACTGCGCTGAATGACGTCGTGGAGCAGAAAGCAGCCTGATGAACTCGCTGAGAAAAAAGCCACCTTCGGGTGGCTTTTTTTGTTCCACGACGAACAATGTCACCCGAGCAACTCAACTGCAGAGCGCAGCATCGCCGGATTAACATCAATGTATTTCTGAGTCACAGCCAGCGATGAATGTCCTGCCAGGTCCATCAGCACTCGCACCGACACGCCCTTATTTGCCAGTTTCGTGATGAACGACCTGCGCGAACTATGCGATGAACCGCCAGCGACCCCTGCACCCTTGTAGATGTAGTGAAAGTGCTGCGCCAGCGTTGACGCGCTAAAGCCTCTATTCGGCTCTTTTTGTGTCGTGAAAAGAGCACGGGTGGTGTCGGTCATCGTCACCGCCAGCAGGTCCCTCAGCTTGAAGCGTGTTTGCAGGTAGTTCCTTATTTCTTCCTGCGCTTTCTGTGACAGAACAACCGTCCGTCCCTTCGAGCCCTTGGTCTGTTCGGCAGCAAGCCTGATTTCCTCGACAATGCTGCCGTCCCTCGAAAGAACGTCGCACAAGCGAAGTGCAGCACATTCACCGACGCGCATCCCTGTCATATTCATAAGCACGAACATAGCGCGATTGCGCGTAGCGTGTTTGCGGCTTGCGATGTGGAGCAAGACTTTACGGATTTCTTTTTCGTTGAGCACTTTTGCTTCAGGCATTGTTGGTTTCCTTTCAAATCAATCAATTCAGTAGTATTTATTCTGAACCCATTGATTTAGTCGGACAATCCTTTTGGTTAAATATATATTCCCTATTAAATTCAATAGGTTAGCTGATAACCAAATCTTTTTGATATTCCCTTTGATTTCGAATTTCTGTCTTCCTGATCGTCTTTGCTGTTTGATCGAGCCTTTCATTTCGGACTTGTCAACACTAACTATTTCTGGGTATGGCTACGCTATTAAAGAGCCTGTAGCTCTTTTTGTCATCATCCAGGGGACCAATCAGTCAGCAATGGATGGTTCAAAGCACTTCGGAACAAACACGTTGTCCCAATCAATACACTCGCGGTTAAGGTATTTGGCATGTTTGCTGATATATCCGAGCCAGCCCTGATTTCTATAGGGCTGAATATCTACTTGATCGCCTGACAATGGCGCATATCGCCAAGCATCACGCAACTTGCCTTCAAAGACGCTCATACGATCAGCCGGAACAGCGATAGCGCAGTGGTAATGGACACGACCACCACTATATAGTCCTTCAATGATGGGAACCATCAACACACCTCGTCCTCTGCGAGTGACGTCATTGCCAAACAATAGCTTATTGAGCTTGAAGCGAAAGCAGCGGAAGCTTTTCTTTTGCAATTCAAGTATGTCCGCTTTGGTTGGAACCCAAAATGTTTCATCATTGCCCTCTTCGAGGCGTCTTATTCTTCTTGGATTGAATGTAAAAGTCACGGCATGAGTGAAATGTCTATCAAATTGCATCAACCAGTCATAGTTCGCATCATTGAACTTTTGAATTGACTGGTCAAATTGATGATTTAGTTGTTCGGATAGAGTGCTCATTCATATATTTATGCCATACCAAATAAAACCGTCAAATAACCAAATATTTCTGCAATAAATGGATAGGAATGAATTGGAGCAGGGAGCAATATATCGACATTCATTAATAAACAGGAGAAATTGAATGGGTGTTCTGTCTTCATTGAAGCTTGTTTCCGCAAAGCGTCCGTCAGCATTGCCGAGTGTTCAACTTCGGCGCAATAAACTGTGCGTCAAACTGATGGATCAAATTCTGCTTGCTAAGGCGCTTGCGGAAGGCAAGACATACGCACCGAAGCGTCTTCGCAATGTGCGTGACAGCGACACGGGAGCGATTGCGCAGGTGGAAGTGTCAAAGCGTGTTCGTCCGTGGTTCTTCACGGCAGACAGCGGCAAAGTGTGCGTACAGCTTCGCTATGGAAGTCGGACGATTGACTTTTCAAAGGGGAAGAACAGCGTAGAGATTTCGTCCAGCACAGAGTTGGTATCTGTGCTGGAGACCTTGAAATCAGCGGTTGAGACAGGTGAACTTGATGCTCAAATCGACGTGGCTGCGGAAGCTGTTAAGGCTAGGTTTAAGGCTTAACACTGCCTAAGAAAAAACTTACGTAAAAAAGTAAAGGCGATATATAGTAGACATATCCCCATTATCCTTGATAAACAAAATGTCACCCAACCATACTGAAGCCCCCAGCTTTGAGATCGTTATTCTTTCGCTAGACTTGGCGGAAAACTGTATAGGTAACTTGGCTTGCTATAGCGCAGGATGGAAAGTAGAAAATAGTCAAAGACAATTGATTAATAACAATGATTTCTGGAAAAGAGCTAACGGGAACTTTTTGGATATGGCAACAATAGAATGGTGCAAATTGTTTTTGGATAAAAATAAAAATAAATCAGATTTTGCGGAATGCAACTGGAAGAACATATTCAAAAATCACGATGAATGGAGAAGTGATTTACTGACAAATATGTCAATCTCTCTCGGCGACTTCGAAAAAGCTGGAAAATCCATCTTGGACTATAGAAACAAATACTTAGCTCATCGAGAAAGATCGTCGAAAGATTTATTCTATCCCAGGACAGATTTTATGCTGCAATCAACATTGCATTTGCATAAGATGCTACAAACGTGCTGTGAGGTAACAATACACAGCGGACAAATAACGATTGAAAAACACTATGACTACTGGCTTAATGAAGCACGCAATGAAATATTGCGATCAGTCATTGGTAAATAATACCTATTTGGGAATTCTGATGTAACCCCAAAGCCCTGTTTTGTCCGAACCCGCCCTGACAGCCGCTAATCCTTCTGAAAAATCGAAAACATTCAAAATACCTTCCGTGCTAAAGACAGGGTTAATTACAAATTTTCCGTCTCTATTTATAAACCCGATTTTTCCAGTTTGTTCGTCTCCTATTTGAACCCGCGCAACCCCTTCTGAAAAATCGTGTGCTTCAGAAAATTGATACTGAATTACGACCTCACCTTTCGTATTGGCAAAACCATATCGTATACCTGAATTCGTTTTGGATCTAACAACGGCAAGTCCCTCTTTAAAATTTGATCCGTATTCACTTAATCCATCCAGCACAATATATCCATTTCTATTGATAAATTTAGAAAATGTGATATTTTGATTTTCCAGCGATTCAAACACAACTCTAGCAAATCCATTCGAAAAAGTATCGGCATATCTCCATCTGTATTTGTCAGCATAAGCAGTAGGTATCGATAGCTTAATGTTTTCATTCTTATCAATATAGACCCATTCTGGCTTTTCTTCTGTCCCTATGTTTACAGGAACAAGTCCTTCGCCGAAAGAACCGGCAGCTTGATATTTTGGATTAATTGCGAAATTTCCTTTTTTGTCTATGAACCCCCAAAGACCTGACGTTTTCCCGCCAACTTTCACAACCGCAAAACCATCCTTGAACTGATATGCCCAATAATAATTTGGATTAATTACGATTTTGCCTGTTTTATCTATATAACCCCACGATCCTGTTTCAGCATTACCAATGTGAACCGCCGCCAAGCCTTCGCTAAATCGACTTGCGGGTGAAATGGACAGGTCAGACTGCGAAAACTGAGGTTGAATTACAATTTTTCCGATTTTATTTATATAGCCCCATTTCCCCTCAGTATCACTCCCAATCTTTACCGCAGCCAATCCTTCTGCGAACATATCGACATCATCATATATTGCTTCTACAACAAGTTTCCCGGTTTTATTAATAAATCCTGATTTATGACTTTTTATATTACCAATCGATACTTTAGCCATTCCTTCGGAAAATGGAAGAGCCCTAAAGTATTTGGGCTCTATTTGAAATACCACACCATCTGCCGATGTTTGACAAAATGCTTGTCCATAACTAATGGATACACAGATATAAATTAAATTGCGCACTAATTTGGATAAGCTACTATTCATTTTTGAACTTGACCATCTAAGATTGAAGGGTGGTATTTCTAGGATAGCTGCGTTTTTGACGACTAATTCGGTAGAAATGTGGTTGTCACTATATCCAACTGAGGCTTTTATCTTTAACAGCACCCTTCGTCAAGCTCAATTGCTGAAAGTTTGCCTAATAGCATCATATTTCTTGCTGGACTGGCACAGACACCACCGATGCTGTCGTCTATGGTGCGCCGAATGTGTTGAGCGTGACATCGACAAACAATGGTGACTGCCGCTATGGTAAAGACTGACTCTCCGCGTGGGCGATAAATAGTCATATGCGCTTCTTTGAGTTCGCCGACATCAATCTCTCTTACCCAAGACCCACGACCTACAACAAGCGTGTTCCGACAACGCCCACTCCCGAGCCAGCCAAACGTGAGCAGTTGATCCGCAGCTTGACAGCGCAAATGACACGTGCTGCGAACACGCCTGTTCCGACGCAAAATGACATTAGGACAGCAATGGATCGTTTTGAGATGAACCAGAAGCGCTGCAACCTTGCGTTCCACGAGCGGCAGCGCCTGGCGATGCTTCGGGAAAAGAGTCGGACAAAAAAGCACTGAGGCGTGTCAAATCCAGCGTAGAGCAAAAAAAATCAGCGCCGACTTGCGCTGATATGCGTGATTGCAACAAATCGCTCAGCGGCGGTCCTCGCAGGTCCTATCTGTATTCGCCGCTGAACTGCCCCAGAACGACACAAGTGTTCCTCGTAGAACAAGCTCGGCAGCGCACAAACAATGACATTTAGAAGGACGTCACATCACCACGATCTGGACGATTTCTCGTTTGGGCTTAGCGGAAAGACGATCTTCCCTGACCTTGCCTTTCTTGTAGATGCCAAAGACGATCTCGGCAGTCAGTGTGAGTTCTGTCGGTGACTTGTAGCCTTCGCGGTCAAGCTGTTCGGCAATGGCTTTGAACGTGAGACTTTCTCGCACGTGCAGGATACAAATCTTGCGAAACAGGAGCTTTTGATAGTCTGTGTAGGGACGCTGGATGAGTTCTTTGACAGTGAGCTTGACGACGATCCGGACTCCAGATGCGTCGTCAAAATTACTCACTAGCTGAACTACTCCACGGTGACGCTCTTGGCCAGGTTGCGCGGCTTGTCGACATCAGTGCCGCGCGCACAGGCCGTGTGATAAGCCAGCAGTTGCAGCGGCACGACGTGCAGCAATGGTGACAACTCACCGTAGTGCTCAGGCATGCGGATCACATGCAGGCCTTCACCGCTCTCGATCCTGGTGTCGGCATCGGCCAGCACATAGAGCACGCCACCGCGGGCGCGCACTTCGTGCATGTTGCTCTTGAGCTTTTCCAGCAAGGCGTCATTGGGCGCCACCGTGACCACCGGCATGGCGCTGGTGACCAGGGCCAGCGGCCCGTGCTTGAGTTCGCCCGCGGGGTAGGCCTCGGCGTGGATGTAGCTGATTTCCTTGAGCTTGAGCGCGCCTTCGAGCGCGATCGGGTAATGCAGACCGCGCCCCAGAAAGAGCGCGTTGTCCATCTTGGCAAAGTCTTCGGACCAGACGATCACCTGGGGTTCGAGCGCCAGCACCGCTTGCAGCGCGGCGGGCAGATGGCGCATGGCCTTGAGGTGGCGCGCTTCTTCGTCAGCGCTCAGGCGTCCCTTAGCCTGGGCCAGCGCCAGCGTCAACAGGAAGAGGCCGGCAAGCTGCGCCGTGAACGCTTTGGTGGAGGCCACGCCGATCTCGATGCCGGCGCGCGTGATGTAGGCCAGTTCGCACTCGCGCACCATGGCGCTGCTGGCCACGTTGCAGATGGTCAATGTGTGCGTCATGCCCAGGCTTTGCGCATGGCGCAATGCGGCCAGTGTGTCGGCCGTCTCGCCCGACTGCGTGATGGTGACCACCAGCGTGCGCGGGTTGGGGACGGAGTCGCGGTAGCGGTATTCGCTGGCCACTTCCACCTGCGTTGGGATCTTGGCGATGCTCTCGAGCCAGTACTTGGCCGTGCAGCCGCTGTAGTAGCTGGTGCCGCAGGCCAGGATCAGGACCGAGTCGATCTCCTGGAAGACGCGCGCGGCGTTCAGCCCGGGTGCGTGATTCATCTCCAGATCGAACAGCTCGGGCACGATGCCATCGACGCCTTCAAGCGTATCGGCGATGGCGCGCGGCTGCTCGAAGATTTCCTTCTGCATGTAATGCCGATAGGGCCCGAGTTCGGCCGCGCCGCTGTGCGCGATCACGGTCTTGACCGGTCGCTGCTGCGGCGTCACGGGCTTGTAGTTCTTGTCCACGAGCCAGTACTTGCCCAACTGGATGTCCACCACGTCGCCCTCGTCGAGGTACACGATCTGATCCGTCACACCGGCCAGGGCCATGGCGTCGCTGGCCAGAAAGTGCTCCTGCCCGTCCTTGCCGACACCCAGGATCAGCGGTGAGCCTGCGCGCGCGCCGATCAGACGATGCGGCTCGTCCTTGCAGAATACCGCGATGGCATAGGCGCCATGCAAAGACTTAAGCGCGGCCTTGACGGCTTCAAACAGATCTCCTTCGTACAGGCTCTCGATCAAGTGGGCGATAACCTCGGTGTCGGTCTGGCTCTGGAAGACGTAGCCCTTGGCCTGCAGGGCGGTGCGCAGTTCATCGTGGTTCTCGATGATGCCGTTGTGCACCAAGGCGACACGGCCGGGGCGGCTCGCTGCGTCCGGTCCGGCGCCATGGCTGAAATGCGGGTGCGCATTGTGGACGACTGGCGCACCGTGCGTGGCCCAGCGCGTGTGGGCAATGCCGGTCGTGCCCTCGAGCCCCGTGGCGGCCACCTGCTCGGCCAGTTCCGCCACGCGCGAGGTGCTGCGCGCGCGCTGCAGCCCGTTGGCCACCACCGCCACGCCGCACGAGTCATAGCCGCGGTACTCGAGCCGCTGCAGCCCCTGAACCAGAATGGGAACGATATTGCGGATCGATACCGCGCCGACGATGCCACACATTGAAGACTCCAAAAGTAAGATCACCAATGGTAGAAGGCTTTGCTAGAAATATGCATCCGACTTTTCACGATTAACGATGCAATATTTCATCTATAGATTTTATTATATATAAATTCCAATTGCGTTACTATATTGAAATATAATTTCATTATCTTTGAGTTGTGCCGCATAGGTGCTAACCCGCTAACGTCGTGCGGCGTATGTTGTTAGCATTAAATTTCTTGTTGCGGGCCTGTGCATCCGTCAACACAACTGGGATAGCCGGAGGGCGAATTGTCAGCGGAGTACATTCTTGAAACACGGAGTTTGACCAAGGAATTCAGGGGATTCGTGGCGGTCAATCAGGTCAACCTGAAGGTCCGGCGCGGCCATATCCACGCCCTGATCGGCCCGAACGGGGCCGGCAAGACCACCTTCTTCAACCTGCTGACCAAATTCCTGCATCCGACGAGTGGCAGCATCGTCTTCAACGACGTCGACATCACGACCGAGCAGCCGGCCCAGACGGCACGGCGCGGCATTGTGCGCTCGTTCCAGATCTCGGCGGTGTTCCCGCACATGACGGTGCTGGAGAATGTGCGCGCCGCCCTGCAGCGCAACCTGGGCACCTCATTTCACTTCTGGAAGGCCGAGAGCACGCTGACACCGCTGCACGCTCGGGCCCACGAACTGCTGGCCGCAGTCGACCTGCAGGACTTCGCCGACGAACTGACGGTCAACCTGCCTTACGGCCGCAAGCGCGCCCTGGAACTGGCCACGACGCTCGCGCTGGAGCCTGAACTGATGCTGCTGGACGAACCGACGCAAGGCATGGGCCACGAGGATGTCGACCGCGTGACGCAGCTGATCAAGAAAGTCTCCAGCGGACGCACCATCCTGATGGTGGAGCACAACATGAACGTGGTGGCATCGATCGCCGACCGCATCACGGTCCTGCAGCGCGGCACCATCATCGCGGACGGCCCCTACACCGAGGTCTCGCGCAACCCGTTGGTGATCGAGGCCTACATGGGCAGCGCCAATACCGAATTGGTCGGAGCGCACTGATGGCCCCCACGCTCGGCACTAACGTGTCCTCGCTGCCCCCCGACGGGGCTAATTTTCCTCGGGGCGGCCCGTCGGAAAATTTGATGTCCAAAGAACTCCTGCGCATCGAAGGCTTGCACGCCTGGTATGGCGAATCGCACATCCTGCATGGCGTCGACCTGTCGGTGCACGAGGGCGAGGTCGTGACCCTGCTCGGGCGCAACGGCGCCGGGCGCACCACCACGCTGCGCGCGATCGTCGGCCTGACCGGCGCGCGCAAAGGCTCGATCAAGATCAACGGCGTCGAGACCATCAAGCTCGCGCCGCACAAGGTGGCGCACCTCGGACTGGGCTATTGCCCGGAAGAACGCGGCATCTTTGCCAGCCTGACCGCCGAGGAAAACCTGATGCTGCCGCCGACGCTGGCGAGCGGCGGCATGAGCGTGGCCGAGATCTACACCATGTTCCCGAACCTGCAGGAACGCGCCGCCAGCCCGGGGACTCGCCTGTCGGGCGGCGAGCAGCAGATGCTGGCCGTCGCGCGCATCCTGCGCACCGGCGCGCGCCTGCTGCTGCTCGACGAGATATCGGAAGGCCTGGCGCCAGTCATCGTGCAAAAGCTCGCCGAGATGATCCTCACGCTCAAGGCCAAGGGCTACACCATCGTGCTGGTGGAGCAAAACTTCCGTTTCGCCGCGCCGCTGGCCGACCGCTTTTATGTCATGGAGCACGGTGCCATCGTCAAGCAATTTGCCCAGCACGAACTGAGCCAGAACATGGGCCTGCTGCAGGAATACCTCGGTGTTTGACGCCGCTGCCGCGCCCGCTCCACCCTTTGATTTTGACCCCGTTTTTTGACACCCAGCAACCAGGAGATAGCATGAAACTCAAGACTCTCGTCACCGCATTGGCCATTGGATTCGGTGCCGGCGCATTCGCCCAGAACACCGGCCCGGTCCGGATCGGCTTCATCACCGACATGTCGAGCCTGTATGCCGACATCGACGGCCCCGCCGGCGGTGAAATGATCAAGTGGGCAGCGCAGGATTTTGGCGGCAAGGTGCTCAACCGCCCGATCGAAGTGCTGACCGCCGACCACCAGAACAAGGCCGACGTCGCCAGTTCCAAAGCGCGCGAATGGATGGACAAGGAAGGTCTGTCCGTGCTGATCGGCGGCACCAACTCGGGCACCTCGCTGGCCATGAGCAAGGTGGCGATCGAAAAGAAGCGCCCCTTCATCGCCATCGGCGCGGGCTCGGCGCGCCTGACCAATGAAGACTGCTCGCCCTACACCGTGCACTACGCCTATGACACCGTGTCGCTGGCCAAGGTAGCGGGCACGGCGCTGGTCAAGGCCGGCAACAAGAGCTGGTACTTCCTGACCGCCGACTATGCGTTTGGCTATTCGCTCGAAAGCGACGCCGCCAACGTCGTCAAGGCCAACGGCGGCACCGTCGCCGGGGCCGCGCGCCATCCGCTCAACGCATCGGACTTCTCGGCCTTCCTGCTGCAGGCGCAGGCTTCCAAGGCACAGATTCTCGGACTGGCCAACGCAGGCGGCGACTTCACCAACGCCATGAAGGCGGCCAAGGAATTCGGCATCACCAAGACCATGAAGGTCGCCGGCCTGCTGGTGTTCATCAATGACGTGCACAGCCTGGGTCTGGCCAACACGGAAGGCCTGCAACTGGCCGACAGCTGGTACTGGAACCAGGACGACGCCTCGCGCAAGTTCGCCAAGCGCTTCTTCGAAAAATACAAGCGCATGCCGTCGAGCCTGCAGGCCGCAGACTACTCCGCTGCCGCGAACTACCTCAAGGCCGTGCAGACCGCCGGCACCACCGATTCGGACAAGGTCATGGGCACGCTCAAGAGCATGAAGTTCGACGATTTCTACAGCAAGGGTCAGATCCGCGCCGACGGCCGCATGATCCACGACATGTACCTGTTTGAAGTGAAATCGAGCAAGGACTCCAGCACACCGTGGGATTATTACAAGACCATCGCCAAGATCCCCGGCGAGCAGGCCTTCACCACGGTGGCCGAGTCCAAGTGCGCGCTGCTCAAGAAGTAATTTGACCCACCCCTAACCCCGCTCCCCTTGGAGCGGGGCTTGACGACAGGCGACATGGAAATATTCGGCATCCCTTTACAGGCGTTTCTGGGCCAGTTGCTGCTGGGCCTGGTCAATGGCGCGTTCTACGCCATGCTCAGCCTCGGCCTGGCGGTCATCTTCGGCCTGCTCGGCGTGGTCAATTTCGCGCACGGTGCGTTGTACATGCTGGGCGCGTTTGCGGCCTGGATCATGCTCAACAAATTCGGCATCAACTACTGGGGAGCCCTACTGCTGGCGCCGCTCACGGTAGGCCTGCTCGGCGTCGTGATCGAACGGCTGTTCCTCAAGCATTTGTACAAGCTCGACCCGCTGTACGGCCTGTTGCTGACCTTCGGCCTGGCCCTGATTTTTGAGGGCATCTTCCGCGAACTGTACGGCGCCTCCGGCCAGAATTACGACGTGCCCGAGCTCCTGTCGGGCGCCACCAACCTCGGTTTCATGGTGCTGCCGAACTACCGCGCCTGGGTGGTGCTGGTGTCGCTGCTGGTGTGCCTGGGCACCTGGTACCTGATCGAGCGCACGCGTCTGGGCGCCTACCTGCGCGCCGGCACCGAAAACGCCGCGCTGGTGCAGGCCTTCGGCGTCAACGTGCCCTTGATGGTGATGCTGACCTACGGCGCCGGTGCCGCGCTCGCGGCGCTGGCCGGCGTGCTGGCCGCGCCCATCATCCAGGTCAATCCGCTGATGGGATCGAACCTGATCATCGTCGTCTTTGCGGTGGTCGTGATCGGCGGCATGGGCTCCATCATGGGCTCCATCCTGACCGGGCTGGGCCTGGGCGTGGTCGAGGGCCTGACCCGCGTGTTCTACCCGGAGGCATCGAGCATCGTGGTGTTCGTCATCATGGTCATCGTCCTCATGTTCCGCCCGGCCGGCCTTTTTGGGAAAGAAGCCTGAATGACAAGCGCCCAAAGACTCATTCGCGTCACCTATGTCGCGCTGCTGATCCTGGCGCTGCTGGCGCCCGTGCTCGGCCTGTATCCGGTGTTCGTCATGAAGCTGCTGTGCTTCGCCATTTTTGCCAGCGCGTTCAACCTGCTGCTGGGCTTCACCGGCTTGCTGTCCTTCGGGCATGCGGCCTTCTTCGGCTCGGCCGCCTACATCACAGGCTGGCTGATCAAGTCGCAAAACCTCTCACCCGAGTTGGCCATCGTGGCCGGCGTCATCGGCTCAGGCCTGATCGGCGGCGTGGTCGGCCTGGTGGCGATCCGGCGCCAGGGCATCTACTTCGCGATGATCACCATGGCGCTGGCGCAGATGGTGTATTTCGGCTGCCTGCAGGCGCCCTTCACCGGCGGTGAAGACGGACTGCAGGGCGTGCCGCGCGGCGCCCTGTTCGGCATGATCGCGCTCGAATCCGACACCGCCATGTACTACCTCGTGGTCGCGGTATTCGTGGCGTGCTTTCTGTTCATCTCGCGCATCGTGCATTCGCCGTTCGGGCAGGTGCTCAAGATGATCCGCGAGAACGAGCCGCGTGCCATCTCGCTGGGCTACCAGGTCGACCGCTACAAGCTGCTGGCCTTTGTGCTGTCGGCCGCGCTGGCCGGGCTGGCCGGCTCGCTCAAGACACTCGTGATGGGCTTTGCCACGCTGTCCGACGTGCACTGGACGATGTCGGGCGAGGTGATCCTGATGACGCTGCTGGGCGGCGTGGGCACCTTCTTCGGGCCGGTTTTTGGCGCCGGCATCGTGATCTCGCTGCAGGACATGCTGGCCGACAAGGTCGGCTCCTGGGTCAACGTGATCATCGGCGTGATCTTTGTGCTGTGCGTGTTGGCTTTCCGCAAGGGCGTGGTGGGCGAACTGCAGGCCTGGTTGGAGCGCCGCCGGCGCGCGCAATCAGCCCCCGACGCCTGACCGGCGTTCCCAAACCACACGGCTTTTCGGGATCATGGACGCGCTGGCCCTTGATGCAACCGATCTGCTGCTGCTCGACCAATTGCAGACCGATGCGTCGCGCAGCAACTTGGACCTGGCGGCGCTGGCGCACATTTCACCCCCGACCTGCCTGCGCCGCGTCAAGCGCCTGCGCGATGCCGGACTGATCGAGCGTGAGATCGCGGTGCTCAGCGTCGACAAGCTGGCCGCAGTGGTCGGCCACGGGCTGTGCGCCATTGTCGAGATCACCCTGGACCGGCAAGACAATGAGGCGCAGGAATCGTTTGAAAAGCGTGTCCTCGTCGACGACGCCGTGCAGCAGTGCTACCGCGTCTCGCCGGGCCCGGACTTCCTGCTGGTGGTGCATGCGGCCAACATGCCTGACTATCTGGTGCTGGCGCAGCGGCTGTTCACGGCCGACGCCAATGTGCGCAATGTGAAGACCTTCTTCAGCATCAAGCGCAGCAAATTCGGCGCCCGCGTGATGCTGCCAGCCAAACCAGTTTTAACCTGAATAAATTTTTCGCCGGGCCGCCCCAAGAAAAATTAGCCCCCTCGGGGGGCAGCGTAGTACACGAAGTGACAAGCGTGGGGGCTGTTATTTGGCGGGGCGTTTCCAGTTCCCCAGGCTGACCTGCTTGCCGCGCGCCACGCTCAGCGCGCCGGGCGGCGTGTCCTTGGTGATGGTGGAGCCGCCGCCAACCGTGCCGCCGGCACCGATCGTGACCGGCGCCACCAGCACGCAGTTGCTGCCAATGTGGACATCGGCCTCGATCACGGTGCGGTGCTTGAAGGCGCCGTCGTAGTTGGCCGTGATGCTGCCGGCGCCGTAGTTGACGCGCTCGCCGACCGTGGCGTCGCCCAGATAGGCCAGATGGTTGGCCTTGGCGCCCTTGGCCAGTGTCGAATTCTTGACCTCGACGAAATTGCCGATGTGCACCTCGGCCCCGAGCCGTGTGCCCGGGCGCAGCCGGGCAAAGGGCCCAATCAGCGCGCCGGCCCCGACTTCGATGAAGTTCTTGCTGCCGGGCTTGCCGCCTTCGATATGGGTGAAGGGATGGATCACGGCGCCCTCGCCGATCGTCGCGTTGGCTATCACGCAGTTGGCACCGATCTTCACGCCCTCGCCCAGTGTCACCTCGCCCTCAAAAATGCAGTTGACGTCGATGGCGACGTCCTGTGCGCAGCGCAGCACGCCGCGCACATCAAGCCGCGCCGGATCGGCCAGCCGCACGCCCTGCTCCATCAAGGCGCGCGCCGTGCGCAGTTGCCAGGCGCGTTCGAGTTCGGCCAATTGCAGCGGGCTGTTGATACCGGCCACCTGCAGCGGGTCGCGGATCCGGTGCGCCAGCACGGGCACGCCATCGGCCACGGCGAACTTCACGATGTCGGTCAGGTAGTACTCGCCCTGCGCGTTGTTCCGGTCCAGCCGCGCCAGCCAGCGCTTGAGCTGCTGCGCGGGCAGCGCCATGATGCCGCTGTAGACCTCGGTGATGGCGCGCTGCTGCTCGCTGGCATCCTTCTGCTCGACGATGGCGCGCACCGCCTCGCCGTCGCGCACGATGCGGCCGTAACCCGTGGGGTCGTCGAAGTCGATGGTCAACAGCGCCAGCTTGTCGCCGCCGCAGGTCGCAATCAGCTGGCCCAGGGTTTCGGCGCGGATCAGCGGCACATCGCCCGAGAGGATCACCACGATGCCGCCATCGCGCAGCACCGGCACGGCCTGCTGCACGGCGTGCCCGGTGCCGAGTTGCGGCTCCTGGCGCACAAAGCTCAGATCGAAACCGGCACCTGCCGCCGGCGCCAGCGCGGCTTCCACTTCAGCTGCACCGTGGCCGCTGATCACGACCACCTGGCGCGCCGACAACTGCGCCGCTGTGTCAACCACATGCGCGAGTAGTGCGCGTCCGGCCAAAAGGTGCAACACTTTGGGCAGTCGGCTCTTCATGCGCGTGCCCTTGCCGGCCGCCATGATCACCACGTCCACGGCGCCCGGCGTTGCAGTGTTTTTGGAAATATCCGTGCTACTTGTATTCAATCGGTTCCCCTGTCTGGTCCTGCCACTGCGCCACATTATCGGCGCCCTGCTGGCCGCTTTCCTCGCGTTCCCGCTCGCGGGCTGCAGCACGGCGCGGCTGGGCTACCAGAACGCGCCGGAACTGGCTTACTGGTGGCTCGACAGCTACCTCGACCTCAACGACGCGCAGTCGCTGCAGTTGCGCGCCGAACTGGCAGCCCTGCAGACCTGGCACCGGCAGGCCGAGCTGCCGCTCTACATCGGCGCACTGGACAAGCTGCAGCGCCTGGCCCCGGCCCATGTGAAGGCGACGCAGGTCTGCGCGCTGATCGACGAGCTCAGGCCGCGCCTGCAGGCGCTGCTGGACCGGATTGAGCCTGGCATCACCGGGCTCGCGCCAAGCCTGACGGCGGCACAGCTCGAACACCTGGCGCGCCAGTTCGACCAGCGCAGCCAGAAATGGCGCGACGAGTCGCTGGCCGGCACGCCCGATGAGCGCCAGGCGCGCCGCCTCAAGCGGCTGGTCGAGCGCGCCGAGAGCTTTTACGGCCGGCTTGAGGAGGCACAAGTGGCGGTCCTGCGCGGCCGCGTGGCCAGTTCCGTGTTCGACGCCAGCCTGAGCGATCGCGAGTCGCAGCGCCGCTACCAGGACACGCTGCAGACGCTGCGCCTGGTGCAGGGTACCGGCCTGAGCCGCGCCGAGGTCGCAGCCCGGGTCCGCGCCCTGCTCGAGCGCAGCCAGCATTCGCCGCAGGCTGATCAGCGGGACTATTCGGATCTGCTGCAGCAGGAAAACTGCGCGACCCTGGCCGCGCTGCACAACAGCACGACCCGCGCACAGCGGCGCCAGCTGAGCGAGACCCTACGGAACTACGAGAACGATGCGCGCGCGCTGATGACAGCCGGGCGTTGACACCGCATAAGATCGCGCCATGGCCATCAGCGTTTTTGATCTCTTCAAGGTCGGCATCGGACCGAGCAGTTCGCACACGGTCGGGCCGATGCGCGCCGCGCGCCTGTTCGCGCAGGCGCTCGAACGCGATCAGCTGCTGGCGCACACCGCCGCCGTGAAATGCGAGCTCTACGGTTCGCTCGGCGCCACCGGCAAGGGACACGGCTCGGACCAGGCCGTCATGCTCGGCCTGCTCGGCGAGGCGCCCGACACCGTGGATGTGGACGCCGTGCCCGCGCTGATCGAAGCCGTGCGCAACGGGCAAAGCCTGGCGCTGCTCGGACGCCATTCGATCGCATTCCGCGAGAAAGAGCATCTGCTGCTGTACCGGCGCGAAGCCATGGCCGAACACCCCAACGGCATGAAGTTCAGCGCGTTCGACGCCCAGGGCGGCCTGCTCAGGCAAAGCCGTTATCTGAGCGTCGGCGGCGGCTTTGTCGTGACGGCCGGCGCGGCCAACGAAGCCGTGCTGAGCGCATACAACAAGGTGCCGTATCCGTTTACTTCAGGCGATGCCCTGCTCGCGCTGTGCAAACACCATGGCTTAAGCATCGGCCAGCTGATGTGGGCCAACGAGCGCACCTGGCGCAGCGATGCGGAAATCCGCGCCGGTCTGCTGATGATCTGGCGCGTGATGCGCGAATGCGTGCAGCGCGGCCTGAGCCACCACGGCACGCTGCCGGGCCCGTACCAGGTGCAGCGGCGCGCGCCGCTGCTGGCAGCGCAGTTGCGCGAGCGCGCCGAGCGCGCGCTGGCCGATCCGCTCTCGGTGCTCGACTGGATCAATGTCTACGCTTTCGCCGTGAACGAGGAAAACGCCGCCGGCGGACGCGTCGTGACGGCTCCGACGAACGGCGCGGCCGGCGTGATCCCGGCCGTGCTGCATTACTGCGACCGCTTCCTCCTGAACAATGGCCGCGGCGCCGACCCTGCCAAACGGGACGACGCCGTGATCGACTTCCTGATGAACGCCGCCGCCATCGGCATGCTCTACAAGCTCAACGCCTCCATCAGCGGCGCCGAAGTCGGCTGCCAGGGCGAGGTCGGCGTGGCCTGCTCGATGGCCGCCGCCGGCCTGGCCGCCGTGCTCGGCGGTAGCCCGGAGCAGGTGGAGAACGCGGCCGAAATCGGCATGGAACACAACCTGGGCCTGACCTGCGACCCGGTCGGCGGCCTGGTGCAGGTGCCCTGCATCGAGCGCAACGCGATGGGCGCGGTCAAGGCCGTCAACGCCGCGCGCATGGCGCTCGCCGGCAACGGCCAGCACGTGGTGTCGCTCGACAACGTGATCAAGACCATGCGCGAAACCGGCGCCGACATGAAGACCAAGTACAAGGAAACCTCGCGCGGCGGCCTTGCGGTCAATATCGTCGAGTGCTGATCAGAAGCAGGTCGTGATCGCGTCGACCACGCCGTAGCCGGCGTCGACCAGCGGCATCCAGCGCCATTTGTCGAAGGTGGTGCACGGGTGCGAAATGCCCAGGCAAACCCGATCGCCCACCCGCAGCGCCTGATGCTGCGCATCGGACCCCTGCAGATAGGCATGCTGGTCGTTGAGTTTGCTGATCGTCCACTGCGCCGGCGCCGCGCGCACCGTTCGTGTCCCACGAGCGCATGTCGCCAGCGGGATTGGCATGCCCATGTCGTAGGAAAGGTCACGCTTGCCAACGGCCAGGATCGCCAGCCCCGGCTCCGGGCATGACTGCACTTCGGCCCACACCTCCAGCGCCGCCTCCAGACCGGTCGTGCAACCGGTGCGCGCAGCCACCGCGCTCATCATGCGCTTGTAGTTGCCCTGGTCATGCGTGACGTAACAGCCCGAGCGCAACAAGCCCTGCACGCTGCGCCGCAGCGCCGGCTTGAGCGCGGCGCTGACGAGGTCGAAGATGGCCGAGCCGCCGGCCGTCAGCATCACTTCATCGCTGTCAAACAAATCCTGTGCGTCACAGGCGGCGACCAGCGTCTGCAACAAGTCCAGCAGCGGCCGCACGTAAGCCTGGTCCTGCGCCGTATCACCGCTGGCGCCCAGTCCTTCATAGCATTCCACGCCCACGAGTCGCACCGCCGTGCTGTCATGCAGGCGCCGCGCCAGTTCCATGGCCTGCGTCAGGTCGCGGCAACCGGTGCGCCCACCGGACAAACCGATCTCCAGCAGCACCTCAAAATCACAGGCCTGCGGCTGCCTGTGCCGCCAGGCTTCGATCCGATCGAGCTGCGCCAGTGAATCGACCAGGAAGATCAGACGCAGCCCCGGCTGGTTTCGCAGCAAGCTGTCGATGCACTGAAGGTCGATGTCGGCAAACACCTGGTTCGCGATCAGGCAGTGCTGCGCGCCGGCGGCCAGGCCCGCGCGCATCTGCGTCACCGTGGCAAAGGTCATGCCCCAGGCGCCCGCGTCAAGCTGCAGGCGAAACAGCTGGGGCGACATGCTGGTCTTGCCATGCGGCGCCAGACCCAGGCCGCGTTGACCTGCGAAGTCCTGCATCCACGCCAGGTTGTGCTGCAGCACCTCGCGCTTGATGACGGCCAGTGGCAGCGGCAGGTCACCGGCCAGCACATTCCAGCCCTGGCCGCCGATCTGCGAACGCCGCACGGGCGCGCTGTGGTGCGGAAAACCCTTTTGCGAGGCGTCGATCCAGGGGTCGAGCAGATCTGCCGGAGCCATGCTCAAACCGGCCAGACCACGCCGTTGTCGTTCAGGATGGCGTCGAGCGGCATGTCGTGCGGCTCGGGTTCGAAGTCCGGCAGAAAGGCCGGTGCAAAACCAAGCCCGACCGTCATCGGGTGCGGCTGCAGCGTGGCCAGCATGCGGTCATAAAAGCCGCCGCCATAACCCAGACGGTAGCCGCCCGGCGCGTAACCGACGCAGGCGACGAACAGCAGCGTCGGCACGATGACCTCGGTGTCCTTGGGCTTGGGGATGCCATAGGCGTCTTCTTCCATCGGACAACCCGGGTACCAGGCATGAAACGTCATGGTCTTGTGAACTTTGTCGACCACCGGCAGTCCAATCTTGCGCAGGCGTGATTGTTCGATCAGTTCACCGTCTTCCTTCCAGCGGTGCAGGGCCGGCAGCGGATCGAATTCGCCCTTGATCGGCCAGTAGGCGCCGATCACGGTATCGGGGCGACCCACCAGCCAGATGCGCATGACCCGCTGCAAAAGATCGGCGCGCTGTAGGCGATCGGGCAGGTTCAGGCGTTGATGGATGAGTTGCTCGCGCAGGGCTTTCTTCTCAAGTTTCTTGTTGTTACCCGTTGTGTCCATAATCCCACCATGCAGTTTCACGCCATTTTGACATCGATTACCGTCTCGGCGTGCCTGACGCTGGCCGCGCTATCGCCAGCCCGCGCACAAACTGCGGCCCCCGCCCTGTCGCCGTCGGACGCGGTGATTCTGGAAATGAACCAGGCTTTCAAGAAGGGCGACAGCAAACGCCTGAGCGCCCTGCTGCCGCAAGCGCGCGGCAACACCCTGGAGCCTTGGGCTGCCTACTGGGAACTGAAAGCCAGGCTGGAGACAGCCGCGCCGGCGGAAGTGCAGGATTTCTTCACGCGTTTTGCCGGCAGCTATCAGGAAGACCGCCTGCGCAACGACTGGCTGCTGCTGCTCGGACAGCGCCGCTACTGGAGCGACTTCGCGGATGTGCAGCCCCTGTTCCGCATGAAGGACGACCGCGAGGTGCGCTGTTACAGTCTGGCGCTCGAGCCGCTGTCCACCAACCCGGAACTGGGCGCTGATTTCAAGCGCGTCTGGTACGCGCAACGGGATGTCGACGACGGCTGCAACTATGCGGCCAGTCATCTGTTCGCAGCCAAACGGCTGAGCGAGGCCGATATCTGGCGCAAGGCGCGCCAGGCCATGGAAAACAACCGCCCCAGGCTGGCCAAGCTGGCGGTGGAAATCATCTCCACGGCTGCCGCAGCACCGATCGACGAGATCAACAACAACCCGGCGCGCTATCTGTCCAAACGCGTCATCGCCGCGGGCCGTGTCGCCAAGGAATCCGTCGTGCTGGCCCTGATCCGCATGGCTGCCAACGACCCCGACAGTGCCGCCAGCGCGATGGAAAACCACTGGGGCGTGCACCTGAGCGCGGAGCAACGCTCGTGGGTCTGGGGCGTGATCGGCAAGCAGACGGCGCAGCGCCTGACAGGCGATGCATTGGCCTATTTCTCCAAGGCCATCGAGAGCGAGCTCAGCGATGGACAACTGGGCTGGAAGATCCGCGCCGCCCTGCGCCAGGGCCAGTGGAAGGATGTGCTCTCAGCGACGCAGGCCATGAGTCCCGAGGCGCGCCAGGAATCGACCTGGATCTACTGGCGCGCGCGCGCACTGGCCAGGTTGGCGAAAACCGACGCCCAGCGCGCAGAGGCCAAGGCATTGTTCGAGAGCATCGCCAGCGTGCGCGGCTTCTACGAACAACTGGCGCTGGAAGAGCTGGGCCACGCCATCACGGTGCCGCAGCCGCCGCCGGCCCTGAGCGCCGAAGAGAAGGAAGCGGCCCGTCGCAATGCCGGCCTCAACCGCAGCCTGTATGCGATCCGGATCGGCTTGCGCAGCGAGGGTGTGCGCGAGTGGAACTACAGCACCAATCTGCACACACCCGGGGGCATGAGCGACCGCGAGCTGCTGGCAGCGGCCGATCTGGCCTGCCAGAACGAGGTCTGGGACCGCTGCATCAACACCAGCGATCGAACCAGGGACGTGATCGACTTCGAGCAGCGCTTTCCCATGCCGCACAAGACCGCGGTGCTGCAGCGCGCGGCGCAGATCGGCCTGGACCCGGCCTACGTCTACGGCCTGATCCGTCAGGAAAGCCGCTTCGTCACAGACGCGCACTCGGGTGTCGGTGCCGCCGGCCTCATGCAGATCATGCCGCCGACGGCACGCTGGACGGCCAAGAAGATCGGGCTGACCAGCTTCAAGCCAAGCCAGATCAACGAGCGTGACACCAACATCGTCATCGGCACGGCTTATCTCAAGCTGGTGCTGGACAATTTCGACGGCTCAATGCCGATGGCGGCCGCCGCCTACAACGCCGGGCCGAGCCGGCCGCGCAGTTGGCGCGGCCAGACCGGCGCACCCGTGCTGGACGCGGCCATCTGGGCGGAGAACGTGCCGTTCTCCGAAACGCGCGACTATGTGAAGAAGGTCTTGTCCAACACGGCCAATTACGCAGCGCTGATCAGCGGCCAACCTCAATCATTGAAACAGCGGCTCGGTCTGGTCGGGCCGCGCGATGCCAGCGCACCCGAGCCGGCCCAGGACCTGCCCTAGCAAGGTCTATCGTGCCGGTTTGGAATCAGGGATCACGGCGTCAAGCACCGCGCCCGTGGCCTTCACTCCGGTCTTGACCACCACGGCCGCCGTGGTCACCACGGCATCCGCCACGGCGACGACGGCACAGCCACTGCTGGCCAGCAAGGCCGTCGCGAGCAGCGCGATGGCTGCGCCTCTTCCAATTCCCGACATGAGTGCACTCCGCTTGATATGCATAGAATTATCGACTTAAGGAGACCCCTCATGCTCAAGCTCTACATCGGCAACAAGAACTACTCATCCTGGTCGATGCGTCCCTGGGTCCTGCTGCGCCAGGCCGGCATCCCGTTCGAGGAGGTCATGGTTCGCTTTGACTCGTTCGCCGATGACGGCCGCTCCACCTTCAAGAACACGCTCAAGACCCTGACGCCAACCGGCAAGGTGCCGCTGCTGGTGGACGATGGCCTGGCGGTGTGGGACACGCTGGCGATCGCCGAATATGTGGCGGAGCAATTTCCCGACAAGGCCTTGTGGCCGCGTGCGAAGGCTGCGCGCGCGCGCGCGCGCAGCATCTGCGCCGAGATGCACGCGGGCTTCACCGCCCTGCGCAGCAACTGTCCGATGAACGTCGAGGCATCGCTGCCTGAAGTCGGCGCGCTGATCTGGCGCGACAAGCCCGCCGTGCGGGCCGAGGTCGCGCGCCTGGTGACGATGTGGCAGACCCTGCTCGACGAACATGGCGGCCCGTTGCTGTTTGGTGAATTCACGATTGCCGACGCCTACTTTGCGCCGATCTGCATGCGCCTGCAGACCTACGCGCTGCCGCTGCCGCAGGGCATCGCCTCCTATGTCGAGCGCGTGCGCGCCCTGCCCGGAGTGCGACAGTGGATCGATCACGCGATCGCGGAAAGAGACTTCCTCGATTTCGAAGAGCCGTACCGCTTGAGCGCCGAGCCTGCGGCGCGCTGACATGCAAATCTACTTGGTCGGCGGCGCGGTGCGCGATGCGCTGCTGGGCTTGCCCGTCACCGACCACGACTGGGTGGTTGTGGGCGCAACGCCCGATGTCCTCATTGCGCAGGGCTTCCTGCCGGTGGGCAAGGACTTTCCGGTGTTCCTGCATCCGCGCAGCAAGGAGGAATATGCGCTGGCGCGCACCGAGCGCAAGACCGGACCCGGCTACCACGGCTTCGCCGTGCACGCGGCGCCCGATGTCACGCTGGAAGAAGACCTGGCGCGGCGCGACCTCACCGTCAATGCGATGGCGGTGCGCGCCGATGCGACGGACCCGGCGCTATGGGAGACAAAGAACGCGCTGGTCGACCCCTATCGCGGTCGCCGTGATCTGGCCGCCCGCGTGTTGCGCCATGTGACGGCAGCGTTTCGCGAAGACCCGGTGCGCATCCTGCGCGTGGCGCGGTTGGCGGCGCGCTTTGCCGACTTCACGGTCGCACCCGAAACCCTGGCGCTGATGCGCGAGATGGTGGACGGCGGCGAGGTCGACCACTTGGTCGCCGAGCGCGTCTGGCAGGAACTGGCCAAGGGCCTGATGGAAGACACGCCCTCGCGCATGTTCGCGGTGCTGCGCGATTGCGGTGCGCTGGCGCGCCTGCTGCCCGAGGTGGACCGCTTGTGGGGCGTGCCGCAGCGCGCCGACTACCACCCGGAGATCGACTGCGGGGTCCACCTGATGCTGGTGCTCGACATGAGCGCGCGCCTGCGGGCCGCGCTGCCGGTGCGCCTGGCCTGCCTGTTCCACGACCTGGGCAAGGCGACGACGCCCGCGCACCTGCTGCCCAAACACCACGGCCACGAGGAACGCAGCGCGCGGCTGCTAGCCGGCATTTGCGAGCGCTTGCGCGTGCCGACCGAATGCCGCGAACTCGCCGATGTGGTGGCGCGCGAGCACGGCAACATCCACCGCAGCGGCGACTTGAACGCCGCCGCCGTGGTGCGCCTGCTGCAGCGCTGTGACGCCTTTCGCAAGCCGGAACGCTTTGTCGAAGTGCTGCTGGCCTGTGAATGCGATTCGCGCGGGCGGCTCGGGTCCGCCGAGTCAGCCTACGCGCCATCGCCGCGCCTGCTGGCCGCGCTGGCCGCGACTCGGGCGGTGGCGACGCATTCGATCGCAAGCGTCGCCATGGCGGCGGGCATCAACGGCAAGAAGATCGGTGAACTGATCGAACAGGCGCGCGTCGAGGCGGTGCGCGCCGCGCTGTAGTCACAACCGGTCGGTGCGGTCGCCGTGGGCGAAACCGATGGCATCCCAGGGTTCGCCCTTGAACAGGCCGATGACCTTGAACAGCTCGCCCATTTCGTGTTCCATGATCAGCTTTTGCGCCTGCACGCGGATCGCGGTCGAAGCGTCTTCGAGGCGGCCCAGCAGTCCGCAATTCATCAGGAAGCGCCCCTGCGTGCAGTAGCCCAGCACGCCCATGTCGGCCTCCTGCGCCGCCAGCGCGATGCCGGTGAAATCGACGTGGGCCGTGATGTCCTTCAGGCCGACGTCGGCCAGCGGGTCGGTGTCGGAGCGGTGCGCGCGGTGGCACATCACGGTGCCCATGTGGCGCTGCGGGTGGTAGTACTCGGCCTGCGGGAAACCGTAGTCGATGAAGAACAGCGCGCCGGCGCCGAGCTTGTCTCCCAGCGTGCGGACGAAGGACTCGGCCTGCGGATGGATTTCGGTCAGGAAGTCGTGCTCGCCCTGCGGCTCCAGTGGCGGGCGCAGGTCCGTGGGACGATCGCGCCAGACAAAGGCGGCGCCCTGGTCGCCCGCATCGGGCGCCGACAAGGCGACACCGCGCTCGTGCCAGAGACCCCCGGTGCGCGCCAGCAGTTTGACCGGCATGGCATCGAGCACCTCGTTGCCGATCACGACACCCTGCAGCGTCTCGGGCAATTCGCTGACCCAGCGCACGCGGTCGGCGTGCCTTTCCAGCGTCTGTTGCTGGCGCGCGCGCAGGCTGCCCGACAGATCGACGATGTTGTAGCCCGCCACCGGCTGGCCCAGCGCCGCCAGTTCCTCGATCACCTGCAGGGCCAGGGCGCCAGTGCCTGCGCCGAACTCCCAGACTTCCGTCGTCTGCGTCACCTGCAGCGCCTGCGCGACCTGGGTGGCCAGCGTCCGGCCGAACAGGGGCGTCATCTCCGGGGCGGTGACAAAGTCGCTGCCCGGCGCTGGCGCATCGCCCTGCGTGGCATAGGGCAGGCTGCCGAACTTGGTGCTGTCGTTGGCGTAGTAGCCCAGGCCCGGCGTGTACAAGGCCAGCGCCATGAATTCATCGAAGCCGATCCAGCCGCCGTCGTCGACAATGGTTTGTGAAATGTGGCGCGCAAGGGCGCTCGTTAAACTGTAGGCTGTTGTCATAACCTTCGAATTGTCCACCAATGTCGAGCCCGCCTCCCGCCCGAACGGTTCTTGTCACCGGCGCTGCCAAGCGTCTGGGGCGTGAAATTGCGCTCGCGCTGGCCAAGGATGGCTGGCAGGTCGCCGTGCATTACCGCGACTCGCTGGAAGACGCCACCAGGACGGTGGCCGACTGCACCCGTCTGGCCGGCGCCAGCGCCGCCTTTCGCGCCAACCTGACCAACGAGACCGCCGTGCGCAACCTGCTGCCCAAAGTCATCGCGCAGTTCGGCCGCGTCGACGCCATCGTCAACAGCGCCTCCACCTTCGAGCACGATACCGCCGCCAATTTCAACTTCGCCGCCATGGACAAGCACATGCGCAGCAATGCCGGGGCCGCCATCATCCTGGCGCAGGCCCTGCACGGCCATGTGCTGGGCCGCGACGGCTCGGCCAGCGCCCACGCGCGCCGGCCGCTCGGTGTGGTGGTGAACCTGCTGGACCAGAAGCTGTGGAACCAGAACCCCGATTTCTTCAGCTACACGCTGTCCAAGGCTGCACTGGAGGCGGCGACCACCATGCTGGCGATGGCGCTGAGCCCGCAACTTCGCGTGGTCGGCGTGGCGCCGGGCCTGACCTTGACGAGCCACCTGCTGAGCGAGGAGAAGTTCGAGGCCTTGCACAAGTTGTCGCCGCTGGGCCGATCCTCGACGGCGCCGGATGTTGCCGCGACCGTGAAATTTGCCATCGACAACCAGTCGATCACCGGCACCACGCTGCTGGTCGACGGCGGCCAGCACCTGATGAAATTCGAGCGTGATTTCTCCATGCTGTGACGCGGCAGCACCCTGGCCTTCTCCATCCAACCGGTTCCCACCATGGCACAAACCTTTGGTCGACAGACCCTCACGCTCACCGGCCTGCGTTTCGATGCCAGCCTGGGGATTCTGGAGTTCGAAAAGACCGCGCCGCAGCCGATCCAGGTCGATGCCGAGCTCAACCTCGGCCAGCAGGCGCTGCTGCCGCACGACGATGACATCCACCGCGTGCTCGATTACCGCAAGGTGCGCCAGATCATCATCAATGAGTGCACGGCCGAGCACGTGAACCTGCTCGAGACCCTGATCGGCAAGCTGGCCAACCGCCTGCTGCAGCTGCCGGGTGTCCAGGGCGTGCGCGTGAAGATCGCCAAGCTCGAGATCTTCGACGACTGCGAAGTGGCGATCCGGGTCGAGACCGGGCAGTGGTGAGCGCTTGAGGGAAAATCGACCGCCATGGAACACAAGGAAACCGAATGAGCGTCGTCTGGATTGACAAGGAAGTGACACCGGCCGAGGTCGAAGCCAGGCCGGAGCCGAAGATCGAGCGCGAGACGCACAAGCTGGAGAAGCGCCTGTGCCGCCAGGTCGGACAGGCGATCATGGACTTCAACATGATCGAGGAAGGCGACCGCGTGATGGTCTGCGTCTCCGGCGGCAAGGACAGCTACGGCCTGCTCGACATCCTGCTCAAACTGCAGGCGCGCGCGCCCGTCCATTTCGAGCTGGTCGCCGTCAACCTGGACCAGAAGCAGCCCGGTTTCCCGGCGCACATCCTGCCAGCCTACCTGAAGCAGCTGGGCGTGCCGTTTCACATCGAAACGCAGGACACCTACAACATCGTCAAGAAGGTGATCCCCGAAGGGAAGACCATGTGCAGCCTGTGCAGCCGGCTGCGCCGCGGCATCCTGTACCGGGTCGCCGACGAGCTGAAGGTCACCAAGATTGCGCTCGGTCATCACCGCGACGACATGCTGCAGACCTTCTTCCTCAACCTGTTCTTCGCCGGCAAGATCAAGGGCATGCCCCCGAAACTGGTGAGCGACGACGGTGGCCACATCGTGATCCGTCCGCTGGCCAACGTGGCGGAAAAAGACCTGACGCGCTGGGCCGAACATCGCCAGTTCCCCGTCATCCCGTGCTCGCTGTGCGGCAGCCAGGCCAACCTGCAGCGTCAGCAGATCGGCAACATGCTGCGCGAATGGGAGAAGAAATACCCGGGGCGCATCAAGAGCATGTTCACGGCGCTGCACAACGTCGTGCCCTCGCACCTGATGGACGCCAAGCAGCACAACTTCAAGGACATCAAGGTCACCGGTATCGCCGATGCCGACGGCGACAAGGTGTTTGATTCGGAGGAATTCATCGGCGCTGCCCTGCCCGGCTCGCAGGTGATCGATCTCCAGCTCTGACAGCCGCGCGGTGCGCCGGATGCCGGTCGGCGTTACGGCGCCAGTTCTGTCACGCGCTGCTCCGTCGACTGGTGCACGATTCCCAGCTTCTTGAGGTAATCGCGCAGCGCGTCGCTGTCAACAATGCCGCTGTCCGAACGAAAGCCCCTGGTCGAGCGGATGCTGGTGAAGCCGTCGCCGCCACCGGCGACAAAATTGCTGACAACACAGCGGTAGATCGCATCGGGAAGAAGCGGCCGGTAGGCGCCGGCATCATCCCGGACCACGAGCGCCGTCACGCGCCGGCCCTTGTCGGCATGGCGCGCAACGGTGAAGCGCAGACCCGCCACATAGGGATAAGGTGACGGGTATTTCCTGCTAATCAGGAAATCGATGTCGCCCTCCAGCGCCTCTTTCAATTCAGCGCCGCTCAGGTCCAGCAGCACCAGCGTGTTCGCAAACGGCATCACTTCCAGCACGTCGCCGACCGAAATGCTGCCGGCCGCGAGGTCCTTGCGCACGCCGCCGTTGTTGAGGATGGCCACCTGCGCCCTGGGCACCGCAGCCAGCATTGCGTCGGCCGCCAGCGGTCCGGGGCCGCTGTTGATGCCGCGCAGCAGGTCCTCGGCGGCGCTCGCCACGCTCGCCTGGCGGTACGTCGCGAGTTGCGCGCGATAGGGCGCCAGAGCCGCCGCCGCCTTGCCTTCTTCCTGGACCACGCGCACCAAGCCGCCCAGCTTGAAGGTCTGGACGATCTGCGCATAGCCGGGACTGTCAGGCGGCACCGGGACCGCGTCGCGCACGAAGCGGTCGGTCACCGGGATCACGGGCTTCGCTGCATAGCCGGTGATTCTTCCCTGCGCGTCGAAACTGGCATCGAGCCGCCCCAGCATCTGAGCCCACTTCCAGGCCTGCAGCACCAGCACCCGGCTGCCGTCCGGCGCCAGCACTTCAGTCGGATAGGGACCGTCGGGCACCAGGCCGATCGACCCCAGGCCCGCAGCTGCGCCGAGCAGGGTGTGGCTGTGACCGCCGACGATGATGTCGATACCGCTGACCGTCGCAGCGAGCTTCAGATCAAGCTCGTAACCCAGATGCGACAGCAGCACGATCTTGTTGATGCCCTGCGCCGTCAGGGCGGCGACCTCGCGCTCGGCGCTGGCCCTGGCGTCGAGGAACTTCAGCTTGCCAACATCCAGCGTGGTCTGCAGCGTTGTTTCCGTGGTCAGGCCGATGATGCCGATGCGCTCGCCGTTGATTTCCTTGACGATGCGCGTCGGCACCTGCAGCGCCGCCGTGGCAGCCTCGCCGGAAAAGTCGATGTTGGAGGAGATGACCGGGAACTGCGCCGCCTGAAGGTAAGACGGAATCGCCGCGCTGCCGCGGTCGAATTCGTGATTGCCCAGCGTCATGGCCGTGACGCCAAGACGATTGAGGAACTCGAACTCGGGCTGGCCGTTGAACAGGGTGAAGTAAAGCGTGCCCTGCACGGCGTCGCCAGCGTGCAGCAGCAGCAAGTCAGGCTTGGCGGAGCGCATCTCGTCGACCAGCGTCTGCAGCCGCGCAAAGCCGCCGGCCTCGACCACGGTCTTGCGGCCATCGACAACGAGGGTCAGCGGCGTTGCTTCCAGGTGCGAATGGCTGTCGTTGAGATGGGCAATGGCGAGCTGGTAGCCGCCGGTGGTGCTGCAAGCCTGCAGGATGACCGACGCGCAGACCAGCGCAAGGGCGAGGATGCGGCGAACCGACGCGTTGTGAAGAACATGGGTCACAGTGAAACCTTGAAACACAGGCCAAGTCGGCCCCGGATGAGGGCCACAGTTTGAACCATTTTCGGAACCAAGCCGCAACAGACAGGAAATACAATCAAGACTCATGCAAGCCACCCGCATCATTGCCATCCGCCACGGCGAGACCGCCTGGAACGTGGACACCCGCATTCAGGGGCAACTCGATATCGAACTGAACGCAACCGGTCACTGGCAAGCCCGGCGTGTAGCGCAAGCACTGGCCGAGGAACCGATCAGCGCCATCTACTCCAGCCATTTGCTGCGCGCCTGGGAAACCGCGCGCGCGATTGGCGGCCGCATCGGCCTGGAACCCCAAGCCTGCCCCGATCTGCGCGAGCGCGGCTTTGGCGTCCTGCAGGGCAAGACCTTTGTTGAAATCGAAGCCGCCTGGCCAGAACAGGCCTTGCGTTGGCGCCGACGTGATCCGGATTGGGTGCCTGAAGGCGGCGAATCGCTGGTGCAACTGCGTCAGCGCATCGTGCAAACCACGTTCGCCCTCGCACAGCGCCACCCGGGTGAACAGATTGTGCTGGTGGCCCACGGCGGCGTCATGGACGTGCTGTACCGCGTTGCGACCGGGCAGGACATCCAGGCCGCCCGCAGTTGGAATCTCGGCAACGCCACCATCAACCGCCTGCTCTGGACGCCGCAGGGCCTGACAATGGTCGGCTGGGGCGACAGCCGGCACCTGGACCACAATGAAGCCTTGGATGAAAGCAGCACCTGAGCAAGGTCGACGCGCGCCCGATGCCGGCACGCGCACGCTGGAATGGCTCCTGATCGCCGCCGCCGTGCTGGCCACCCTTAGCAGCACGCTCGGCCTGCAGGCGCTGCACTTCATCTGCAAGCCCCTGTCCATGCTGCTCGCCCTTGGCCTGGTCCTGCGGTGCGCGCGCCGCGCGGGGGCGGTCGAGCGGTTTGACACCCTTCTGATGCTGGCCCTGCTGGCCTCGCTCGCTGGTGACGTGTTCCTGATGCTGCCGGGCGGCTACTTCCTGCCGGGCCTAGCTTCGTTTCTCGTGGCGCATCTGTTCTACATCGCGCTGTTTCGCCAAGACGTGCCCTGGTTTGCCAGCCGCCGCGCCCTGGCCGGCACACTGGCCACAGGAGCGGCCATGTACGCCTGGGTCTGGGGCGGTCTGGGCGACCCGGTGCTCAAGGTGGCCGTGGCGGCCTACGTCACGGTGATTGCGCTGATGGTGGCGCAAGCGATCGGTCGTGCCACCGTGCAGCAAGACGCAGCGGCACGCGCCGTGGCGCTCGGCGCCTGCTTCTTCATGCTCAGCGACTCCCTGATTGCCGTCAACCGTTTCGTGCAGCCGCTGCCGCTGGTGCCCCTGTGGGTGCTGAGCAACTACTACCTGGCGCAGATCCTGATGGTGCGCAACGCGCGGGCCACAATCCGCAATTCATAGTGCGCGTGGCACTGGATCCCGGATCAGGTCCAGGATGACACCTGCGTCTTGTCATTGCGAGCGCAGCGACAAGCGCCTTTGGGGGCTGCGCGATAGCAGTGAAATTCAAACCCCAAACATGTCGCCGTCACGGTTCGGCGGCGCCACGCCCAGATGGCGGTAGGCGGCCAAGGTGGCGATGCGGCCGCGCGGCGTGCGCTGCAGATAGCCTTGCTGGATCAAATAGGGCTCGATCACGTCTTCGATCGTTTCGCGCTCTTCGCCGATGCTGGCCGCGATGTTGTCGAGGCCGACCGGGCCGCCGTCGAAGCGGTGGATCACCGCCTCGAGCAACTTGCGGTCCATCAGATCAAAGCCTTGCGGATCGACATCGAGCATGGCCAGCGCCCGGTTCGCGATGTCCAGTGTGATCTTGCCAATGCCCTTGACGTCGGCGAAATCGCGCACCCGGCGCAACAGGCGGTTGGCAATGCGCGGCGTGCCGCGTGCTCGACGCGCAATCTCAAAACCGCCTTCTTCATCAGCCGGCACGTTGAGCAGTCCGGCGCTGCGCTTGACGATGCGGGCCAGTTCCTCGGAGGTGTAGAACTCGAGCCGGGAGACTATACCGAAACGGTCGCGCAGCGGGTTGGTCAGCATGCCGGCGCGTGTGGTGGCGCCCACCAGCGTGAAGGGTTGCAGGTCGAGCTTGATCGAGCGCGCCGCCGGCCCTTCGCCGATCATGATGTCGATCTTGTAGTCCTCCAGGGCCGGGTAAAGAATTTCCTCCACGACCGGGCTCAGGCGGTGAATCTCGTCGATGAAAAGAACATCGTTCTTTTCCAGATTGGTCAGCAGAGCCGCGAGGTCTTTCGGCTTTTCCAGCACCGGGCCGCTGGTCTGGCGCAGGTTGACGCCGAGTTCGTGCGCGATGATGTGCGACAGCGTGGTCTTGCCCAAGCCCGGCGGGCCGAACAGCAACACGTGATCGAGCGCCTCGCCGCGCATCTTGGCGGCGCTGATGAAGATCTCGAGCTGCTCGCGCACCTTGATCTGCCCGACATATTCGTCGAGCAGCTTGGGCCGCAACGCGCGCTCGACCGCCTCTTCGTTGGGCGAAGCGGGCCCCGCAGACACCATGCGGCGCGCGGGCGGAGGGGCGAAATCGTCGGTCTGAATGCTCACAGGGATCTTGGCTGAAAAGGTGATCCGACTATAGCGTGTGGCGGCAACAGCAGCACCGGAAAACTATTTCGCCAACGCCTTCAGAGCCAGCTTGATGCCTTCGCTCACGCCGATGTCGGCAGGCAGGGCCTTAAGCGACACGGCCGCCTCCTTGTCGCTGTAGCCCAACGCCAGCAGCGCCTGCAGGATATCGGCCTGCGCCGCACTGGCCAGATTGGCGCTCACGCCGATGTCGGCGCCAAGCTTGCCCTTCAGTTCCAGCAGCAGGCGCTCGGCGGTCTTCTTGCCGATGCCAGGCACCTTGATCAGCCGGCCGGCCTCCTGCAGCGTCACGGCTTGCGCCAGTTCGGTCACGCTCATGCCCGACAGAACCGACAGCGCCGTGCGCGGCCCAACGCCGGAAATCTTGATCAGTTGCCGGAAGGCCTCGCGCTCCGGTGCGCTGGCAAAGCCATAGAGGATTTGCGCGTCCTCTCGCACCACAAAGTGCGTCAGCAGGCTGACCTTGCTGCCGAGTTCGGGCAGGTTGTAGAAGGTGCTCATCGGCACATGGACCTCGTAGCCCACGCCATGGCAATCCAGCAGCACCTGGGGTGGATTCTTGTCTTCGAGCGTGCCCGTCAGTTTGCCGATCATTTCTTGCCTATCATTGGTGCCTCATTTCAGGAATTATCAACTTGATTCTCAGACACCTCTTTTCACCGCCCAATAACACCCGCTTGTCGCACCTGTGCGGGCCGATGGACTCCCATCTGCGCAGCATCGAGGTGGCCTTGCAGGTCAAGATCGCGCACCGGCACGAACAGTTCAAGGTTGACGGCACCAAGGCCAACGCCAAGCGCGGCATGGAAATGCTGCAGGCCTTGTACGAAATGGCGGCGCGTCCGATCGAGCCGGCTACCGTGCAACTGATGCTGGCAGGCGACGCCGATATGGATGATGTGGACGGCCCGGCACTCAAGACCAAGCGCAGCGACCTCAAGCCCCGCACCATGAACCAGGCCATGTACCTGGACAACATCGCCAGCCACGACATCACCTTTGGCATCGGTCCGGCCGGCACCGGCAAGACCTACCTCGCGGTCGCCTGCGCTGTTGACGCATTGCAGCGCAGCGCCGTGCAGCGAATCGTGCTGACGCGCCCTGCCGTCGAGGCGGGCGAGCGGCTCGGCTACCTGCCCGGCGACCTGGCGCAGAAGATCGACCCCTATTTGCGTCCGCTCTACGACGCGCTGTACGACCTGATGGGCTTCGAGCAAGTGCAAAAGGCGCTGGAACGGCAAACAATCGAGATCGCGCCGCTGGCATTCATGCGCGGACGCACGCTGAACACCGCGTTTGTGATTCTGGATGAAGCGCAAAACACGACGCCGGAACAGATGAAGATGTTCTTGACCCGCATCGGCTTTGGCTCCAAAGCCGTGGTGACCGGCGACGTGAGCCAGATCGATTTGCCAAAGACCCAGCTCAGTGGTTTGATCGATGCCGAGCGCGTCCTCAAACGCGTCGAGGGCATTTCGATCTGCCGCTTCACCAGTGCAGACGTGGTGCGCCACCCACTGGTCGCGCGCATTGTGGATGCCTACGATGCGCCACGCAAGCGGCCCAGTTCGCCATGATGAAGCAGCTCACGCTATCGCTGCAATTTGGCAGGATCGAGGATGCACATCGCCATCGCGCCGCGCTGCCACGCCACAAGGTGGCGCGCTGGATCCGCCATGCGCTGCAATGCGACGGGGAAATCACGGTGCGCATCGTAGACGTCGAGGAGGGGCGCGCGCTCAACCGCGACTACCGGCACAAGGACTATGCCACCAATGTGCTGACATTCGACTATGCACAGACGCCGCTTGTCGTCGCCGATCTGGTGCTGTGTGCGCCGGTCGTCTTAGGGGAAGCGCGGGAAAATGACACAGCGCTGCAGGCGCACTACGCGCACCTGCTGGTGCACGGAGTCCTGCACGCGCAAGGCTGGGACCATGAGACCAGCGAACGCGATGCGGCGACCATGGAAGCCCGTGAGACGCAAATCCTAGCCGCCCTCGGTTTTGATGATCCCTACCGAAGCTGAATTGCACGCCACCTGATGCTCGCGCATCACGTGGCGGCAACGACAGGCTTTACTGAGCCAGCACCCAGCCGATCAGGTTCTTGATCTCGGCCATGTCCTTGGTGGCAATGACCTTGTGCTCTTCTTCGGTTCCGTCCGTCATCTTGACCTTGGGGGCCTTGGTCAGGGCATCGACCAGTTTTGCCTCGGCATCGGCTTTGCCCTTCCATTTTTCAGCAATCTTCTTGAATGAAGAGGCCTTCTTGTCCTTGTCGATGGCATGACATTTCAGGCAATCGCTCTTCTTTGCCAGAGCTTGCGCCGCATCGGCGTTTACCGCAGCACTGGATGCGCTTGAAAACGCCAAGGCAGCGGCGCCCAACACCGAAACGGTGATCAGTTTTTGAGAAATCGAC
>CAIKMZ010000024.1 GCA_903828665.1 uncultured beta proteobacterium
ACAGATTCAAACGTCGATATTGCCGGCCCGCAGCGCGTTGGCCTCGATGAATTCGCGGCGTGGCTCGACCTCGTCACCCATCAGCATGGTGAAGACACGGTCGGCCTCGATGGTGTCGTCGAGCTGCACCCTGAGCAGGCGGCGCACGGTTGGATCCATGGTGGTTTCCCATAGCTGTGCCGGGTTCATCTCGCCCAGGCCTTTGTAGCGCTGGCGCGAGGTGGCGTGTTCCGCCTGGGCGATCAGCCAGGCCATGGCTTCGCGGAAGTCGTTGACCTTCTCTTCCTTCTGGCGTTCGCCTTCGCCGCGCATGACCTTGGCGCCTTCGCTGAGCAGTCCCTTGAAGGTGTTGGCGGCTTCGGCCAGTGCGGCGTAATCGGAGCCATGCACAAAGTCCTGCGTGAGCACGCTGCTCTTGACGTTGCCATGGTGGCGCCGGCTGATGCGCAGAATGGGCTTGTCGGTGCGCGCGTCGAACTCGCCGGCCACCTCGGCATCGGGCAGTTTGGCCTGTAAGGCGGCGGCGGACAGCTCGGCGTCGGCCACGGTGTCCAGGTTGAGCGCGACACCGTCGGCCACGGAGCGCAGGGCTTCGGCGTCCATGAAGTTGCGCAGGCGTTCGATCACGCCTTGCGCCACCTGGTGCTTGCGCGCCAAGGCGGCCAGGGTCTCGCCGCTGAGCACGGTGCCGGTATCGCCGCCGGTGTGCACGGACGCATTGACCAGTGCAATGCGCAGCAGGAAGCTGTCGAGCGCGGTGCTGTCCTTCAGGTAAAGCTCTTCCTTGCCGGCCTTGACCTTGTACAGTGGCGGCTGCGCGATGTAGATGTGGCCGCGCTCCACCAGCTCGGGCATCTGGCGGTAGAAAAAGGTCAGCAGCAGCGTGCGGATGTGGGCGCCGTCAACGTCGGCATCAGTCATGATGATGATGCGGTGGTAGCGCAGCTTGGCGACGTTGAAGTCGTCATTGCCGGTGGTGCCGCCGGCCTTGCCGATGCCGGTGCCCAAGGCGGTGATGAGGGTCAGGATTTCGTTGCTGGTCAGGAGCTTTTCGTAGCGTGCCTTTTCCACGTTCAGGATCTTGCCGCGCAGCGGCAGAATCGCCTGGAACTTGCGGTCGCGGCCCTGCTTGGCCGAGCCGCCGGCGGAGTCGCCCTCGACGATGTATATCTCGCACAGGGCCGGGTCCTTCTCCTGGCAATCCGCCAATTTGCCGGGCAGGCCCATGCCGTCGAGCACGCCCTTGCGCCGCGTCATGTCGCGCGCCTTGCGCGCCGCTTCGCGGGCACGCGCGGCTTCGATGATCTTGCCGACGATGATCTTGGCATCGGCCGGCCGCTCCTGCAGGTAGTCGTAGAGCAGCTTGCTCACGATGTCTTCGACCGGGCCGCGCACTTCGGAGCTCACCAGTTTGTCCTTGGTCTGGCTGCTGAACTTGGGCTCGGGCACTTTCACCGACAGCACGCAGGTCAGGCCTTCACGCATGTCGTCGCCCGTGACCTCAACCTTGGCCTTTTTGGCAATCTCGGTGTCGTCGATGTATTTGTTGATGACGCGCGTCATGGCGGCGCGCAGGCCGGTCAGGTGGGTGCCGCCATCACGCTGCGGGATGTTGTTGGTGAAGCACAGCACCTGCTCGTTGTAGCCGCTGTTCCACTGCATCGCAACCTCGACGCCGATATTGGTGTTCTGGTCGCTCTGGCGGTCGCCCATGGCGTGGAAGATGTTGGGGTTGAGGACGGTCTTGCCTTTGTTGATGAAGTTGACAAAGCCGCGCACGCCGCCGGCGCCGGAGAAGTCGTCTTCCTTGCCCGTGCGCTCGTCCTTGAGCCGGATGCGCACGCCGTTATTGAGAAAACTCAGCTCGCGCAGGCGCTTGCTCAGGATTTCGTAATGGAAGTCGTTGTTCTGCTGGAAGATGTCGGTGTCGGGCAGGAAGTGGACTTCGGTGCCGCGCTTTTCGGTCTCGCCGATGACCTTCATGGGCGAGACTTCAACGCCGTTCACGGTCTCGATGATGCGGTTTTGCACAAAGCCCTTGCTGAACTCCATCACGTGCACTTTGCCGTCACGCCGGATCGTCAGGCGCAGCATCTTGGACAGTGCGTTGACGCAGCTCACGCCGACGCCGTGCAGGCCGCCCGAGACCTTGTAGCTGTTCTGGTTGAACTTGCCGCCGGCGTGCAGTTCGGTCAGGGAGATTTCGGCCGCCGAGCGCTTAGGCTCGTGCTTGTCGTCCATCTTGATGCCGGTCGGAATGCCGCGCCCGTTGTCGACCACGCTGACCGAGTTGTCAGAGTGGATGGTGACGAGGATGTCATCGCAGTGGCCCGCGAGCGACTCATCAATCGAGTTGTCCACCACTTCAAAGACGAGGTGGTGCAGACCGGTGCCGTCCGAGGTGTCGCCGATGTACATGCCGGGGCGCTTGCGCACGGCCTCTAGGCCTTCAAGAATCTGGATCGAGTCTTCGCCATACGCCTCGGATGCACCGGCCTGATTGGCGTCGATGGTGGGCTGGAAATTGGAACTGTCGGCACTGCCCTCGCCTGTGTGCACTACGTCTTCGGTGCTTGCGGCGGCTTGGGCTGGCTTGTTTTCTTCGGTCATGACTAACTTCTAATCGGTTGGGGGCAAAGCGTCGCTGCGCTTCGGTCTGCCCCGCAAGTTTTCAATATTTCTCAAACTCTTGAAGGACCAAACCCGCAATGAACTTCGTGTCCATCGCGGGTTCGGGCTTTGTATTGCTACAAATCTTTGGGTGTCAAATGCGCATCGGCATCACCACGTACTTGAAAGTTGCGTTGTCGGGAATCGTGAAAAGGGCGGAGCTGTTGCCATCGGACAATTCCAGCTTCACCATTTCCTGCGTCATATTGCTCAGCGCATCGATCAGATAGGTCACATTGAAGCCAATCTCGATGCTGTCACCGCCATAGTCGATATCGAGCTCGTCGACGGCCTCTTCCTGCTCGGCATTGTTGGATGCCACGCGCAAGGTGCCGGGGTCGATGTTCAGGCGCACGCCCTTGAATTTTTCGCTGGTCAGGATGGCGGTGCGTTGCAGCGTGCCAAGCAGGGGTACCCGGCCCAGGGTGATGCTGTTCTTGTGATTCTTCGGAATGACGCGGTTGTAGTCCGGGAACTTGCCCTCCACCAGTTTGGTGACGAACTCCATGCCGTCGAAGCTGAACTTGGCCTGGTTGTTGGCGAACTGCATCTCGATGGCGCCGTCCGCGTCGGACAGCAGGCGCTGCAACTCGATGACGGTCTTGCGCGGCAGGATGACTTCCTGCTTTGGCACGTCCACATCCAGCGTGGCGGAGGCAAACGCGAGCCGATGGCCATCGGTTGCCACCAGGCTCAATTTCTTGCCCTCGGCGACAAACAGGATGCCATTGAGGTAATAGCGGATGTCATGCACGGCCATGGCGAACGAGACCTGCCCGAGCAGATCCTTCAAGGTCTTTTGCGGCACGCTGAAGACCGGGCCGAAACTGGCGGCTTCCTGCACCAGCGGAAAGTCCTCCGCCGCCAGGGTCTGCAGCGTGAACTTGCTTTTCCCGCCTTTCAGAATGAGCTTGCTCGCGCTTGATTCCAGCGACACGGTCTGATCGGCCGGCATGGTGCGCAGGATGTCGATCAGCTTGCGTGCGCCAACGGTTGTCGTGAAGTCGCCGGCATCGCCATCAAGCTCGGCGCTGGTGCGGATCTGAATTTCGAGGTCGCTGGTGGTGAACTGCAATGATGAGCCCGTCTTGCGGATCAGCACGTTGGCCAGAATAGGCAAGGTGTGCCGACGCTCGACGATGCCTGCTACCGATTGCAAAACCGCTAAAACCTTGTCTTGTGTGGCTTTCAGGACAATCATGTCAACCCCTTTTTTAATATCTGCAATTCAAACCAATGACGAACGGGAAAGGAATTTCCTGCAAAAGCAGCCATTTTCCCCTTTTTTCATGCCTCTGATCAGCCCTTGAGCGTCTGTTCCAGCACATGCAGTTGCTGGTTCAGTTCGGTCACCTGTTGACGCTCGCCGCCAATCTTGCGCACGGCGTGCAAGACGGTCGTGTGATCGCGACCGCCAAACAGTTCGCCAATTTCCGGAAGACTCTTCTGCGTCAGTTCCTTGGCCAAGTACATGGCAATCTGGCGCGGTCGGGCAATACTGGCCGGCCGCTTCTTGGAATACATGTCCGCGATCTTGATCTTGTAGTAATCGGCGACC
The DNA here is from genome assembly GCA_903828665.1 of uncultured beta proteobacterium. Lineage (GTDB taxonomy): Bacteria > Pseudomonadota > Gammaproteobacteria > Burkholderiales > Burkholderiaceae_C > Rhodoferax. Next base: position 4,229 of record CAIKMZ010000024.1, read on the forward strand.
GTTTTCTGGATATTTTCAACCGAGATTTGGCGATTCTGGATGGACAGCAGATCGCGCAGCGCCTCGCGCGCGAGCAGGATCGAGATCTCCTTCTGGTTGAACCGTGAGTAGGCCAGGATCTTGCGCAATGCACCTTCGAGTTCGCGGACGTTGGACCGGACGTTCTTGGCCACAAAGAAGGCGACTTCTTCGGGCATGTCGATGCCTTCTACCCGCGCCTTGTTGATCAGGATGGCGACGCGCATCTCGAGCTCAGGCGGTTCAATGGCCACCGTCAACCCGGAATCAAAACGCGACACCAGCCGTTCGTGTATGTCCGTCAGACCCTTCGGGTAGGTGTCGCTGGTCATCACGATGTGCGACTTCTTGGCCAGCAGAGCCTCAAAGGCGTTGAAGAACTCCTCCTGGGTGCGCTCCTTGTTGGCAAAGAACTGGACGTCATCGATCAGCAACAGATCGAGTGAGTGGTAGCGTTCCTTGAACTCGTCAAAAGTCTTGCGCTGATAGGCCTTGACCACATCCGAAACAAATTGCTCGGCGTGGATGTAGAGAACTTTGGCGCCCGGCTTGTCGACTAGCAACCGGTTGCCGATGGCGTGCATCAAGTGGGTTTTCCCCAGGCCGACCCCGCCGTAGATGAAAAGCGGGTTGTACAAGTGGCCTGGCATGCCTGCCACGTGCATGGCTGCTGCGCGTGCCATCCGATTGGCAGTGCCTTCAACCAGCGTATCGAACGTCAGTGAACTGTTCAGGCGATTCTTGAGTTCGCTCGGGGTTCTCTGTTCGCCGATTTCATTCGACTCTTCCACCAAACTCGGTTCTACCGAATTATGTGCGGATTGGCTTTTTACAACGATTTCCCGAGGAGCAAGCGCTAACTCAATTTGAACGGTTTGACCGGAAAGTCTCCCCAGCAGGCCGGCAATCCGGTTGCCGTACTGGGCTCTGACCCAATCGAGTTTGAAGCGGTTGGCAACGAATACGGTGACTTTCGACAGGTCATCCGACACCTGTGCCGACAACGGCTTGATCCAGGTGTTGAATTGTTGCTCAGGTAGTTCCTGCGCCAGTTGGTCGATGCAGCTTTGCCACAGGCTTTGCCCGGCCTCATGGCTGGCCGAGCCAGACTTGCTGGCGTATTGTCCCTCTGTCATTGTTCTTGCCGACTTCTGTGGATAGATTTCAATTAATGCGCTCGAAATTGTAATTTATCAAGATTTTATCCACAACATGGAAATGATGGCCGATGCTTTCGGTTTCACGTCATATACATCCTTCAAGGTCTTGCCGGCGTTGATAAAATTTGCGATAATCGCCGGTTCTTCTGCCCATGTCGGGCGAAACAAGACGGTAACTTGCCCCATTTTTTGGCTGGCTGGTTCTCATCGAGCCCTTTAGGATTTTCAAAAATGAAACGCACTTACCAACCCTCCAAGATTCGCCGCGCCCGCACTCACGGCTTCCTGGTTCGCATGAAGACCCGTGGTGGCCGCGCTGTGATCAATGCTCGCCGCGCCAAAGGCCGCAAGCGCCTGGCTGTCTGATTCCGGTTGTCGTATAGCGCGAAGCTGACCAGCAGTTTTGCGGCCACTTTCAAGTGCAACGACTGAAAACGCGAAGCCAGTTTCAGGCCGTCCTCGCTGGCGGAACTGTGGCGCGCACGACGCATTTCGCCTTGCACCGCGCGGGTCTCGATGCGACGCTTGTCGAGCCACCCACGAGTGAACCGGTGAGATCGGCCACGGTTGTGCTTTTTCCGACCCGAGCCGTCTGGATCGGTGCACTGGTGCCCAAGCGTTGGGCCAGGCGAGCCGTCACGCGCAACGCCATCAAGCGCCAGATCTACAGTGTCAGCGCCGATTTTGAATCAGCGTTTGACGTAGCCGCCCACCTCGTGCGCTTGCGCACGGCGTTTGACCGCAAGCATTTCACAAGTGCCACGTCCGACCTACTCAAAGGGGCCGTTCGCAGCGAGTTGCAGCAATTGTTCGCCAGAGCGGCTGCGCACCGGTCTTCCCAGGCAGTTGCAGCCGGATCGCCATGATCAAGAAACTGTTGATCGGCTTGGTCAGAGGCTATCGCTTGCTGCTTAGTCCATGGCTGGGTTCATCCTGCCGTTTCGAGCCAACCTGTTCTGCCTATTCGATACAGGCGCTGCAGTTGCACGGTGCGGCCGTCGGGTCCTATCTGACGGTGAAGCGACTGGCGCGTTGTCATCCCTGGTGCGACGGTGGCGCCGATCCGGTGCCACCCGAAAAATACCGGCTCTTTACCAAGCTGATTCCCCCTTTCACTGAAAAGAAGTCTTCATGAACGATATTCGCCGCACCATTTTGTGGGTGATTTTTGGCTTTTCCATGGTTTTGCTCTGGGACCAATGGCAGGTTTACAACGGGAACAAGGCCACCTTCTTTCCCGGCTCCAACAAGGCGGCTGTGACAGCCGGTGCACCGGCTTCATCGCCGGGCGTCCCAACTGGTGCGGCGCCTTCGGGTGTCTCCGTCGGTGGCGCACCGATAGCTGCGGTGACCGCGCCCGCTGCTTCTGGCGATGCGCCCACTGCACCGCGCGAGCGACTGGTCGTGACAAGCGATGTGCTCAAGCTGACTTTTGACACGCAGGGAGGCTCGCTGGTGCGAACCGAGTTCCTGCAGCATGTCGACATGGCCGACAAAAGCAAGAAAGTAGTCCTGCTTGACGACAGCAAGGATCCGAACTACACGGCGCAAACCGGCCTCATCGCCGGTACCGCAGGCGGTGTCTTCCCGACACACAAGACGGTGATGACGGTGGTGCCGGGCGAGCGCGTCCTCAAGGACGGCAGCAAGGAGCTGGTCGTCCGTTTTGAGTCGCCCGAGGTGGGTGGCGTCAAACTGGTGAAGACATTCACGCTCACACGTGGTGTCTACGCGATTGCGGTCAAGCACGAGGTCATCAACGTTGGCACCTCCCCGGTATCGCCGCAGCTCTACCTGCAGCTTGTACGTGACGGAAACATACCGGTTTCGAACATACCGGCACCCAAGCTCTTGCAGTTGTTCGGGATTCAGAACATGCCGTCGTTCAGTTCAACCTTCACGGGCGCTGCGGTCTATACCGAGGCCAAGAAATACCAGAAGGTCGAATTCAAGACGATCGAAAGCGGCAAGGTTGATATTGAAAAGAGCGCGGAAAACGGTTATGTCGCCATGGTGCAGCATTACTTTGCCAGCGCCTGGTTGCTGGGCGACGGTATCAAGCGCGACTTGTTCATGCGCAAAGTCGACACAAATCTGTACTCGGTGGGCATGATCACGCCGATGGACAATATTGCGCCTGGCGCCAGCAAGACCGTCGAGGCCAGGTTCTTTGCCGGACCCCAGGAAGAAAAGATGCTGGAGTCATTGACGCCCGGGCTGGAACTGGTGAAGGACTATGGCTGGCTCACCATTCTCGCCAAGCCCTTGTATTGGTTGCTTGACAAGCTTCAGAGTTTCATCGGCAACTGGGGCTGGTCCATCATCGCCCTGGTGCTGCTGCTGAAGGCGGCCTTCTACTGGCTCAATGCCAAAGCCTATGCCAGCATGGCCAAGATGAAAGCCATCAATCCGAAAGTGACGGAGATGCGCGAGCGCCTGAAGGACAACCCGCAACAGATGCAACAGGAGATGATGCGCATCTACCGGGAAGAAAAAGTCAACCCGATGGGCGGTTGCTTCCCGATCATGATCCAGATCCCGGTGTTTATTGCGCTCTACAACGTCTTGCTCTCCAGCGTCGAGATGCGCAATGCACCCTGGGCCATGTGGATCACTGATCTGTCCTCGCTCGATCCTTACTTCATCCTGCCTTTGGTCATGACATTGACGACCATATTGCAGACAGCCTTGAATCCGGCGCCGCCAGATCCGATGCAGGCCAAGATGATGTGGTTCATGCCGCTGGCCTTCAGCGTGATGTTCTTCTTCTTCCCGGCCGGGCTGGTGTTGTACTGGATCACGAACAATGTGTTGTCAATTGTTCAGCAGTGGATCATCAATACCCGCATGGGTGTGCCACCGCAGTTCAACCTGCCCAAGTTCAAGTAAGTGAGGGCCGCGCAAGCGGCCCTTCTGCCCTGCAGCTCCATGCTTGCCAGTCAAAACCAGGCCATTGCAGCGATTGCCACGGCACCCGGGCGTGGCGCGGTTGGTATTGTGCGGGTGTCTGGTCGACAACTCATACCGTTGGCCGAGGCCTTGTGTGGTCGGGCATTGAAGCCGCGTGAAGCCAGCTATCTGCCGTTTCGTGCGCAGGATGGCACCATCATCGATCAGGGTTTGGCCATTTTCTTCCCGGCGCCGCATTCGTTCACGGGTGAGGATGTCCTAGAGTTGCAAGCCCATGGTGGTCCGGTGGTGTTGCAGCTCTTGCTCGCGCGCTGTCTTGAAGCGGCAACCGAGATTGACATTCACACGGGTCTGCCTCGTCTCGCCGGCTTGCGGGTGGCTGAGCCGGGCGAGTTTTCGCAGCGCGCCTTTCTCAACGACAAGATCGATCTGGCGCAGGCCGAGGCGATCGCCGACCTGATTGACGCCAGCACCGAAGCTGCGGCACGAAGTGCCAGCCGGTCCTTGTCAGGCGCATTCTCGGCGGAAATCCACCTGTTGCGAGATGCCTTGATTCGTTTGCGCATGCTGGTCGAGGCCACGCTGGACTTTCCCGAAGAGGAGGTCGACTTCTTGCGCCAGGCTGATGCCTCCGGACAATTGTCGAACTTGCAACAAATCCTGGGCACCGTGCTGCAACGGGCGCGCCAGGGAGCGCTCTTGCGCGACGGCATCAGGGTTGTGATTGCGGGACAACCCAATGCGGGCAAGTCGTCATTGCTCAACGGGCTGGCCGGGGCCGAGTTGGCCATCGTGACGCCGATTGCCGGTACGACCCGCGACAAGGTGCAACAAACGATCCAGATCGAAGGTATTCCTGTGCATGTCATCGACACAGCTGGTTTGCGCGACAGCGATGACGAGGTGGAGAAGATCGGAATTGCCCATGCCTGGGATGCGATCGAGGCCGCCGACGCCGTCTTGTTCCTGCACGATCTGACCCGCATGCATTTGACCGATTACGTTGCGGCTGACGCCGTGATTGCAGGCACGCTGCACCACAAGCTGTCATCGCGCGTGCCGGTCATTGATATCTGGAACAAGCTCGACGCCAGCACCGCTGTCCCTTTGACGAGCGGGCTGGCCCTGTCGGCGAAAACCGGCGCCGGCTTGCCGGCCCTGCGCCACAAACTGCTGGAGTTGGCAGGTTGGCAATCAAATGCGGAGGGCGTCTACCTGGCCCGGGCGCGTCACGTGGAGGCTTTGCGACGCGTGGATGGCCACTTGGTGGCGGCAACGGCCCATCTGGCTGCCCAGGCGCAGTCGCTGGATTTGTTGGCGGAAGAACTTCGCATGGCGCAAGACGCTCTGAGTGAGATTACTGGCGAGTTCACGTCCGATGACTTGCTGGGCGTTATCTTTTCCCGGTTCTGCATCGGGAAATAGTCCGTCGTCGGGTTGCCTCGTGACGCGTTTCGCGCCTCGAGTGCCGAAAGTCAGAGTAGCCGGCCTCAGTGTCCGGAAAAATCGATCAGCGTGAACAACGGCAGACCCGCTGCGCGCAGTTTGTCTGAACCGCCCAGTTCGGGCAAATCGACAATGGCAGCACCTTCCATCACTTGGGCGCCGAGTTTTTCCAACAACTTCTTGCCGGCCATCATCGTGCCCCCCGTTGCGATCAGGTCGTCGATTAGCAGCACGCGGTCACCTGGATTGACCGCATCCGTGTGCAGTTCGACGGTCGCGCTGCCGTATTCCAGTTCATAGGTTTCCTCGACGGTCGTGAATGGCAGCTTGCCCTTCTTGCGAATCGGTACGAAGCCCACATTCAGTTCGTAAGCCACTACCGCGCCCAGGATGAAACCGCGTGCATCCAGTCCTGCCACCACCGCAGGGCGCATGGCAGGGTCCATGTAGCGATGGACAAATGCGTCGATCAGAACCCGGAACACCTTGGCCTCCTGCAACAACGGTGTGATGTCACGGAACTGAACGCCCGGTGCGGGCCAATCAGGCACGGTGCGAATGTGGTCTCGGAGGTACTGGTTGACGCTGAGGTTTTGCATGACGCATCGAGTAAGGGCTTGGATCCCTATTGTGCATCGGGCCTTGTGACGATCGCGTTCAGCCGGCAAGCAATTTCTGTTCGGCCAGCGCCAGCGCTTCAATCTGTCCTGAGAGCACCAAGGTGTCTCCGTCTTCAACCAGCGGGTCTTGCGTGATCGACAAGACCTTGCCATCGCGGCGTCGCAGGCTGACGATGCGAACATCCACGCCGGGCAGGGTCAACTGGCTGATGCGCTGGCCGATGCACCGGGCATCCGGCGGCAGGGTTAGCGATGACAGGCGCTCTTGGTGAAGTTCATCGATTGTGTCGTCGTCGGCGCCATGAAAATAGCCGCGCAGCAGGTTGTAACGTGCATCGCGCTGTCCCTGCACGATGCGCAGCACGCGTCGCATCGGCACCCCAACCAGAGCCAGGGCATGACTGGCCAGCATCAACGAACCTTCAATCGCCTCCGGCACCACTTCAGTGGCACCGGCCTGGCGCAGCGCTGCCAGATCATGGTCATCCTGGGTGCGCACGATAACCGGCACCTGCGGTGCGTGAGTGCGCGTATGGGCCAGGACTTTCAAGGCGCCCGGCACCTCAAGGTAGGTGATGACGACGGCACTGGCGCGTGCCAGTCCGGCCGCCATCAGGGCCTGCAGGCGCGCGGCATCGCCGAAGACCACCGAGTCACCGGCGGCGGCGGCCTGTCGCACACGGTCCGGGTCCAGGTCCAGCGCCATGTAGGGAATGCCTTCGAGTTCGAGCATGCGGGCCAGGTTCTGTCCGCAGCGGCCAAAGCCGCAAATGATCACGTGCTTGTTGACGCCGATCGACTTGCGCGCGATGGTGGTCATTTGCAGCGACTGCTGCAGCCATTCGCTGCTGACGAGTTTCATAACCAGTCGGTTGCTGTGCAGAATGATGAAGGGTGTGGCCAGCATCGACAGCACCATGCTGGCAAGAATCGGGTTCAGAAGCGCGGGCGGCACCAACCTGCTTTCCTGGGCCAGCGTCAGCAACACGAACCCGAACTCACCCGCTTGCGCGAGGTAAAGTCCGGTGCGCAGGGAGACGCCATCCGTGGCGCCGAGGGCGCGTGCCAGCACGGCGACGATGACCGCCTTGAACAACACCGGCAGCGTCACCAGCAGCAATACCAGCGGCCAGCGCTCCAGCACCAGTCGCCAGTCGAGCATCATCCCGATGCTGATGAAGAACAGGCCCAGCAAGACATCGTGGAACGGCCGTATATCGGTTTCCACCTGCTGCTTGTACTGGGTCTCGGAGATCAGCATGCCGGCAATAAAGGCGCCAAGCGCAAGGCTCAGGCCGGTCAATTCAGTCAACCAGGCGAGCCCCAGGGTGATCAGCAACAAGTTGAGCACAAACAGCTCTTCGCTTTTCCGCCGGGCCACCAGCGTCAGCCAGAACCGCATCACGCGAGGGCCGCCGACCAGCAACAAGGTGATCAGGACCGTCGCCTTGACGGTGGCGACGAGCAGCGTTTCAAACAACTGTTCGCCCGAAGCCCCCAAGGCCGGAATCAACACCAGCAGCGGGACGACGGCCAGATCCTGAAACAGCAATACGCCCATGACGCGCTTGCCGTGCTCGGACTCCATTTCGAGTCGTTCGGTCATCAACTTGACCACAATGGCGGTGCTGCTCATGGCCAGTGCAGCCGACAGGGCCAAGGCGGTCTGCCATCCCATACCCCACAGCGACGGGACCATTCGTGCCAAGGCAAGTGCGGCTGCAGTGGCCGCGAGCATGGTCAGCAGAACCTGAAAGAAACCCAATCCGAACACGTGACGGCGCATAGCGCGCAGCTTGGGCAGATTGAACTCCAGCCCGATGACAAACATCAGGAAGACAACACCGTATTCACCCACATGCTGCACGCCTTGTGCATTCTTTGCCAGCGCCAGTGCGTTCGGCCCGATCAGTACGCCCACCGTAAGATAGCCCAGCATGGGTGGGAGTTTCAGGTAGCGACAAACGACGACCCCGAGCACGGCGGCGAGCAAGTAAAGCAGTGTGAGTTCAAGCGGGCTCATGCCTACATACTAGCAAGTGGCCCATCCACCGATAAAATCAATACATGACACCTCAATCCAAGCGGCTCCCTGCCTTTCAGGCTGAGCAGGCAATTCAACTGGCCCGGGAAACTCTGGACATCGAGGCCGCAGCGGTATTGGGTTTGAAGCAGCACCTTGGACATTCATTTGCCGATGCGGTGCAGATGATGCTGGGTGTGAGCGGTCGAGTGGTAGTGATGGGGATGGGAAAAAGCGGCCATATCGGGCGCAAGATCACTGCCACGCTGGCGTCAACCGGCACACCTGCCATGTTCGTCCATCCCGCCGAGGCCAGCCACGGCGACCTTGGCATGATCAAGTCCGATGACTTGGTGCTGGCCATTTCAAACAGTGGCGAGTCAGAGGAGTTGACGGCCATCTTGCCGGTGCTCAAGCGCATGGGGACGCCGCTGATTGCCATGACTGGCAAGGCCGAATCAACACTGGCACGGCACGCCGCAGTGTTTCTGGATTGTGCTGTCGAGAAAGAAGCTTGTCCGTTGAATCTGGCACCCACCGCCAGCACCACGGCGCAGCTTGCCCTCGGCGATGCGCTGGCGGTGGCCCTGCTCGATGCGCGCGGTTTCAAGGCAGAGGATTTTGCGCGTTCCCATCCGGGTGGCGCGCTCGGCCGCAAGCTGCTCACGCATGTCAGCGATGTGATGCGTTCGGGCGATGCGGTGCCGAAGGTCGACCCGCAGGCCAGCTTCAGCGATCTGATGCGGGAGATGAGCGGCAAGGGCCTGGGAGCGGCGGCGATCGTGGATGACGAGGGACAGTTGCTGGGGATATTCACTGATGGCGATTTGCGTCGGCTGGTCGAGAAGGGTATTGACTTGCGCGGTGTCAGCGCGCAGCAGGTCATGCACCCCAGGCCAAGCACCATTACCAGCGATGCGCTGGCGGTGGAGGCGGCCGAGTTGATGGAACTGCGATGTATCACCAGTGTGCTGGTGCTCGACGCGGAGGGGCGGTTGTGTGGCGCCCTCAACAGCAACGATTTGATGCGGGCGAAAGTGATATGAGTACCATGCCTGCAACTTCATCTGCTGCACCGGTTCCGGCGCTCAATTTTGCGCCGGAACTGCTGCTCAAGGCGCAAGGTATTCAGGTGATTTTCTTCGATGTTGACGGCGTCTTGACCGATGGCAGTTTGTACTTTACCGAGACCGGAGAGAGCATCAAACGCTTTCATACGCTCGACGGCCACGGATTGAAACTGCTGCAACGGGCAGGCATCGTTCCGGCAGTCATCACCGGGCGTGATTCAAAGCCCTTGCGCGTGCGGCTCGCCGCCCTGGGTGTTGATCATGTGCACTATGGTACGGAGGATAAACGTCCTGCGGCTGAGCAAACGCTCAAGACATTGGGCTTGGCTTGGTCCCAGGCGGCGGTGATGGGGGATGACTGGCCGGATCTCGCACTGATGCGTCATTGCGCGCTGGTTTGCGCACCACCGAATGCCCATCCAGAAGTCCGAGCGATCGCACACCACGTGACCAGCGCTCGTGGTGGCGACGGTGCTGCCAGGGAGGTGTGCGATCTCCTGCTGATTGCAAGTGGCCGCTATGCCGGTTTGTTGGCGGAGACCACACAGTGATCAAGCTGTTGCGTGCCAGTTGGGCGTATTTGTCGCTTTACTTGCCGGTTGTGTTGATGGGTGTGCTGGCGCTTGGTACGTATTGGTTGGTTCGAAGCACTCCGCAGTTACTCGCAAGCGCGCCCGCCTCGCCGCTTCGGCATGAGGCGGATTACTTCATGCACAAGTTCTCGGTGAAATTGTTCGATGAAGTGGGACGCTTGAAAAGCGAGGTCGTGGGTACCGATGCGCGACACTACCCGGATAGCGATACGCTGGAAATTGATTCTGTGCGCATCCGTTCCATTGATGAAGCCAATCGTTTGACCACTGCGTCGGCAAGGCGGGCGGTGACCAATGGCGATGCCACGGAAGTTCAGTTGTTTGGCGACGCTCGGGTGGTGCGCGAACCGGGGGCAGACAAGGGTGGTCCGCCTGAGACGCGCAGCGAATTTCGCGGCGAGTTCCTGCATGCATTCTTGAATACCGGGCGCATCACGTCACACCTACCAGTGGAATTGATCCGCGGGAAAGATCGAATTAGGGCCGATACGCTGGACTTCGATGATCATGAGCACGTGCTGCAACTCAAAGGTCGCGTCAGAGGAACCCTGAGCCCAGGGGTAACTCAATAGTCGGATGAAAAGGGCGATGTCAAAACTTGCCTTCATCACTGGTGCATCAAGCGGGATCGGGCAGGCCTTGGCTTGGCGTTTTTATCAGGCGGGATATTCCCTTGCGCTGGTGGCGCGTCGCACGAACGAAGTCGAAGCCTGGATTTGGGAACGCCAGATTGATGTAGACCGGTGTCGGATATACAGGGCCGATGTCGCGGTCATCGACAGTATCGTAGCGGCAGGTCAAACCTGCCTGCAGCAGCAGGGTCTGCCGGATGTGGTGATTGCCTGTGCCGGCATCAGTGTCGGTGTGGACACGGCATATCGTGCCGACCTTGAAGTGATTGCCAAGACTTTTGCTACCAACAACACCGGCACGGCAGCCAGCTTCCATCCGTTTCTGGATGCAATGGTGAAGCGCGGCTCGGGCGCTTTGGTCGGTATTGCCAGTGTCAACGGTATCAGGGGTCTGCCAGGTCATGGCGCAAACTGCCCGAGTAAGGCCGCGATGATCAGCTATTGCGAATGCCTCAGAGGGGAGCTGCGCGGCAGCGGTGTCAAAGTCGTGACGCTGTGCCCTGGCTATGTTGCAACGCCCCTGACGCGCAGGAACGCTTATTCCATGCCGTTTTTGATGGGCCCGGAGGATTTTGCCGAGCGCGCTTTCAGGGCGATAGAGGCCGGCCTCAGTTACCGAGTGATTCCATGGCAGATGGGGGTGGTTGCAAAGGTGTTGCGCCTGTTGCCAAATGGTCTGTTTGACAAGATATTCGCCGGTCGACCGCGCAAACCACGCAACCCCGAAGGCTGAGTTGTCCTGATTACTTGCAAGTGGCGAGTTGTCGACACATGAAAAAAAGGGCCCCATGGGCCCTTCTTGTTGATTGGCCTGAGGCCAGTCAAGTGCTTAGTAGCTGCTACGGCCACCGCCGTAACCGCCGCCGCCGCCGCCGCCACTACGGCTGCCGCCAGCGCCACCGCCGTAACCGCCGCCGCCGCCGCCAGCGCCGCCGCCGTAACCGCCGCCACCGCTACGGCCACCGCCAGCGCCGCCACCGAAACCGCCACCACCGGTACGGGGTGGGCGAGCTTCCATCGGACGGGCTTCGTTCACGACGAGACCACGACCACCGTATTGTTGACCGTTCATGCCGCTGATAGCTGCCTGAGCTTCAGCGTCGCTGCCCATTTCCACAAAGCCGAAGCCTTTGGAGCGGCCAGTATCACGTTCCATCATGACTTTGGCGCTGGTGACGGTGCCGTGTGCCGAAAATGCCTGCAGCAGGTCTTCGTCACGGAATGTATAGGGCAGGTTGCCCACGTATAGTTTGTTGCCCACGAAAGGACTCCTCAAAATGACTCAAAACGCGATGGAGTCCAAAACCGCAATTAACCCGCTATCAACAAACAATGAAGACTTAAAGCAGACGCGAAACTGACTAAACACCGCAAACTTGTACGACCGATTTTCGGCAATACTGCTGCATTATGCGTCAAGTTTAAATTTTCCACAAATATTTCGACATTTGATGGCAAATGATGCTAGACGGCGATTTCAGACGGACGCATCAAACTGGTTCGGTTCAATTACCAATTCGCCTCACGCTCTGGCGTCGCACTGATCATGTGGATTGACAGGTCTGCACCGTCAAATTCTTCTTCCTGGCTCAGGCGCAAGCCCATGGTCACTTTGAGCACACCGTAAACTACGACTCCGCCCAACAAGGCCCAGGCCACGCCAAGTGCGGTGCCTATGACTTGTCCGCTCACGCTTATGCCGCCCAATCCGCCCAGGGCTTTGCTGCCAAAAATGCCGGCGGCCAATCCGCCCCATGTCCCGCACAGCCCGTGAAGCGGCCATACGCCCAGGACGTCGTCGATCTTCCATTTGTTTTGCGTCAGCGTAAACATCACGACAAAGATGCTGCCCGCCACGGCGCCGACCACAAGTGCGCCCAATGGATGCATCAGGTCCGAGCCGGCGCAGACGGCAACCAAGCCGGCCAGTGGCCCATTGTGAACAAAACCTGGGTCATTCTTGCCCATGACCAGTGCGGCCAGAGTGCCACCGACCATGGCCATCAGCGAATTCACCGCAACCAGACCTGAAATTTTGTCCAGTGCTTGGGCGCTCATAACGTTGAAGCCAAACCAGCCGACAGTGAGTATCCAGGCGCCCAATGCCAGAAATGGAATGCTTGAAGGCGGGTGGGCTGAAATCGCGCCGTCCTTGCGGTAACGGTTGCTCCGGGCGCCTAACAGGATGACGGCCGGCAAGGCAATCCAGCCACCGAGGGCATGTACGACGACGCTGCCTGCAAAGTCATGGAACTCCGCGCCGGTCAGTTCTTTGATCCAGGCCTGAACGCCCAAATGCTGATTCCAGACGACGCCTTCGAAGAATGGGTAGATGATGCCAACTATTACTGCGGTGGCGATTAGTTGCGGCCAGAATTTCGCGCGTTCGGCAATGCCACCCGAAATGATGGCGGGAATGGCAGCCGCAAAAGTGAGCAAGAAGAAGAACCGGATCAACTCATATCCATTCTTCGCTGCCAGCTGTTCTGCCCCTGTAAAGAAGCTGGTGCCATAGGCAACGCTATAACCGACCAGAAAATAGACGACAGTCGAGACTGAGAAGTCCACCAGAATCTTGACTAGTGCATTGACTTGGTTCTTGCGGCGTACCGTGCCGAGTTCCAGAAAGGCAAAACCGGCATGCATGGCGAGCACCATGACCGCGCCCAAAAGAAGGAACAGGGCGTCTAGGCCCTGTTTTAGTGCTTCCATGAAGACCTCTTTGCTTAAAATGAGTGTGATTGGTGCGTTTATCTTAGAAAATTCAGGCGCGCACCAACAGTAAGCAAAAAACGGGCCAATTCGGGACAATTGGTGCCATGCTTGTGCCAAGTCGGATTTGACTCTGCACTCCTAACCAAGCCTGCGCTGGTTGGCTGCCTGATGGGTTTGTGTGGTGCCCCCCATGCTCGCCGGTTGTCGTCACGCTTTGTTGTTCTGCCAGTTTGGGGTTGATATACTTCAACCGCGCCGATTTGCCACAGCTTGCGGGCGCTTAACAAGTTCAGCTAAAGACGCCACCTAACCCGGTCTTGCCTTTAGCGATGCCGGGTTTTTTGTTTTTTGACCAAGCGCTCCCTCATTGATCAAGATGTTCGTCACGCCTCAGTCCATGCACTTTGCCGACAGTCTGCCACTGCAGAGTGGTGCCAGTTTGCGTGATTATTCATTGAGCTTCGAGACGTATGGCAGGCTCAACGCCGATCGTTCCAATGCGGTTCTGATCTGTCACGCGCTCAATGCTTCGCACCACGTGGCCGGCGTTTATGCCGGAGAGGACAAATCAGAGGGCTGGTGGGACAACATGATTGGCCCGGGCAAGGCGCTCGATACGGAGCAGTTTTTTGTGATCGGGGTTAATAACCTGGGTTCCTGTTTCGGCTCAACCGGGCCGATGCATGCCAACCCCGATACCGGACGGGTCTATGGTGCCGATTTTCCAGTCATGACCGTTGAGGATTGGGTCAACGCGCAGGCCCGGCTGCTCGATGTCCTGGGTATACAGACGCTGGCCGCGGTGATGGGCGGTTCACTTGGCGGCATGCAGGCCTTGTCCTGGACATTGCAATACCCGAGCCGCGTACGTCACGCCGTGGTGGTGGCCAGTGCGCCCAATCTCACCGCCGAGAACATTGCCTTTAATGAAGTGGCGCGCCGCGCCATCGTGACCGATCCCGATTTCCATGGCGGTCATTTTTACCAGTACGGCGTGGTGCCCAAGCGCGGCCTGCGCATCGCGCGCATGATCGGGCACATCACGTATCTCAGTGACGATGTGATGAATGAGAAATTCGGGCGCCAGCTGCGCGAAGGCATAGACCTGCGCTATTCCACGCAAGACGTGGAGTTTCAGATTGAGAGCTACTTGCGCCACCAAGGCGACAAGTTTGCCGAGTACTTCGACGCCAACACCTATCTGCTGATTACTCGGGCGCTCGACTACTTCGACCCGGCGCGCAGCTACGGGGGTGATTTGAGCCAGGCGCTGGCGCGTGCAAGTTGCAAGTTCTTGCTGGTGAGCTTCAGCACGGACTGGCGTTTTGCACCGAAGCGCAGTCGCGAAATCGTCAAGGCCCTGCTCGACAACCGGCGCGACGTCAGCTACGCCGAGATCGATGCACCGCACGGTCATGATGCTTTTCTGCTCGACGATCCGCGCTACCTGGGTGTGGTACGCGCCTACTTTGACACTGTCGCCGGAGAAGTGGCCTCGGCAAGCGTGGGGGCACAACACCGATGAGCGATATCGCCACCATGAAGATCATGGCCGGACTGGTGCCGGTAGGCTCGCGGGTTCTCGACCTCGGTTGCGGCGATGGCGCCATGCTGGCCTATCTGCAGCAGGTTCGCGGTTGCAGCGGCTATGGCATCGAGATTGCCGACGCCAACGTGCTGGCCTGCGTCAAGCGCGGCGTCAATGTGATCCAGCTCAATCTGGATGAAGGCCTGTCGCTGTTTGATGACGCCTCGTTCGATGTCGTGCTGCAAATTGATACGTTGCAACACCTGCGCAACGCCGAGGTGATGCTGCGTGAAACGGCGCGGGTCGGTCGCATCGGCATCGTTGCCTTCCCGAATTTTGCGCACTGGCCGAATCGTTTGAGCGTGCTGCGCGGGCGCATGCCGGTGACGCGCCGCCTGCCCTACCAGTGGTACGACACGCCCAATATTCGCGTCGGCACTCACGCTGATCTGGCCGTGCTGGCGCGGCGCAGCGGTCTGACAGTTCTCGACAGCTTTGGTATTCAGGACGGTGTGACCGTGCGTTTTGCTCCGAACCTTCGGGCCGGTACCTCGGTTTACACCCTGTCGCGCTGAGCTTTCAAGCCTGCTGTTGGCTGGGGTTTGCCCCGGTCATGAATCGAGGGAATTGCAGTACGCTGCGTCATTGATTGACTGAACGAGACCAAGCCATGAATGCCCTTAGCCCAACCGATTCGGCTTTCCTTTGGATGGAAACTCGCAACCAGCCGATGCATGTGGCGGGCCTCAATATCTTCACGCCCCCGCCGGGTGCAGGACCGCATTTCATTGCCGAACTGCTGGCCGACTGGGGCAAGTACCTCGTGGCCCGGCCACCCTTCAACCAGCGCCCCGTATTGCGCATGGGACTTTGGTACTGGGAGGATGACGAGCACTTCGAACTCGACTACCACCTGCGCCACGTTGCGCTGCCCCAGCCCGGGCGCATCCGCGAATTGCTGGCCATGGTGTCACGCCTGCATGGCAACCTGATGGACCGCAACCGGCCGCTGTGGGAGATCTATGTGATCGAGGGCTTGCCCGGCGGGCGATTTGCGACCTACTCGAAAACGCACCATGCCTTGGTCGATGGCGTTAGCGGGGCCAGGATGGTGGCCCAGGGCTTGTCGCGTACCGCCGATGAATACAAGCCGCCATTGTGGGCGCAGACATTTCCACAACATCCTGCTGCCAAGCGCTCAGGTCCGCCACCAGGCTTGATCGCACAACTGACCAGTGTGGCGCGCGCCGGACGCGAGATCCTGCCCGGCATTGGCAGCGGGCTGTGGGACATGCTGCGCAGCATGGACGACGGCGCGCCGGCATTGCCCTTTCAGGCGCCACCGACCCCGTTCAATGTCGAGATATCGGGCTCGCGTCGCTTTGCCTCACAGTCCTATTCACTGGCCCGCTTCAAGCGCATCGGTGAGGCCACGGGTGCCACCGTCAACGACGTCACGCTGGCCATTTGTGCCGGTGCTCTGCGCAAGTACCTTGAAGTCCAGAAGGCCCTGCCCAAGAAACCCCTGATCGCCATGGTTCCGGTGTCGCTACACGGCGAGACCGACGCCGGCGGCAATCAGGTGTCGCTGTTGCTGGCCAATCTGGCAACCCATGTGCGCGATCCGCTCAAGCGCTTGCAGCGCATCGTGCAGTCGACCCAGGAAGCCAAGGATCGGCTCAAGACCATGCCGCGCCTGCAGAAGCTGGCGCATGGCATTACCTCGATCTCGCCGATGGGCCCGGCCATGGTCACAGGCAGCGCGCGAAATCATCCCTTGTTCAACGTCATCATTTCCAACGTACCGGGCCCGCGCCACACCCTGTATTGCAATGGTGCCCGGCTCGACGAGATCTACCCTGTGTCAATCCCGACCCAGTACCTGGCCCTGAACATCACGATCAGTGGCTACTGCGACAACCTGGGTTTTGGCTACACCGCCTGCCGGCGATCGGTGCCGGCTCTGCAGCGCATGCTTGATTACACCGACCAGTCAATTTTGGAGCTGGAGCAGGCCTTGGTGCCCAAGGCTACTAAAGTGCGGGCCAAAGCGGCAACCAAGCCGACCACCAAGCCGGCGACCAAACGCAAGGTTCAGCGCGTCACGTAGCCCATCGTCTGAGGCAGCCACAAGACGATCTGCGGAAACAGCGTCATCAGGAGCAGTGCCAACACCAGCAAGGCGATGAAGGCCCAGCCTTCGCGCACCATGTCCTTGAGCGGGATGCCGGTCAGCGCATTGGTCACGAACAACAACATCCCAAAGGGCGGCGTCACCAGTCCGATCATCATGTTGACAACCACCACTACGCCAAAGTGAACCAGGTCCACACCCAACAGCTTTGCGGTGGGGATCAGCATCGGCACAAACACCAGCAGCATCACCGAGACGTCGAGAAAGCAGCCCAGCACCAGAAAGACCGCGTTTACCAGCAGCAGGAACTGCAACTGGCCGAGTTGCAGGCTGCTGACCCATATGGCCAATTGATTCGGAATTCCTTCAGCGGCAAAGGCATAGTTCAGCAGGTAGGCCGAGGCGATGATCATGGTGATGACAGCGCTTGAGCGCAACGATGCCAGCATCACCGCGTACAGGGTCCTGGGTGAAAAAGCGCGGTACACGCCAGCGGCCAGAACCAGTGCGTGCAACGCCGCCACGGCCGCTGCTTCAGTCGGCGTAAAGGCGCCGCTGTAGATGCCGGTGAGCAGCACCAGCGGCAGGGTCAGCGGCAGCAGGCCACGCCACACCATCCCGGGGATATCGGCGACCGCGATGGGGTCATCCTTCGGCATGTTTCGCTGCTTCGCAATGACGTGAATGCCCAGCATCAGCAGCGCGGCCATCAGCAGGCCTGGAACAATACCGCCCAGGAACAAAGCGCCAACGGACGTGCCGGAGACCAGGGCGTAGATCACCATCGGAATCGACGGCGGGATGATGGGGCCAATCGTGGCACCAGCCACGACCACCGCAGCCGCGAAGCCAGGTGTGTACTCGGGCTTTGTCAACATCTGGCGGATCGATACCAGGCCCGGCCCGGCGGCGTCCGCAATGGCGCTGCCGCTCATGCCGGAGAAGATCACGCTGACCAGAATATTGACCTGCGCCAGTCCGCCGCGCATTCGACCGACCACGACACGCGAGAGCTGGAACAGCCGCTCGCTGATGCTGCCGGCATTCATCAGGTTGGCGGCAAGAACAAACAGCGGCACGGCCAGCAGCACGTAGCCGTTGTAGAGGCCGTTGAGGATTTGCTCGGCGGCCAGTCCGATGTCCTGCCCCTTCACCACCAGGTAGGCGATGCCGCTGGCCAGCATGGCAAAAGCGATCGGCGTGCGCAACAGCATGCCGGCCACCAGCACGCCCAGCAAAGTGCCCAGTGCGGCGCTCACAGGTGCTGCCGCCAGTCGCGGCCGAGCAGGCGGAAGATGCGCCACAGATAGCGCAGGGTCAGCGCGATCAGCAACAGCCCAAACGGCGCAAAGACCCATTCGAATGACAGGCCCAAGACCGGCGTACTTTCGCGTCGCATGAAGTGGATGTAGTCGAGCGAACCGGGCAACGCCCATGCTGCCAGCACGCCGATCAGCGCACACCCGGTGATCGCCATGATGCGTTGCAGGGTCGGGCCGGCTTTCTGGTAGAGCAGGTCAAAGGCGACGTTTTCACGGTCTTCGCAGACCAGTGCGGCACCCCACAGAATGGCCCACAAGTACAGGATGACCGCCATTTCATCCGTCCACGCGAGCGGCTTATTGAATGCGAAACGTGCTGCCACCTGCACGACGAACACGAGGAACAACAGCGCAAACAGCAACACGCCAAAGGCATTGGCGGCATTGCGTAAACGTTGCAGCATCGTGGACCTCATTTGGTCGCGTTGATGCGTTCAAGCAGCCCCTTGGGCCAGACTTTCGCGTACTCGGAGTTCAGGTAGGCGGCCTGAACCGATTTGCGGAAGGCATCCACGTCGGGGGTCGTCACACTCAGGCCCTGGCTCTTGAAATAATCGACCAGTTGTTTCTCATCGGCGATCCGATTCTCGTTGTTGTAACGGGCCGCAGACTGCGCCGCGCCCTTCAGTCTGGCTTGCTGCTCGGGGCTGAGGTGGTTCCAGAACTTGTTGGCGACGCCGATGAACAGCACGTCCACCAGATGACTGGTCAGCGTGATCTGCTGGGTCACCTCGTAGAACTTGGCGCTTTTCACAGTGGGAAGCGGATTATCCTGGGCATCGATGGTGCCGGTTCGCAGGCCCAGATAAACCTCGCCGAAAGCCAGTGGTGTGGGCGTGGCTCCCAGGGCCTCGCCGAGAAACAGCCACTCGCGGCTGCCGGGCATGCGCAGCTTGACGCTCTTGAGGTCGGCTGGTGTTCTGACGTTGCGGCGGTCGCGCAGATTGAGCTGGCGCGTGCCGTAGTAGATCGGCGCCAGCACGGTGATATCCATCTTTTCTGCCACCCGCTTGAACAGTTCTTGGCCGATCGGGCCATTGAATACCTGCATCAAATGGGCCGGGTCCCGGATCACATACCCCGCCGTGAAGATGGAAAACTCAGGCACCAGTTTGGCAATATCGAAGGCCGACAGCGTCGCCATCTCCAGATTGCCGCGCGCCATGGCGACCGGTTCTGCGCCCTGCTTGAAAAGCGAGGCATTCAGATTGATCTGCACATCGAATTGTCCTGGCGCAGTCTGCTCAAGCTGGTCCTTGAGAACTGTCCACATCCGCGCGTGCCAGTCGTCCGACACGGCGGGGGTGGAAATGCGCAACAGCTTTCGCGTCTGGGCATGTACCCCTTGTGACGCCAGAGTCCAGGCCACCGCGAGGGTCAGGCAACTACGGCGACGGATCACACCGGGGCTGCCGGTCGGGGTGGGCATCGGGGTCATTGGCTGGTTCCTGTGCTGATTCGCAAATGGCTATTTAACATGGCATGATAGCCGCCACGATGGAGGCAGCCACATGACGCATCCCGAAAGCACACTCATGACTTTTGTCGCCGGTGATGGTGACAACCTCGCCATTCAGGAATGGCCGCTCGACGAAGGCATGGCCCTGCGCGGTGTCGTGCTGCTCGTGCACGGACTGGGCGAGCATGCGGGTCGCTACAACCGTGTGGCGCGTCAGCTCAATGACTGGGGTTTTGCCGTGCGCGGTTATGACCAGCATGGCCATGGAGAGTCGGGCGGCGCGCGAGGCGGACTGCCCACAGACACCCGTCTGCTCGACGATCTGGCCGACATTGTCGAGAGCACCCGCGCCCGGATGCCGCGCAAAACACCACTGATCCTGATGGGGCACAGCCTGGGCGGACTTGTGGCAGCCCGCTTCGTATCGCTGGCGCTACGCCCTGTCGATGCGTTGGTCCTTTCTTCGCCCGCGCTTGACCCGGGGCTGACGGGACTGCAAAAGATCCTGGTGGCCGTGTTACCAAAGATTGCGCCCAATCTGAGGGTTGGCAACGGACTGGATCCGACGTTTCTTTCCCATGATCCCGAGGTGGTTGCCGCCTATCTTGCCGACAGATCGGTGCATGACCGGATTTCAGGCCGCTTGGCGCGTTTCATCGCAGAAGCGGGGCCAGCTACCGTGGCATTGGCCCCGCGCTGGCAAGTCCCCACCCTGCTGCTCTATGCCGGCGATGACAAGCTGGTCAATCCGGCTGGCAGTCGGGCTTTTGCCGCCGCAGCGCCGAAACAATTGGTGCGTTCGTACTGCTTTGAGACCCTGTACCACGAGATCTTCAATGAACTCGAAGCCGAGCCGGTTTTCGCCGAGCTCAAGCAATGGATGGACGAGCGTTTTCCGAGAGCAGACTAGAGTTTTTCCGTTTCTCCGGAGCGCGGTTGCCACTTCATCAGGCGCTTTTCAATTTGCCCGACCATTTCGTCGAGTACCAGAGCAAAGGCGGTCAGCACCAGGATGCCAGCCATCACGGTGTTGATGTCAAAACTCCCTTCGGCCTGCAAGATCAGGTAGCCCACACCCTGGCTGGAGCCCAGGTATTCGCCGACCACGGCGCCGACAAAGGCAAGACCGACGGAAGTGTGCAGCGAACTGAAGACCCAACTCGTCGCGCTGGGCAGGTAGACATGGCGCAGCAATTCGCGTTGGCTCGCACCCAGCATGCGCGCGCTGGCCAGCACCACCGGGCTGACTTCCTTGACGCCCTGGTAGACGTTGAAGAACACGATGAAGAACACCAGGGTCACACCCAGTGCCACTTTGGAACCCATGCCCAGACCGAACCAGACGGCAAAGATCGGCGCCAGGATGATGCGCGGCATGGCGTTGAACGCCTTGATGTAGGGCTCCAAAAGAGCCGATGCCAGCGGCGCCAGCGCCAACCACAGGCCACCGGCCAGTCCCAGCGCCGAGCCAATGGCAAAGGCCAGCAGCGTTTCGGTCAGCGTCACACCCAGATGCTGGTAAATGTCGGCATCCCGCACAAACCAGGCCCAAACGCGGACAAAGATCTTGAGCGGCTCGCCAAAGAAAAAGGCGGCTTGGCGCTCGTCGGCAAACAGGATCGGCGGTATCAGCCCGGGCACGGTCATCACGTGCCAGAACGCAAATAACAGCGCCAGCAAACTGAGTTGCCAGAGCCACAGCGTTTGGGCGCGCGGTTTGATCAATTTCCACATGGCAGTCGGACGCGCTCAGGGCGCCTGCAGTTGTTGTTGATAGCCCTTCAAGACTTCGTCGCGAAGAACTGACCAGATGGCCTGGTGCAATTCGATGAAGCGCGAGGTGATCTTCACTTCCGCGACATCGCGCGGGCGCGGGATGTCGATGACGAATTCGCCAATCGGGTGGCTGCCAGGCCCGGCGCTCAGCACTACAACCCGGTCGCTCATGGCAATCGCTTCGTCCAGATCGTGCGTGATGAAGAGCACAGCCTTCTTCTTGGCTGCCCACAAGGTCAGCAACTCGTTTTCCATCAGCTGGCGTGTCTGGATGTCGAGCGCCGAGAAAGGCTCATCCATCAGGATGATGTCGGGGTCCAGCACCAGGGTTTGCGCCAGACTCACGCGCTTGCGCATGCCGCCGGACATCTGGTGCGGGTAGCGGTCGCCAAAGCCGCCCAGACCGACCCGGCGCAGCCAGTCTTCGGCGCGTGCGCGCGATTGAGTTGCCGGCAGGCCCTGAAATTCAAGGCCGGCCATCACGTTGCCCAGTGCCGTGCGCCAAGGCATCAGGCTCTCGGCCTGGAACATGTAGCCGGCTCGGCGGTTGATGCCAACGAGCGGCTGGCCAAAGACGGATACCGATCCTGTGCTCGGTTCAAGCAAGCCGGCGCCGACGTTGAGCAAGGTGCTCTTGCCGCAGCCGGTCGGACCGACCACGCTGACGAACTCGCCCGCGCCAACCGTCAGGCCGACGTCCTGCACAGCGGTGTAGCGCTGGTTCGGGTCGTGCCGGCTGACGAAGGTGCAGGCGACCCCTTTCAAGTCAAGTGCGGCTGTCATCCCCTGGGATATTTGGCGTTTGCTTTCTTGACAAAATCGTTGGTGTAGACCGCGTTGAGATCGAGCTTGGCCGCAGCCAGTTGCTCGTCCACGCTGGCCAGGGCCTTGAAGGCGGTCTGCGCACCTCGCTCAGGGATCATGCCGTCGGGCGACAAGGCGCCTTTGGCTGCCAGAAAGGCGTCGATATAGACAGCGCGATCGCCCATCAGGAAACTTTCAGGCACGGCCTTGATGATGTCGGCGGCGCCGGCATTGCGAATCCACTTGTCGGCCCGCACGATGGCATTGGTCAGCGCCTGCGTTGTGTTCGGGTGGCTGTTGATAAAGGACTGCATGGCATACAGGCATGCGGCTGGCATCGGTCCGCCGAACACTTTCTCGGACTCGGCTACGACGCGCGTGTCCGAAATGATCTTGAGATCGCCCGAACGTTGCAGCAGCGTGATGACCGGGTCCAGATTGCTGATCGCGTCGATCTGCCCGGAACGCATGGCGGCGACGGCGCCATTGCCGGCGCCAACGCCGATGACGCTGACATCGCTCGGCTTCAGGCCGGCCTTGGCCAGTACGAAGTTGAGCATCACGTTGGTCGAACTGCCCGGCGCCGTGACGCCGATTTTCTTGCCTTTGAGGTCGGCCAGTGCCTTGTAGCCGGCCATTGTTTTCGGATTGATACCGAGCACGATCTGCGGCGCCGCACCCTGCAACACAAAGGCGCGCATGCGCTGCCCCTTGAACTGCATGTTGACGGTGTGTTCGAAAGCGCCCGACACCACGTCGGCACTGCCACCCACCACCGCCTGCAGGGCGCGCGAGCCGCCAGCAAAATCAACAATGGTGACATCGAGCCCCTCGGCCTTGAAGTAGCCCAACTGCTCGGCCACTGTGAGCGGCAGGTAATAGAGCAGGTTCTTGCCACCTACGGCCACCGTCAGCTTGGGTTTTTCCAGCGCCTGGGCCAGCGCCCAGTGCGGCAGTGCGCCTGCCAGCAGGCCGCTGGCGAGCAGATGTCGTCTTTGCATGATTTTGTCTCCTGAAGGGTTCGAGCACGCGCAGCGTTCGTGGCCGCCCGTCGTCACGGCATCATACTGCGCGCTGCTGGCGGATTGCGAGCCACAGCAGCGCCGACGCGATCAGCGCTAGGGGCAGCAGGGAGCCGTAGTTGAGCAAGCGCCAACCGCTGGTGGTGACCAGCACGCCCGAGGAGAACGAGCTCAAGGCCAGTGTTGCAAATACAAAGAAGTTCAGTGCACCCTGCACCTTGTCCTTTTCTTCCGGGCGGAAGGTTTGAAGTGACAGCGTCGTGCTGCCGGTGAACAGGAAATTCCAGCCGACACCCAGCAGGAACAGGGCGAGTAGAAACTGCTGTCGATCGACGCCGGAGAGTGCGACAGCAATGCACAGGCTGTTGAGCAGCAGCCCCAGACTCATGATGGTCAGAGTGCCAAAGCGCTTGATCAGGTGGCCGGTGAAGAAGCCGGGTGCAAACATGCCGATCACATGCCACTGCAGCACCAGCGCCGCATCGGAAAACGCGAAATTGTGCTGCTGCATCGCCAGCGGTGTGGCGGCCATCAGCAGGTTCATGGTGCCGTAGCCCAGGGCGCTGGTGAGCGCTGCAATGATGAAGGTCGGCTGCTTCATGATCTGACCCAGCGGGCGACCGGCGCCGGCCGATTTCTTTGTGGTCAACGGCGGAAAATCGATGAACGCCAGCAGCACCATGGCCAGCACGGCGACCAGGCTCAACGTGATATAGGCGCCGGCAAAAGGCACGCTCATGAGGGAGCGCGTCTGCTGCGCCAGATTGGGTCCGATCACGGCGCCAATCAGGCCGCCGGCCAGCACCAGGGAGACGGCTTTTTCACGCCAGGCTGGCGCGGCCAGTTCGGCCGCAGCAAAGCGGTACAGGTTGGCGTTGGCGTTGTAGTAACCGGCTACCAGCGTGGCGCTGCACAGCAGCCAGAAATTTTGGGTGACAGCCGCGTAGGCGCACAACAGGCAGGCCAGCAGCACCACAAGCAGGCCAAGCTGAAATGAGGCTTTGCGGCCGAAGCGGGCCTGCGTTTTGGCCACCAGCCCGGTGGAGAGCGCGCCACCGACCACATAGGCCATGACTGGCAGGGTCGCCATCCAGCCCAGCGGCGCCATGCTCAGGCCGACCAAGCCGTTGATGGCAATGAAGGTGACGTTGTTGGTCAGGAACAAGCCCTGACACAGCGTCAGTAGCCAGAGGTGTCGGTTCATGAGGGGTGCCGCAGCCGAATTGGAAAGCAGCTTCCATTCTCGCCATTTCGGCCTTGACTATAAAGGTATTTATAATGCATCTTTAAGGCATTTCACGCGCAATGCTCCGCACCCGCTTCGGCTTTGGACTCGGACACCTGATTGAGGGGGCTTTGCTGGTCTGCGTTTGCCGGGATAACTCGGAACAAGTTGACTTATGTCATGGGAGTTGAGTATGCGCTCTGATACCGTCCTTACCTTGCGCTTTGCCTGCCAGTTGGGGCAGGCAGCGACACACCTGCCAAGGTGGCTCACGCCATTAGCGATATGAATTCCAATAACGATCATTCCCCCGCGCCCCTGGAACTGGTTTGTCCCGCGGGCAGTCTGCCTGCGCTCAAAGCCGCCATTGACAACGGTGCAGACTGTGTCTATCTCGGCTTCCGGGATGCCACCAACGCGCGTAATTTCGCCGGCCTCAACTTTGACGAGGCTGCCATCACCAATGGCATCCGCTACGCGCATGATCGGGGGCGCAAGGTATTTGTTGCCCTCAACACCTACCCGCAGGCCGCCAATCCGCAGGCCTGGTGTCTGGCCATCGATCGCGCCGCGCAGAGCGGCGTTGACGCGGTGATTCTGGCCGATCCTGGCATGATGGCCTACGCCGCAAAACGCTATCCGGAATTGCGCCTGCACCTGTCGGTGCAGGGCTCGGCCACTAATTACGAAGCCCTCAATTTCTATCACGAGCACTTCGGCATCGTGCGTGCCGTGCTGCCGCGCGTGCTGTCGCTGACGCAGGTCGAGCAGGTTCTGGAGAAGACGCCGATCGAGATCGAGGTGTTCGGCTTCGGCAGCCTGTGCGTCATGGTGGAAGGTCGCTGTGCACTGTCCAGCTACGTCACGGGCGAAGCCCCCAACACCAACGGCGTGTGCTCACCGCCGAAGGCGGTACGCTGGCAGGAGACACCGCAGGGGCGCGAGTCGCGCCTGAACGGCGTCCTGATCGACCGTTACGCGGCCGGCGAGAACGCGGGTTATCCGACGCTTTGCAAAGGCCGCTTCGATGTTGGCGATGAAGAAAATTACTACGCGATCGAAGAGCCGACCAGCCTCAACACGCTGGCGTTGCTGCCGCAATTGATGAAGATGGGTGTGCGAGCCATCAAGATCGAAGGCCGCCAGCGCAGCCCGGCCTATGTGGCGCAGGTGACCAAGGTCTGGCGCGAAGCCATCGACAACTGCCGCGACAACCCGCACCGCTACTCGGCCAAGCCGGTCTGGATGACCGATCTGGACAAGGTCGCCGAAGGACAACAACACACGCTGGGGGCCTATCACAGGCCATGGAAATGAAGCTCTCTCTCGGACCTCTGCTTTACTACTGGCCGCGCGATGCGGTGCTGCGCTTTTACGAGGCGATCGCGAAGACGCCGGTCGATACCGTGTACCTCGGCGAAACCGTTTGTTCGCGCCGTCGTGAGCTGCGACTGGCCGACTGGCTCAACGTTGCCGCGACGTTGAAGGAGGCGGGCAAGGAGGTCGTGCTGTCGACCCAGGTTCTGATCGAATCGGGTTCGGACGTCACCACATTGCACAAGATTGCCGAGATGTCTGTTCATGGCGACTTCATGGTCGAGGCCAATGACATGGGTGCGGTGCATTGCCTGGAAGGCAAGGTGCCTTTTGTGGCAGGCCCGCACCTGAACATCTACAACCTGCCGACGCTGCAGTGGATGGCGGCCCTGGGCATCAAGCGCTGGGTCATTCCGATGGAGATGGGTCGCGACGATCTCAAGTTGCTGC
Organism: uncultured beta proteobacterium; assembly: GCA_903828665.1. GTDB lineage: Bacteria > Pseudomonadota > Gammaproteobacteria > Burkholderiales > Burkholderiaceae_C > Rhodoferax. The sequence goes on from CAIKMZ010000024.1 coordinate 30,453, forward strand.
AGGCTGGAAGACCCGTCGGACTTGAAACCGAAGTATTCGCCTATGGCCGCATGCCGCTGGCGTTTTCGGCGCGTTGCTTCACCGCACGCCACTACAACCTGCCCAAGGACGATTGCCAGTTTCGCTGCATTGATCACGCCGACGGCCTGCAAATGCGCACGCGGGAGGGCGAGGAATTTCTGGTTCTCAACGGCATACAGACGCAATCGGCGCGCGTCTACAACCTGTTGCTGGAAATCGATGCCATGTGCGAGATCGGTGTCGATGTGGTGCGCATCAGCCCGCAGTCGCAGCACACGCCCGAGATCATCGATCTGTTCCACGACGTGATGACCCAAAAGACCAGCGCTGATGCTGCGATGCAGGCGCTGACACCTTTGATGCCGGAGCAGGCCTGCAACGGCTATTGGTACGGCAAGCCGGGTCTGGAGTTGTGCGGGGACGCTGCATTGCAGCGTGCCGCGCAAACGCAGTAAGCTCTGTCTTGTTCAAGAACTCATCATCATGCACGCCACACCCTACACCCTGCCCAAACCGGTTGGCAATTTCCTGGCCTTGCTGCCGGCCTATCCCGGATCCTTCTTCTTTGTGACGGGGTTGAATCTGGCACTGGCGAAGAACCTGGCGCCCGATGTGCGTGAAATGTTGAGGGGCAAGAAATTGCGCCTGCGCGTCACCGATGCCCAACTGGTGTTCGACTTCGAATGGCAGGGCGAGCGTTTCTCAGCTTGCCAGAACAAGGCTGAAGCTGATTTGACGATCAGCGCCAGTGCCCACGATTTTGTCCTGCTGGCACGACGCCAGGAAGACCCGGATACGCTGTTCTTCAGCCGGCGTCTGGCCATGGAAGGCGATACCGAACTCGGCTTGCTGGTCAAGAACACGATTGACGCGATCGAGTTGCCGGTGTTCAACCTCGAGCAGCTCAAGCCGGCCAAGGTACTGGCGCGCTTGAAGGCACGGATGGCGTCGCACTGAGTCACCCGGTCTGCCGGACCCGCACTATTTATGCACCTGGTTGCCTCCTCTGTGCAAAAGCGGATTGTTGTAGCGATCTCAGGCGCGAGCGGCGCCATCTATGGCGTTCGTTTGCTGCAGGTGCTGCGCGAACTGGGCCATGTACAAACCCATTTGACAGTGTCGGATGCGGGTTTTCTGAACCTGCAGCAGGAACTCGACATGGACCGTTTGCAGGTCGAGACGCTGGCCGATGTGGTGCACGCGGCGCGCGATGTCGGAGCGGCCATTGCCAGTGGCTCATTCCAGTGTGACGGTATGGTCGTGGCGCCGTGCTCCATGCGCACGCTGGCGGCAGTGGCGCATGGGCTGTCCGACAACCTGATCACGCGTGCTGCCGATGTCATGCTCAAGGAACGCCGGCGGCTGGTCCTGATGGTGCGCGAGACGCCGCTGAATCTGGCTCATCTGCGCAACATGACGAACGTGACTGAAATGGGCGGCATCATCTTTCCGCCCCTGCCTGGCTTTTATCACCGTCCCCAGACCATTGCTGAATTGGTGGACCATACCGTGAGCCGGGTGGTCGATCTGCTCGGACTGCCGCAACCGCAGGCGCCGCGCTGGGGCGGAATCAAAACCGCTGTGCCGAACGATCCGGCTGCCTGACTGAAACACCATGGCCTATCTTGACTTGCGGGACTTCATTGCCCAACTGGAGCGCGTCGGCGAGCTCAAGCGCGTGACCGCGCCGGTCTCGCCCTATCTGGAAATGACGGCCCTGTGCGACCGCAGTCTGCGCGCGGGTGGTCCGGCCCTGCTGTTCGAGAATCCGGTGGGTCATAGCATCCCCGTTCTCGGCAACCTGTTTGGCACGACGCGCCGCGTTGCGATGGGTATGGGCGTTGATGATGTCAGCGAATTGCGTCAGTTCGGGCATGTGCTGGCCACGCTCAAGGAACCCGAGGCGCCCAAGGGCTTCAAGGAACTGGTGGGTCTGAGTTCACTTGTCAAGACGCTCTGGAACATGGCACCCAAGGAACATCGCAGCGCCGCCTGCCAGGACGTGGTGTGGGAAGGTGCGGATGTCGATCTGGCGCGCCTGCCGGTCCAGCATTGCTGGCCTGACGATGTGGCGCCGCTCATCACCTGGGGTCTGGTGATTACCAAGGGCCCGCACAAGGTGCGGCAAAACCTGGGCATTTACCGCCAGCAGGTGCTGGGGCGCAACAAGGTCATCATGCGCTGGTTGGCGCAGCGTGGTGGCGCACTCGATTTCCGTGAGCATTGCGCCCAGAATCCGGGTCAGCCCTATCCGGTGTGCGTCGCGCTCGGTGCCGATCCGGCCACCATCCTGGGTGCTGTCACACCGGTGCCTGACAGTCTGTCGGAATACCAGTTTGCCGGTCTGCTGCGCGGCAGCCGCACGGATTTGGTCAAGGCACTCGGCAGTGAATTGCGCGTGCCGGCGTCGGCTGAAATCGTGCTTGAAGGCCATATCTATCCGGATGCCAACCATGCCAGCGGCTTCGAGCACGCCCTGGAAGGTCCGTACGGCGACCACACCGGTTACTACAACGAGCGCGACTGGTTTCCGGTCTTCACGATCGACCGCATCACGCAAAGGCGCGAGCCGATCTACCACTCCACCTACACCGGCAAGCCGCCCGACGAGCCGGCCATGCTGGCGTTGGCGCTCAACGAGTTGTTCGTGCCCTTATTGCAGCGCCAGTATCCGGAGATCACGGATTTCTACCTGCCGCCGGAGGGTTGCAGCTACCGCATGGCGGTGGTGCAGATCAAGAAGTCCTACCCCGGCCACGCCCGGCGTGTGATGTTTGGCATCTGGAGCTTCCTGCGCCAGTTCATGTACACCAAGTTCATCGTGGTGGTGGACGAGGATGTTAACGCGCGCGACTGGAAGGACGTGATCTGGGCCATCACGACCCGCGTCGACCCGACGCGCGACACCTTGCTGGTGGACAGCACTCCGATCGATTACCTTGACTTTGCTTCGCCTGTGAGCGGATTGGGCAGCAAGATGGGGATCGACGCCACTAACAAGTGGCCGGGCGAGAGCAGCCGCGAATGGGGCCGCACGATGAAGATGCATCCCGAAGTCACGGCCAGGATGGAGCAGGTCTGGCAGACCCTGGGTTTGTGAGCCAACGGCAGCGTTCGGTCGTATGAATGCCACGCTTGATATTCCGGCACGCCCTGTCGACACAGAAGGCGACAGCTACCGGGCTTTTCAGCGGAAATTCCTCAATGCCGTCCTGATCGGCGTCACTGCCATTACCGCAACGTTTGTGGCAGCGGATTGGCTTGAACTCAATCATCTTGGCGACGTGCAACTGCGCGCCACTGAAATCTATTGCCTGTTCAACCTCGCCTTGCTGGCGCTCAATCGCGATCAGCGCATGTATTTTCCCGTCACGGTTTCTCTGGTCTTGATCAGCTTTTCCCTGGTCACATCAGCGTTGTTGTTTGTTCCAGGCGACGAACTGCGCGTCGTTTGGTACTTCATGGCGATCGGCGGCGTCTACATCATGCTGGGAAGAGTGCCAGGTTTTCTGTTCACAGTGGCGACCGTAGCCACCATCATTGTGGTCAATCCGGGCCTGCCCCTGCCGTACACAGCGCTTGCCGTGATGACAATCACCTTGTCCCTGCTTTCGAGCAGTTTGTTCTTTTTCGTTTACACGACCTATGCGCATTCGCTGTACCGGCGTCTGGAGCAGAGCAACGCGCATTTGACGGAGTTGTCCATGCACGATCCCCTCACGCGGCTGCCCAATCGTCGTCTGCTGGTCGAGCGCCTGCAGCGCGCCGTGATCGAAGGTCGGCGCAATAGCCGCCTGGGGGCACTGATGTTTCTGGATATGGACCGATTCAAAGAGGTCAACGACACCCTGGGTCACGATATCGGCGATTTGCTGCTGATCGAGGTCAGCCATCGCCTGCAATCCTGCGTACGCGAGATGGACACAGTTGCTCGCATGGGTGGTGATGAATTCATCGTTCTATTGCCATCGATCACGACCGACCTCGATGCCACGTTACGTGCGGCCAAGAAAGTCAGCGCCAAAATTCTTGACGCCCTGAACGAACCGTATCAACTTGGAGCGCACACCTTTCTGAGCACACCGAGCATCGGGCTGACGGTGTTTTCTGGTGAATCGAACGACCCGGAGACGATTTTCAAGCGCGCGGATGCCGCCATGTACCAAGCCAAGGCGGCTGGTCGCAACTGTGTTCAAACGCGCCTTTCCGTGCCTTGAAACGCCGCGCGAGACGGCCCCTAGGTGACAGTCAAATCGCCCTAACTTTGACAAACTCCGCATTATTCCGGGCGATAACCGCCCCGCCAGAAAGGCCAGCATGGATTTCGATTACTCGCCGCAGGTTCAGGCCCGGCGTCAGCGGCTGGAAGAATTCATCGACCGCTATGTGTTGCCGTACAACGGCGCCTGGCATCGCTCCGTGGCGCAAGGCGTTTTCCCGCCACCCTTCATGGAGGATCTCAAGGCCTTGGCCAAGGCCGAAGGCTTGTGGAATCTTTTCCTGCCCGGTTTGCAGGGCGATGAACCGGGCGAGCGCCTGAGCAACCTCGAATACGCGCCGCTGGCTGAGGTCATGGGGCGACTGCCGTGGGCTTCGGAGGTGTTCAACTGCAGCGCCCCCGACACCGGCAACATGGAGTTGCTGCATTTGTTTGCCACACCGGAACAGAATCGGCAATGGTTGCGGCCTCTGCTTGACGGCGAAATCCGCAGCGCCTTTGCCATGTCCGAACCCGATGTTGCTTCGTCGGATCCGACCACGCTGCAGACCCGTATGCGCCATGACGGGGACGAACTGGTCCTCAATGGCCGCAAATGGTTCATCACGGGTGCCGCACACCCGAACTGCAAGTTGCTGATCGTGATGTGCCGCAGTGGGACTGAAGACGCCGCCAAGCATGCGCAGCACAGCATGCTGCTGGTGCCGATCAACACGCCCGGTGTCACGATCGAGCGCAATATCGCCATCATGCAGCACCACACGCCCGAGGGGCATTGCGAAATCATTTTCCGCGACGTGCGCGTGCCTACGAGCAATCTACTGGGCCAGGAAGGAGCCGGCTTTGCCATGGCCCAGGCGCGCCTCGGACCGGGGCGCATTCACCACTGCATGCGCACCATAGGCCAGTGCGAACTGGCGCTTGCCATGATGTGTGACCGCACTTTGGAGCGTCATGCGTTTGGCAAGTACCTTGCCGATTTCGCTAATGTGCAGGAGTGGATCGCCGAATCACGCCTGGAAATTGACCAGGCCCGTTTGCTGGTGTTGCGCGCGGCCTGGCGACTCGATCAGGGCCAGCGTGACCAGGCCCGCGCCGATGTGGCAGCGATCAAGGTCGTGGCGGCGCGTCTGCAGACGCGGGTCGTGAACCGCGCCATGCAGGTGTTTGGCGCGATGGGCCTGTCGCCGGACACGCCGCTTGCGTACTTCTGGACCTGGGGTCGCGCCCTGCAATTGCTCGATGGTCCGGATGAAGTGCATTTGCGCAGCGTGGCCCGCCACGAACTGGCGCAGGCGCGGGACCATCGCGGTGCCACTGCTGCCTATTTCACGTTGCCTGAGCAATTGCTGGCAGAACCGCGTATCCGTTGATCCGCTTGCATCGGCGCGCGAACCGGTTAAGCTTGCACGGCTTCTTGCGTCGGGAGGTGTGTCTTGAATGGCAGGCCAGTCCCCAACTTTCAGTCTGAGTGAGGAAACTGCAATGACACGCGTCCTGCGTCGGGTGGGCCTGTTGATGACGAGTTGGTTCGCCCGCGCTTCGGTATTGCTCGGCCTGTTGGCGGTTCCTGTCGCCGGCTTGACGCAATCGCAACCGGAATCGTTGTCATTTGGTATCGTGCCGCAGCAGTCTGCGAGCCGGCTGGCGCAGGATTGGGGCCCCTTGCTGGAGGAAGTCAGCCGTCGCTCGGGTGTCAGACTGATTTTCCGGACGGCGCCCAGCATTCCCGTCTTTGAAGAGCGGCTGGCCAAAGGGGACTACGACTTGGCTTATATGAATCCTTATCACTATGTTGTGTTCCACAAGGCCAACGGCTATCTCGCCTTCGCCAAGGAGCAGGATCGCAAGATCAAGGGGATTCTGGTGGTCAGGAAAGACAGCGCATTTCGCACGTTGGCGGATCTGGCGGGCAAGACGGTGGTATTCCCGGCGCCGGCGGCCTTTGCCGCAAGTATCCTGCCGCAAGCCGAGTTCGGTCGTCGAAAGATTGCGATTGAGGCCCGTTTTGTTGCCTCACACGATTCTGTCTACCGTTCAGTGGCAGCGGGTCTGCAAGAGGCGGGTGGCGGCATCCAGCGAACCTACGAGGCGATGCCCGTCGAAATACGCGAGCTGCTGCGCGTGCTGTCCGAAACACCGGCCTACACTCCGCATGCATTCGGGGCCCATCCGCGCGTGCAGCCAGCTGCTGTCGCCCGTGTGCTCAGGGCCATGGTGTCGTTGAGCGGCGATGCAACCGGACGGCGCCTGTTAGAACCGCTGGCGTTCAAGGGCATTGTGGCGGCACAGGACCAGGAGTGGAACGACATCCGCGCGCTTGACATCGACTTACTCGCGCACTACGGCCGACAATGAGCGCCTTTGATTCTGTCGTGAAGTTTTAGCGCATGCGCTTTCGCACCAAGACCATTGTCGGCGTCGCTCTGATTGAGATCGCCTTGCTCGGTCTTCTGGTCGGTAGCACCCTGTCGGTGCTGCGCGAGTCAAACGAAACCGAATTGATGCGGCGGGTGCAAATCGGCGCCAAACTGCTGGTCGTCGCGGCCAAGGACGCGGTGATCTCGCAGGACTTGGCGACCCTGGATGGCCTGGTGGCAGAAGTCATGGCGTCCGGTCAGGTCGAATATGTGCGCGTGCTGGATGCTGCCGGTATCGTGTTGGCGCAGCGCGGTGACCCGACGGTTCTTATGCGCCCCTTCCATCAGGAAGACGCGATTGACCAAGTGCACGACGGCATTCTGGAACAGGCACAACCGGTGCTGGTGGGGGGGATTCGCCATGGCGAAGTGCAGATTGGCGTGTCGATCAAGCCGCTTCAGGTGCTATTGGCTTCGGCGTGGCGATGGGCCGCGGGTATTGCCGGCCTGGAAATCCTGCTGGTCGCCTTGTTCTCCTGGCTGCTGGGAAGCTATCTTGTGCGCCAGCTCGGCAGCCTGCGTCAGGCCAGCGACCGCTTTGCCGCAGGTGACTTCACTTATCGGGTCAGTGTCAAGGGAAACGACGAGCTGGCGCAGACGGCGCTGGCCTTCAACCACATGGCCGAACAAATGGATGACAGCCGGGCCCTGCTGCGCGCCGAGAGTCAAAAAAGTCTGGCTGCACAGCAAGATGTTGAACGATCTGAAAATCTCTTGCGCGAAGCGGTGAACAGCATCGCGCTGGGTTTCACGATCTTCGACGAACACGATCGCCTGGTGCAATGCAATGAGGCCTACCGGAACCTTTACGAAAGCAGCCGCGACCTGATAATGCCCGGTGCGACCTTCGAAGAGATGGTTCGTCGCGGGGCAGAGCGCGGTCAATACAGCCAGGCCGCTGGCAATGTTGAGGCGTGGGTCAGACAGCGCGTGGCCCAGCACCAGCAGGCCAATGGCGAGTTGATTGAGCAACAGCTCGATGATGGCCGCTGGCTGTTGATCATTGAACATCGCACACCGAGCGGTTACATCGTCGGCAATCGCATTGATATCACTGAACGCAAGCGCATGGAGCAGAGCCTCCGGGCAAGCGAGGAGCGTTGGGAGCTAGCCGTGACGGGCGCCAACGACGGCATATGGGATTGGAATCTGCAGAACAACACCATCTTCTTTTCGGAACGCTGGAAAACAATGCTCGGGTATTGCAATGACGAAATCGGGACGACGACTCAGGAATGGTCATCGCGCGTGCATCCCGACGACCTTGAATCGACGATGGCCGAATTGCAAGGTCATTTGCGCGGTGAAACAGATTTTTACCAGACCGAGCATCGGCTGCGTTGCAAGAATGGCGAGTTCAAATGGATTCTTGATCGCGGCCGCGCGTCATTCGGTGCCAACGGCCAGCCACTGCGCATGCTGGGGTCGCACAGCGACGTCACCGAGCGGCATGCAATGGAAGTACGCGAGCGCGAATACGCCGACCAGTTGAAAGCGATCTTTGATCTGAGCCCGGACGGTTTTGTCTCATTCGACGGGGCGCACCGGGTCAAATACGTCAGCCCCGCTTTCACACGCATGACAGGGCTGCAGGATGCCGCCGTGATCGGTCTCCACGAGGACGAGTTCTCAGCGCAGTTGGCGTTGGCTTGTGCGCCTGAGGCCAGGTTTCCCGGTATGGCGGTCCTGCGCGCCAAGCCAGAGGCCGGCCTACTGCCGGTGCCGCCCGCTGGCCGTGAGCGGCAGTTGAAGATCGAATTGGCCGGCGCCGGCAAACGCGTTGTGGAAGTCAGTTTGCGCGAGAAGAATGCACAGGATGTGACACAGATTTTGTATTTGCACGACATTACCCATGAAACGGAAGTCGACAGATTAAAGAGCGAATTTTTTTCCACGGCCGCGCATGAGCTGCGCACGCCGATGACCAGCATTTATGGCTTTACGGAGCTCCTGCTGTCGCAGAAGTTTGATGAAGCCGATTGGCGAGATTTGTTGCGCATAATTTTCAAGCAGACCGAGCTGATGGTGTCCATCATCAATGAACTGCTTGATCTGGCACGGATCGAGGCGACACATGGCGCAGACTTCAAGATGCGCAAGGTTGATGTTGCCGATCTGTTGCAGGAAGTTGTTGACGGCTTCAAGACCCAGGACGGTCGTGCCGCGCCATCTGCACCTCGGCCGGAGCGACCGATCTGGGTTTTGGTCGACCGCATGAAACTGACCCAAGCCGTGTTGAACGTGCTTTCGAATGCTTACAAATACTCACCGCAGGGTGGCGCGGTCAGCCTGGAAATAGTGGCCCCGACAACCGCTCGGGGCATCGACCCGGGTAACGCGCTTGCGATGGTTGGCATACGCGTCATCGACCATGGCATCGGTATGACAGCGTCGCAACTGTTGCATGTCTTCGATCGGTTCTACCGCGCCGATACTTCAGGCAAGATTCCTGGCACCGGCCTGGGCATGAGCATCGTGCATGAAATCATCACGCTGCACGGTGGCCATGTGGAAGTCGACAGCACTGCCGGCGCCGGCACCACGGTAACGATTTGGTTGCCAGAGGCCGATGCACCGGCCTTGCCCGAGCAAAGCCCAGTTGATGGCGTGGCTACAGGGTTCCCGTCTGCCTGAACTGTTCGGTGGCTGCTACCAGCGCGGTGGCGATGCCAGTTTCAAATCCGGAGTGGCCGGCACCTTCGATCATGTGGAAGCTTGACTTCGGCCAGGCCTGATGCAGGCGCCAGGCCGAGCGCGGGGGGCACACCACGTCATAGCGGCCCTGGATGATGGTGGCGGGCAAATGGCGTATGCGTGACATGTCGCGGATAAGTTGGTCGTCAGCGAGAAACGCGTCGTTTCGAAAATAGTGCGCTTCCAGCCGTCCCACACCCAAGGCGACTGCATCGACTTCAAATTCGTCGGCGGCCTCGGGCCGCGGTAGAAGGTGCACACAACTGCCCTCGTAGCGGCTCCAGCGGCGTGCAGCCCGCAGGTTTTCCGCCGGGTTCGCGCTGAACAGACGTTTGCAGTAGGCTTGTAGAACATCACCGCGTTCGAACTCTTCAAGCGGCTCCACAAAGCGCGCGTGAGTCTCTGGGAAGAACCACTCGATGCCATTGAGGAACCAGTCGATCTCGGGTCGGGTTGCCAGAAAGATGCCACGCAGGATGAAGCCGGCGCAGCACTCCGGATGCGCCTGGCCGTAGGCCAGTGCCAGGGTCGAACCCCAGGAGCCGCCAAAGATCAACCATTGCGCAATGCCAAGCAGATTGCGCAACTTTTCGATGTCTTCGATCAGCAGTTGGGTCGTGTTGTTTCTGTGTTCGCCCAGCGGCGTTGACTGACCGGCACCGCGCTGGTCAAACAGCACGATGCGGTAATGCAGGGGATCAAAAAACTGCCGGTGCTTGGGTGAAAGGCCGGCACCCGGCCCGCCATGCAGGAACAGGACCGGCAGGCCGTCCGGATTGCCGCATTCCTCCCAATACAGGGTGTGCAGATCATCAACCCGCAGGCGCCCATTGCGATAAGGCGCGATGGCCGGGAACAGGGCGCTGGCGATCGGTGAATCGGTCATGATACGGCGCTGATTTGGATCATCGGTCTGGCGCAAATCTGTCTACAGCAGCGCATCGTGCAAGGCCACAAATTCGTGCGTGAGCTTGTGCTGCGGGTCCATGAAGATCATGGGTACGGCCTGCTGATGTGATTCGCGAACCTTGACCGAGGCGCTGAGGTACGGTTGTAGCACGGGCAGTCCTTCATCAATCAGCTCCTGCACCAGACGCTGTGGCAGATTGGCGCGAGGCTGGAACTGGTTGACGATGATGCCTTCGACCCGCAGGTCGGCATTGTGATCGGCCCTGATTTCGTCGACGCTCTCGAGCAGGGTGTAGAGCGCGCGACGCGAGAAATCGTCGCAGTCAAACGGAATCAGGCAGCCTTGAGCGGCGATCAAAGCGCTGCGCGTATAGAAATTCAACGCTGGGGGGGTGTCGATGTAGACCTGATCGTAGTCATCTGCCAACTGGATCAGGGCATCGCGCAGTTTGTAGATCTTGTGGCGCGATTCGAGCTTGCCATGCAATTCATCGAGCAGCGGGTGCGAGGGCAGGAGGTCGAGTCCCTCCCAACGCGTGTTGACGATGTATTCCTTGGCTGCCTTGTCGCGGATGGTGAACTTCAGGCTCTGCTCGAAGAACTCGGCCACATTGGGCATATCGTCCGGCAGATCCGACCCGAGCAGGTAGCGCGTTGAATTGCCCTGCGAATCGAGGTCAATGACCAGCGTGCGCAAGCCCTGCCAGTTGCTGATCGCTGCAAGATTGCAGGTGATAGTTGATTTGCCAACGCCACCTTTTTGATTGAACACGACATGTTGCATGAGGGCTGTCTCTGGAAGGTCAATGGCCGAAATCGATTGATGCCAGCCGAAAAAAAGGGGCCAACAGGCCCCTTTTTGATCGATCGAACGAATTACGGCTTCTTGGCCGCATCGGTTTCGCCGGCCTTGTTGGCGGCCTTGGCTTCAGCCTTGACGTCGGCGCGGGCCTTGGTCGATTTGGCCTTGGCAGCAGGCTTTTCGGCATCGGTCGGCTTGGCTTCACCAGCCTTGTTGGCGGCCTTGGCTTCAGCCTTGACATCAGCCTTGGCCTTGGTCGACTTGGCCTTGGCAGCAGGCTTTTCGGCATCGGTCGGCTTGGCTTCACCAGCTTTGTTGGCGGCCTTGGCGTCGGCCTTGACTTCGGCGCGGCTTGCAGCGGCAGCGGGCTTGGCTGCTTCTTGGGCTTGGGCCATCATCGAAAAACCGGCGATAAGTGCAAGGGCAACTAATTTGAGTTTCATTTGGTATCCTTCATCAGTAGTGTCCGGTTTATTTAATGTCCAATGGCTCGCAAGCCAATAACGACGCGGGTTTCAAGAGATTCATGGGTGTCCACGATTTGAATTTGAAATTGCACATCTGCGATGCTTTCGGGTTTGATAAACCTGGGGTGATG
>CAIKMZ010000025.1 GCA_903828665.1 uncultured beta proteobacterium
ATCGGCTCATGATTTACGCTCCGCGCTTCCTTCCCACACTCGGTCGCCCTCATGCAGTTGCGCTTCACTTCGCTCGCTGTGGTCAGCTTGCGGGAGGACTTGCACCTCCGGGAGTGCGCCCATGCTGGGCGCACAAAAAAAAGCACCGCAAGCGGTGCTTTTGTCAGGAGTGAAGTCGCTTACAGCGGAACCTTCTTGAGCATCTCCAGGCCGATTTTGCCGGCGGCGATTTCGCGCAGGGCGGTGACGCCGGGTTTGTTCTTGCTGGTCACCTTGGGTGCGTGGCCCTGGCTCAGCATGCGGGCGCGGTAGGTGGCCGCCAGCACCAGTTGGAAGCGATTGGGGATCTGCACAAGGCAGTCTTCAACGGTAATACGAGCCATAAATTTCTCCGAAAGACCAGGAAGATGCACTACGCAATGTGCAGTGCTTTGAACGTATCAGCCCTGGCGCGACGCTGCGCCGAGAACTTGAGTCGTTGGGAGTGGACGATGGCCTTGAGATCAAACAGGGCGCGGTCGAACAACTCGTTGATTATAACGAAATCGAAGCGCGACACCTGCGCCACCTCGACAGCGGCGTTCTGCAGGCGCAGTTCGATCACTTCCGACGAGTCCTCGCCGCGGCGCTCCAGCCGGGAGCGCAACTCCTCCCAGCTGGGGGGCAGGATGAAGATGCTGATGGCGTTGGCGAAGATCTGCTTGATCTGCAGCGCCCCCTGGTAATCGATTTCAAGGATGACGTCGGCGCCTTGCGCCATGCGCTCCTCGATCGCCTTCTTCGAGGTGCCGTAGCGGTGCTTGTGCACGTGGGCCCACTCGACGAAGGCGTCGGCCCGCACCATGGCGTCGAATTCGGTTTCCGAGACGAAGAAATATTCGCGACCGTGCTTTTCCTGCCCGCGCGGCGCGCGCGTCGTGTGCGAGACCGAGGGCTGCACATGCGAGTCGAGCTCCAGCAGGGCTCTGACCAGACTGGATTTGCCGGCCCCGCTCGGGGCGGCCACGACAAACAGGTTTCCGGGATAGTCCATGAACGGCCGTTTCAATGACAACTGAGGTCGCGCTATTCTATGTTCTGGACCTGCTCGCGCATCTGCTCGATCAGCACTTTCATGTCGACCGAGATATGGGTCAACTCCAGCGCCGCCGATTTCGATCCCATGGTGTTGGCTTCGCGGTGCAGTTCCTGGATCAGGAAGTCGAGCCGCTTGCCGATTTCGCCGCCTTTCTTGATCATCCGTGCCAGTTCGTCGAGGTGCGAGTTGATGCGCGTGATTTCTTCGGCCACGTCGATGCGGATGGCAAAAGCGGTGGCTTCGGCCAGGGCCCGGTCCTGGGCCGCCTCGGGCAGGGCCGTGCCTTCGGTCAGGGCCATGGCCTCCTTCCATCGATCCATGAAGCGCTGGCGCTGCTGCGCCACTAGTTGCGGCACCAGCGGTCCGGCTTGTGCGGCCAGGGCGCGCAACTGGTCGATGTGCGCCAGCAGCATGATGGCGAGGCGCTCGCCTTCGCGCGCGCGCGCCGAAAGCAGGGCGTCGACGGTTTGAGCGGCCAGCGCCAGCAGGTCTTCGCGCCAGTCGCGCGCCGGGCCGGTTTCGTTGACGCACAGGCGGATCACGTCGGCCACGCTCAGCGGGCTGGCGGCAGGCAGCCAGGCCCTGACGCTGTCCTGCACGGCGTTGAGCCGCTGCAGCAGCCGGGCGGTGGGCTCGGGCACCAGGCCCTGCGAACTGGTTTCAATGGCGGCGCGCACCTCGACCTTGCCGCGCTTAATGCGCGCGACAACCATTTCGCGCAGGGCCGGCTCGAATTGCCGCAGTTCCTCCGGCAAGCGGAAGGAAAGGTCCAGAAACCGGCTGTTGACCGACCGGATTTCAAGACCGAGATGGCTCGGGGCTGCGCTTCTGGATTCGGGCTCGGATTGGGCGGTGCTGCGCTGGGCACTGGCATAGCCCGTCATGCTATAAACTGGCATCTCGACTCTTTGATCAATGGAACGGACCTGAGAATAACCCGGTTCAGCTAGCCAACGGGAGTTCACTCGCAAATTATGTCAAAGGTCAAGCCTGCCCCCTTACCCCCGGATGCCGTGATTGGCGGGTATCGCATCGTGCGCAAGGTCGCTGCGGGTGGCTTCGGCGTGGTCTATCTGGCTACCGACCCCGAAGGCCAGCAGGTCGCGATCAAGGAGTACCTGCCGTCCTCGCTGGTCAGCCGCGCGCCCGGCTCGCTGCTGCCCGAGGTGCCGCCGGAAAAGCTGTCGCTGTACCGGCTCGGCCTCAAGAGCTTCTTTGAAGAGGGGCGCGCCCTGGCGCAGATCTCGCATCCCTCGGTGGTCAGTGTGATGAACTTCTTCCGCGAGAACGAGACCGTCTACATGGTCATGAACTATCTGGAGGGCGCGTCCCTGCAGGATTTCATCATCACGGCGCGCGACCAGAAGAAGAGCAAGGTGTTCCGGGAGTCGACGATCCGCTCGCTGTTCGACGAAATCCTGCGCGGATTGCGGATTGTCCACCAGCACAAGATGCTGCACCTGGACATCAAGCCGGCCAACATCTTCATCACCGACGACAACCGCGCGGTCTTGATTGATTTCGGCGCGGCGCGCGAAGTCCTGAGCAAAGAGGCCAACTTCATCCGCCCGATGTACACCCCCGGCTTTGCTGCGCCCGAGATGTACAGGCGCGACACGACCATGGGGCCGTGGACCGACATCTACGCCATCGGCGCCTGCATGTATGCCTGCATGCAGGGCTACCCGCCCAACGAGGCGCCGCAGCGCCAGGACAAGGACCGCATCGCCATAGCGCTGACGCGCCTGCGCGGCGTCTATTCGGACAACCTGATCCAGGTCGTCGAATGGTGCATGGCGCTCGATCCGCTGTCGCGTCCGCAAACTGTCTTTGTCTTGCAGAAGGCGATGAACCGCGAGAGCGAGCTGCACTATACCAAGCTCACCGTCGGCGAAAAAGTCCGGCTTCAGTTCGACACGATGGTGACGGATACCAAGAAGAACGTCCAGAAGGTGACGGGCATCGGTACCAAACTGAAATGAAGTTCTCCGTTTTTCAGCTTAGCCGCAAAGGCGGCCGGGCGAACAACGAAGACCGCATGGGCTATTGCTATACCAGCGGCTCGGCCCTGTTCCTGGTGGCCGACGGCATGGGAGGGCATCCGCAGGGCGAGGTGGCTGCCGAACTGGCGCTGCAGGTAATCGCGGCGCTGTTTCGTGACGAGGCCGAACCGGAACTGCCCGACGTTGGCGCCTTCCTGAGCGCCGCGCTGATGACAGCGCACCGCCAGATCCTGCGCCATGCGGTCCGCACCGGCATGGCGGACGCGCCCCGAACCACGGTGGTGGCGGCGGTTGTCCAGAACGGGACGGTGAGCTGGATTCATTGCGGCGACTCACGGCTCTACATGGCGCGCCGGGGCACGTTGCTGGTGCGCACGCTGGATCACTCATTTTCTGAAAGGCGTCCAGGACTGGTTGCAGGCTTCAAGCTGCCACGGCGCGTGAATCGCAATGTCCTGTTCACCTGCCTGGGCTCGCCGACCAAGCCGGTGTTCGAGTTGACCGGCCCGGTGGCGCTGCATCAGGGCGACCGGCTGCTGCTGTGCTCGGACGGCCTGTGGGGCAGTCTGAGCGAGGCCGACATCACGTTTCACCTGAGCCAAAAGCCGGTCAATCAGGCGGTGCCGGCACTGGTGGAGAACGCGCTGCTCAAGGGCGGTGCCCGCGGCGACAATGTGACCGCCATTGCGCTGGAGTGGGAAAGCCCCGACGATTTCCAGTCGACTGTCGGTTTCATCTCGACCGACTCGTTGCCTGCGGGTGTGTTCGAATCCACCGTCGAGGGCGTTTGGCCGGATTCGGCGCCGGTCGTGTTGGATGACGCGGCGATCGATCGTTCGGTCGCCGAGATCAACGGCGTGATCCGCCGATCCATCCCCAAGAAGGGTCAGGTCAAGCCGCATTGATCACCAGCGTGGGTCCAGGCGCGCCGCAGCGGCACATTTTTTTCTTTACAAGGTTGTCTCATGAGTGAATTTTCCAGAAGCGGCGCACGGGCTGCGAACGAGCTGCGACCGGTGCGCATCACGCGCGGCTACACCATTCACGCCGAAGGCTCGGTGCTGATCGAATTCGGTGCCACCAAGGTCTTGTGCACGGCGTCGGTGGAAGAGAAGGTGCCGCCGCACAAGCGGGGCAGCGGCGAGGGCTGGGTCACCGCCGAATACGGCATGCTGCCGCGCGCCACCCACACCCGCAGCGACCGCGAAGCCGCGCGCGGCAAGCAGAGCGGGCGCACGCAGGAGATCCAGCGCCTGATCGGCCGCTCCATGCGCGCGGTCTTCGATCTGACGCTGCTCGGCGAGCGCACGATTCACCTTGACTGCGATGTGCTGCAGGCCGACGGCGGCACGCGCACGGCGGCCATCACCGGCGCCTTTGTCGCCGCGCAGGACGCGGTGAACCAGTTGCTGGCGCAGGGCAAGCTGAAGCAGTCGCCGATCCGGGACCACGTTGCCGCGATCTCGGTCGGCATCGTGCAGGGCACGCCATTGCTGGACCTGGAGTACATCGAAGACTCGGCCTGCGACACCGACATGAACGTGGTCATGACCGGCTCCGGCCATTTCGTGGAAGTGCAGGGCACTGCCGAGGGCGCCGCCTTCTCGCGCCGCGAGATGGATGCACTGCTGGAATTGGCGGAAAAGGGGATCAGCGATCTGGTGGCGTTGCAGAAGAAGGCATTGGAAACTGAATGAAGCAGCTGCCATGAAAATCGTCCTGGCCTCGAACAACCCCGGCAAGCTCAAGGAACTGCGCGCCATGCTCGCGCCGCTCGGGCTGGAGCTGATCGCGCAGGGCGAGCTCGGCATTCCCGAAGCGGCCGAGCCGTTTCACACCTTTGTTGAAAACGCGCTGGCCAAGGCGCGCCACGCGGCGCAGCTCAGCGGCCTGCCGGCGCTGGCTGACGATGCCGGGCTGTGTGTCGACGCCTTCGGCGGCCTGCCCGGCGTCGATACCGCCTACTACGCGACGCAGTTCGGCTATGAAAAGGGCGACGCCAACAATGTGCGCGCGCTGCTCGAGCAGATGCAGGGGCTGAGCAACCGGCGCGCCGCCATGGTCAGCACGCTTGTGGCCGTGCGCTCGGCGCAGGACCCGGAGCCGCTGATCGCGGTCGGGCGCGTCACGGGCGAGATCGCGCGCGAGCCGCTCGGCAGCAACGGATTCGGTTTCGATCCTGTGATGTTCCTGCCCGCGTTCGGCAAGACCTTTGCCCAGTTGCCGGTGGATGTCAAGAACGCCAACAGCCATCGCGGACGCGCCGTGCGCGCGATGGTCGAACTGCTGCGCGAGCGCTGGTTGAGCCCCGCATGATCCCGATCGCCAGCGAATTGCCCGAAGCCGGCGTGGTGCACGACGTGCAGCATTACCTGCGGCCCGGCACGTTGCAACTGCCGGCGCTGCCGCCGCTCTCGCTCTACATCCACCTGCCGTGGTGCCTGCGCAAGTGCCCGTACTGTGATTTCAATTCGCATGAAATGCGCGCCGCCGATCTGCCCGAGCAGCGTTACATCGACGCGCTGATGACGGATCTGGAAGCGGCGCTGCCGCTGATCTGGGGCCGCACCGTGCACAGCATCTTCATCGGCGGCGGCACGCCCAGCCTGTTCTCGCCCGACGCCATCGATCGTCTGCTCGGCGGCGTGCGCGCGCGACTGCGCCTGGAGGCCGATTGCGAGATCAGCCTGGAGGCCAATCCGGGCACCTTCGAGAAGGATCGTTTTCGCGCCTTTCGCGCCGCGGGCGTGACGCGCCTGTCGGTCGGCGTGCAGAGCTTCAATGATGACTACCTGCAGGCCCTGGGTCGTGTGCATGACCGCGCGCAGGCGATCGCCGCGGTGGAGGAGGCGGCGCAGGCCTTTGATACATTCAACCTCGACATCATGTACGCGCTGCCCGGGCAGACGTTGGAGACGCTGCGCACCGACATGGCGACAGCGCTGGCAATGGCCCCGCCGCACATCTCGATCTACCACCTCACGCTCGAGCCCAACACCTTCTTCGCGCGCCATCCGCCCAAGCTGCCGGACGAGGACACGGCCTACGACATGCTCGACCTGATCACCGACATGACCGGCGCGGCCGGCCTGGAGCGCTACGAAGTTTCAGCCTATGCGGCCAGCGGCCAGCGCTGTTTTCACAATCTCAATTACTGGAATTTCGGCGATTACCTAGGCCTGGGCGCCGGCGCCCACAGCAAGCTCAGCTTCGCGCACCGGGTGGTGCGCCAGGTACGTTTTCGCGAGCCGCGCCTGTACATGGAGAAGGCGTTAACCGGGCGCTGCGTGGCGCAGGAGAGCGAGGTCGGCCGCGCCGACCTCGCGTTCGAGTTCATGCTCAATGCGCTGCGCCTGAAAGACGGCTTTCCCCTGTCGCACTTTGGCGAGCGCACCGGGCTGCCGATCACGGCGATTCAAAAGGGGCTGGCGCTCGCCGAGGTCAAGGGTCTGCTCGAGCGCGATCTGGACCGCGTCAAGCCGAGCGTGCGCGGCTTCGACTTTCTCAACGATCTGCAAAGCCTGTTCCTGCCGCCATCGGCCTGAGGGCAGGCCTCAGCCCGGGTGTTTGGCGCTGCGCTGGCGCGACGCCAGATGGCGGCGACAACTGGCGTTGATGACCCGCAATTCGGCCAGCGTCGCGTCGATCTGCGCGCGCTTCTGTTCCAGATCGGCGATCTCGGTATCGGTGCGCTCGATGACATAGCGCAGCTGGTCGGAGCGGCCTTCGCCATGGTCACCGTACAGGTCGAGGTAGCGCTTGATCTCGGACAGCGGCGAGCCGATGTCCTTGGCGCGCAGGATCAGCGCCAGGCGCGCGCGGTCGCGCCGCGTGTAGACACGCGCGCCGTTGACGCGCCGGGGCGAGAGTAGGCCCTTGTCCTCGTAGAAGCGTAGCGCCCGCAGGCTGATGCCGAATTCCTTGCACAGTTCGGTGATGCCGAACAACTCCGTCGTGCCCTCATCGCGATGGGCATCGACGACCGCCTGGGCGTCGCTGGTGCCGGCCGCGCCGGCAGCCTTGCGGCGCGCCGCTGGCGCCTTGGCGGGGGGAGCGTTTGACGCCATCGCGCGGGTCCGTGCCGGGGGTCTCAGATGACGCGCTGCAGGCGCATCGCGACACTCATGTCACCGGTCACCTTGAGCTTGCCCATCATGAAGCCGGTGGCGGGCTCGAGCTCGCCGGTCAACATGGCGTTGAGGTTGTCGAGCGTGATGCCGACCGTGCAATCGGCCTCATCGTTGCTGTTGCTCACCGTGTTGGGCGTCGACTTGCCGTCGATGTAGATGGTGCCGTCGGCGCCGCAGTCGAATTTGAGGCTGGCATTGAGGCCGCTGTCGGCTCCGACTTTGGTGCGGATGGCTTCGGTGCAGGCTTCGAGGTTCATGGAGGTCCTTGGGAAGAGGTGTGGGTTGAACAGGGTGACTGCGCCGCATCGTAGCAGCGCCAGGTGACGCGAAGTATAGGGGAAAT
The DNA here is from genome assembly GCA_903828665.1 of uncultured beta proteobacterium. Classification (GTDB taxonomy): domain Bacteria; phylum Pseudomonadota; class Gammaproteobacteria; order Burkholderiales; family Burkholderiaceae_C; genus Rhodoferax. Next base: position 7,555 of record CAIKMZ010000025.1, read on the forward strand.
ACCTATACGAAATCCTGTTGACGTTAACGTAACCTTCCGGTCTAATCCGGGGCAATCAGAGGATCACCGCCCATGCCAGTTCTGCGTACCAAGATCAAGCCCAAGTCCGATGCGTTTGCCGCCAACGCGCAGCGCATGCTCGAAATGCTCGCCGAGGTGCAGCGCCTGGAGCAGATGGTGATCGCCGAGTCCGAATCCAAGCGCAGCAAGTTCGAGTCGCGCGGGCAGCTGCTGCCGCGCGAGCGCGTGGCGCGCCTGCTCGATCGCGGCTCGCCGTTTCTGGAGTTCAGCCGTCTGGCCGGCCTCAACATGCACGACGACGATGGCAAGAAGTCGGTGCTCGGCGGCGGCTCGATCGTCGGCATCGGCGTGGTCGCCGGGAAGCGCTGCCTGATCTCGGCCAACGACAGCGCGGTCAAGGGCGGCACCATCGCGCCCATGGGCCTGCGCAAGGCCTTGCGCGCCCAGGAGATCGCGCGCGAGAACAAGCTGCCGCTGATCTACCTAGTCGAGAGCGGCGGCGCCAACCTGATGTACCAGAGCGAGATCTTCATCGAGGGCGGGCGCAGCTTTGCGAACCAGGCGCGCATGTCGGCCGCCGGTCTGCCGCAGATCGCCGTCGTGCATGGCTCCTCCACCGCCGGCGGCGCCTACCTGCCGGGCCTGTCGGACTACGTGATCCTGGTGCGCGGACGCTCCAACATCTTTCTGGCGGGACCGCCGCTGGTCAAGGCCGCGATCGGCGAGGACTGCACCGAGGACGAGATCGGCGGCGCCGAGACCCATGCGCAGGTCACCGGCCTGGGCGAGTACCTGTGCGAGGACGACGCCCACGCTATAGGCATGGCGCGCGAGGTGATGGACAAGCTCAACTGGGACCAGGCGCCGGCCGCCGGCAGCTTTGCCGAGCCGCTGTTCGATGAGCAGGAACTGCTCGGTCTGGTTCCCGCCGACGAGCGCCAGCCCTACGACGTGCGCGAGGTCATCGCGCGCCTGGTCGATGGCTCGGACTTTCTCGAGTTCAAGGCCGAGTACGCGGCCGAGACGATGTGCGGCCACGCCCGCATCCAGGGCCGGCTGGTCGGGATCCTGGGCAACAACGGCCCGATCCAGCCCGATGGCTCGACCAAGGCCGGCCAGTTCATCCAGCTCTGCGACCAAAGCGGCACGCCGCTGGTCTTTCTGCAGAACACGACAGGCTACATGGTCGGCAAGGTGGCCGAGCGCAGCGGCGCCATCAAGCACGGCTCCAAGATGATCCAGGCCGTGGCCAATGCGCGCGTGCCCAAGTTCACCATCGTGCTGGGCGGCTCCTACGGCGCGGGCAACTACGGCATGTGCGGACGCGGCTTCGATCCGCGCTTCATCTTTGCCTGGCCGACGGCGCGCACCGCGGTGATGGGCGGCGCGCAGGCGGCCAAGGTGATGGACATCGTGAACCGCGCCAAGATCGAGCGCAGCGGCATGGCCGCCAACGAGGACGCGCTCAAGGCCATGTCGGACGGCCTGCGCCTGCGGCTGGACAAGGAGTCGACGGCGTTGTTCGGCACGGCTCGCCTGTGGGACGACGGCATCATCGACCCGCGCGACACGCGCCGCCTGCTCGGCCTGTGCCTGGCGCTGGCCGAGGAGGCGCAGCAGCGCACGCTGCACGGCAATACCTTCGGCGTGGCGCGGATGTAGGTGCGGCGGACCGATGAACCCGCCACGCGTCTTTGCGGGCTTGACCCGCAATCCAGGTTCGGCATGGCAGTGTATGCCGGATCGGAGTCCGGCATGACAAGCCCGAACCTGGCGCGTGACGGCCTGCGAAACGCCATCGCATGCAGAAATTGATTTGAAGATTCCCCTGAAAGGCTCCTATGAAATTCACCCCCGAACACGAACAGATCGCCGACACCGTGCGCAAGTTTGTCGCCAAGGAGATCAATCCCTTTGTCCCGGAGTGGGAAGCCGCCGGAATGTTCCCGGCGCATGCGCTGTTCAAGAAGATGGGCGACCTCGGGCTGCTGGGCATCAAGTACCCGGCGGAGTACGGCGGCATGGGGCTGGACTTCAGCTACTCGATGGTGATGGCCGAGGCGCTGGGTGATTGCAACTGCGGCGGCGTGCCGATGGCGATCGGCGTGCAGACCGACATGTGCACGCCGGCGCTGGCGCGCTTCGGCTCGGAAGAACTACGGCGTGAATTCCTGGCGCCGAGCATCGCCGGCGACATGGTCGGCTGCATCGGCGTGAGCGAGGTTGGCGGCGGCTCCGACGTGGCCGCGCTCAAGACCACGGCGCGGAAGGACGGCGACGACTACGTCATCAACGGCTCCAAGATGTGGATCACCAACGGCATGCAGGCCGACTGGTGCTGCCTGCTGGCCAACACCTCCGAAGGCCCGGTGCACAAGAACAAGTCGCTGATCATCGTGCCGATGGATGCCGCCGGCATCACGCGCCAAAAGATCGAGAAGATCGGTATGCACTCGTCCGATACGGCGCAGCTGTTTTTCGACAACGTGCGCGTGCCGCGGCGCAACCTAGTTGGGCAGGAAGGCATCGGCTTCATGCTGCAGATGCTGCAGTTTCAGGAAGAGCGGCTCTATGGCGCCGCCGGCACGCTGCGCTCGCTCGATCGCCTGATTGACCAGACCATTGAATACACGCGCCAGCGCCAGACCTTCGGCCGTCCGATCCTGGAGAACCAGGTCGTGCATTTTCGGCTGGCGGAACTGCGCACCGAAGTGGAGGCCCTGCGCTCACTGACCTACCGCGCCGTCGAGTCCTACATCTCGGGCAAGGACGTGACAAGGCTGGCCTCGATGGCCAAGCTCAAGGCCGGGCGCCTGAGTCGCGAGGTGGCCGACAGTTGCCTGCAGTACTGGGGCGGCATGGGCTTCACGGCAGACAACCCGATCTCGCAGGCCTACCGGGACAGCCGCCTGATCTCGATCGGCGGCGGCGCCGACGAAATCATGCTCGGCATCATCTGCAAGTTCGAAGGCACCTTACCCGGCAAGGCTTGAGCGGCATGAATTTCGAAGACATTGCGGTCGAGCGCAGCGGCGCTGTGCTGCGCGTCACGCTCAACCGTCCGGCCCTGCGCAACGCCATGTCGCTTCGCATGGTGGGCGAATTGCGCGCGGCGCTCGCCGACGCCGAAGCCGGTGGGGTTCGCGTGCTGGTGCTGCGCGGTGCTGGTGGCCATTTCTGCGCTGGTGCCGACCTGAAGGACATGGCGGCGGCGCGCATGCGCGCGATGCAGGCAGGAGCGCCCGATGGCGACGCGCCCGATGCCATCGCGCAGGCCAACCGGCAGTTCGGCGAACTCTGCGTGGCCTACGCCAACACGCCGCTGGCGCTGGTGGCTGTGCTTGAAGGCAGTGTCATGGGCGGCGGCTTCGGCCTGGCCTGTGTCGCCGATGTGGCGCTGGCCGATGAGAGCGCGCTGTTTCGCCTGCCCGAGACGGCGCTGGGCGTGCTGCCGGCGCAGGTTGCGCCGTTTCTGGTGGAGCGTCTCGGCTATTCGCAAGCCAAGCGCCTCGCCGTGACGGGCGGGCGCATCGCGGCACGTGAAGCCCTGACCATCGGGCTGGTCCATGCCGTGCACGCCACCGATCAATTGGACGCGGCACTGGATGCTGTGCTGGCCGACATCCTCGCGTGCGCGCCCGGCGCCATTGCCGCCACCAAGGCCTTGATCGCCAGAGCGCGCCTGACGCCGCCGGCCGATCTGGTGCAGCAGGCCGCGCAAGTTTTCTCGCGCGCCGCGCAAGGCCACGAGGGACTCGAAGGCGCGATGGCCTTTCTTCAAAAACGCAAACCGAACTGGGCGATGCCATGAGTTTTTCCAAGATCCTGATTGCCAATCGCGGGGAGATCGCCTGCCGCGTCATTCGCACCGCACGCAAGCTCGGCTATCAAACCGTTGCCGTCTACAGCGACGCTGACCAGGCCGCGCCGTATGTGCGCATGGCCGATGAGGCCGTGCACATCGGCGCCTCGGCGGCGGCTGATTCCTACCTCAACGTGGCCTCGTTGATCGACGCCGCACGCAAGACCGGCGCCGACGCCGTGCATCCGGGCTACGGCTTTCTGAGCGAGAACGCCTGCTTTGCCCAGGCCTGCCTGGATGCGGGCCTGGTCTTCATCGGCCCACCGCCCTCGGCCATCGAAGCCATGGGCGACAAGGCGCTGGCCAAGCGCCGCATGCTCGCTGCCGGCGTGCCGTGCGCGCCGGGCTATCTGGGCGAGGAGCAGGACGATGCGCGTCTCACGCAAGAGGCCCTCAAGCTCGGCTTTCCGCTGCTGGTCAAGGCCGTGGCCGGTGGCGGCGGGCGCGGCATGCGGCTGGTGCGCGCGGCCGACGAGATCGCAGCGGCGCTGGCCGGCGCGCGGCGCGAGGCGCAAAGCGCATTCGGCGACGGCACGCTGATGCTCGAGCGGCTCATCGACGATGGCCGGCACATCGAGATCCAGGTCTTTGCCGATGCCCATGGCAACGCTGTCTACCTCGGCGAGCGCGACTGCACAGCGCAGCGCCGCCGCCAAAAGGTGATCGAGGAAGCGCCGTCACCGGTCGTCAGCCCCAGCATGCGCGAGGCCATGGGTCATGACGCCGTGGCCGCAGCGCTCGCGGTGGGCTACCGCGGCGCGGGCACGGTGGAGTTCATCGTGGACGGCGCGCTCCAGCATTATTTTCTTGAGATGAACACGCGCCTGCAGGTCGAGCACCCGGTGACCGAAATGGTGACCGGGTTCGATCTGGTCGAGTGGCAACTGATGATTGCCGCCGGATTGCCGCTGCCGGTGACGCAGGACCAAGTGCGCCTCACGGGCCACGCCATCGAGGCGCGCCTGTACGTGGAAGACCCGTACGCCTGCTTTGCGCCGCAGACCGGCACGGTGCGCTGCTGGCGCCCGCAGCAAGCCTTGTTTGAAGGCGTGCGCATCGACCACGGCATCGAGGAGGGCGGCGAGGTCTCGCCCTTCTACGACCCGATGGTCGCCAAGTTCATCGCCCATGGCCGGGACCGCGACGACGCCATCCGGCGCCTGCGCGCTGCGCTGGCCAACGCGCCGCTGCTGGGCCTGCGCAACAACGCGCGCTTCTTGTCAGACCTGCTCAACCACACGGCGTTTCGCACCGCAACCATGACGACGACGCTGATCGACCAGTGGCAGGAGCGCGGAGAGCCGCTGTTGCAGCGCCCGCTGCCCGACGATGCAAGCTGGTGTCTGGCGGCTGCCGCTTTTGCCTTGCAGAACGGCGCCAACTGGCGCGCTAACAGCGTGGCGGCGTTTGATATTCCGCTGCGCTGCGACGCCGATGTGCGTAGCCTGCGCGTGAAACCGGATCGGCTCGGGCAAGTGCTGGTCACCTTGGGTGGGCAGACGCACCGCGTGCGCATCCTGCACTTTGATGCGGGTGAAATGCACTACGAAATCGATGGCGTCACACGGTGTGCCGCTGCCGTGATGGATCGGTATGAATTGCACATGGCGCTGGGCGCAGCGGCCTTCGTCTTCAACGAGGTCTCGCCCTTCCCCGACAAGAGCGCACTGCAGGACGCAACGCGTGCGCGCTCGCCGGTGGCGGGCAAGGTCACGCAGATTTTGCTGGCCGTGGGCGACGCGGTGCAGGAAGGCCAGGCGCTGCTGTGTGTTGAAGCCATGAAGATGGAAATGTGGCTCTCGGCGCAAGCCGCTGGCACCGTCTCTGCCGTGCATACGCAGGTCGGCGAGCAGGTCGACGCCGGTGCCCTGCTGGTTGAAATCAAGCTCGATGAAAAGAAGGAGGCATGATGGACAAAGCGATTCTGACCTGCGCCCTGACCGGCGTCCTGACCAACCCGAAGCAGCATCCGGTACCGGTGACGCCGGCGCAGATGGCAGCCGAGGCCCGTGACGCCTTCAACGCCGGCGCGTCCATCATGCACGTGCACGTGCGCATGCAGGAGGAGGGCCTCGGGCACATGCCGTCGTGGGAGCCGGATGTCGCGGCGTCGGTTGTCGATGCGATCCGCGCCGCCTGCCAGGGCGTCATCATTAACCTCACCACCGGGACGGTTGGCAAGGATATTTCCGGGCCGCTGGCGTGCATCCGGCGCGTCAAGCCCGAGATTGCCGCCTGCAACGCGGGCAGCCTGAACTACCTCAAGATCAAGGACGACGGCCAATGGGCCTGGCCGCCGATGGTGTTCGACAACCCGGTCGCCAAAGTGCAGCAGTTTCTCGACGTGATGCAGGAATGCCAGGTGCACCCGGAGTTCGAATGTTTTGATGTCGGCATCGTGCGCTCGGTCGGCATGTTCCTCAGGAACGGCATGCTCAAGCCAGACATGGGCCGCGCCGAATACAACCTGGTGATGGGGGTGGCCTCGGGCATGCCGTGCGACGCCGATCTGCTCGCACTGATTCCGCGCTGGATGGAACCCGACAGCGTCTGGCAAGCCACGCTGATCGGCCGCAGCGAGATCTGGCCGGTACACCAAGAGACCGCCGACCTCGGCGGCATGCTGCGCACCGGACTTGAAGACACCTTTTATCTGCCCGACGGCGCCAAGGCCGGCGGCAACGGCGTCCTGATCGCCGCCTTGGCCGACTGCGCGCGCAGGGCCGGCCGCGCCGTGGCGAGCCCCGCGGAGGCGAGGGCTTTGCTGGGCTTGCGCGCGGGCGCTTGAGCCACCGCCTCGAAAGTCGGCAACGGGTCGGATTTTGACCGTCGATGCGGTTGACGCCTCAAGCCGGGATGACGCTCACCGATTCATGGCGTCATGACGGCGCCGGATTTGATTGCGCGATCCCTTACAGGTCGGCGTCAGCGTCGCAAGCCATCAAGGCGGCCACTGTGTGGCGTCGCGCAATGTTTGCATGCGTGACGGCTTGCGCCACATCGCCCATTTCATGCAAGCGCGCTGCGTTGCGGTAATGCTTGACGGCTTTCTCCGACAGCGTCGCCGCGTTGGTCTGACGTATCTGCGGCGTCATCGCGGGTGTCTCGGATGTGAGAGCGGGTTCGTAGGCCATGTTGCATTCCAATTGAGACTGTGAAGCGCATCCTAGGTCTTTCTGGCGCGATGATTTGTCTGTTGCCGCACAGACCTGGCGTCAGTCTGCTTCGGACGCAGCCGGATCGGCGTCGGGTGCGTTCATCGACACGTTTGATTCGTCCGGACCTTGTCGCTTAGGCTTCAAGCGCGTGACGGACTGTCTGTTTGCGAACAGACGCAGCGATGGATGTGAAATACATTGCGGATGGGCACCAAGACCCCCGCGTTTTTTTCATTTGTCGCGGTTTTCACTCGAGATTCGACCCAGCATAACTGCTGGGTCTTTTTTTTGTTGCCGCACCGGCGCCGCGCTGGCAGCAAAAGGTTTTGCCGGGGTGCTTCAAGGCGGCGTGGCACCGGTGCGGCCCGCAGGGTCGTCATTCTTTTGCCCGTGTTCGTTATCGCACAGACCCGCCACGCCGGCTTCGCCTATTCTCGGTCGGGTGACGCCTTCGGCCTGTTCTGCAAGAGCGGCCGAAGTCAAACCTGAAACCCATCAACTCGCTCACGAAAGTTAACATGAACCGCATTCAAGCATCTTTGTTGCTCGCTCTAACACTCGGCCTGACCGCCTGCGACCGCCCGGCCGCCGTCGTCACTGTTCCGGCTGCTCCTGTCATCGTCCCGACGGGTGTGCCAGGACCGGCCGGCCCGCAAGGTGACACCGGCAAGGCTGGGGCCGTCGGAAACACGGGCGACCAGGGCAATACCGGTTCGACGGGTGCCGCCGGCTCAACTGGCTCCACCGGGGACACCGGTGCCACGGGCGACACCGGCGCAACCGGCAAGACCGGGCGCGGAACAACCGTGGTTGTAGTTCCGACTCCTGCCGCTCCCGCGCCAGCCAAGTAAGCTGCGCGGTTCTCCGGCGGGGCTGACCCGTCGAACCTCGCCGCAACGGCGGTTTGTGCAGCAGTTGCCCAAGCCGCCTTCAACTTCCTTTTGCTGCTTTGTACGCGGGCAGCAAGGCGCCGAGCCGCTGGCCCATCTCCGCGCCGAGCGCCTGCAGGCCGCTGAGCGGTCGGACCATGACTTCGAAGTCCACGATCAGACCGGCTGCGTCAAATTGGATCAAGTCGATGCCTTTGAGCGCCTTGTCGCCTACGTCGGCGCTGAACTCCAGCACCACGCCCAGGCCGTCGCCCGTGGCCAGTTGGCGGTGGTAGGTGAAGTTGCTGAAGACGGACATCACGGTGTTCAAGATGAGCGATACGGCCTGAGCGCTGGCATAGGGCTTGTGTGCCATCGGAGACCTGAAAACGGCCTCGGGGTGCAGCAGCGCTGGCAGCCCCGTCAGATCACGCTGCGCCACCATCTCGTGCCACCGGGTCAGCGACACGGCCACGGCGGGGGAAAGTTTCAGTTCATGGTTCACGGCAGGGTTCTCCTTGCGGACGGTTCTGGATCGACGTAATCAAACAGCCGTTATACATGAAGCCCCGGGGGGCGCTGTCAGAGGGGATTCGTCCCAAGGCGATTCGACGTCACAGACCCCACATGTCGCATTTTCGGGCCAACTCCGGAAAGGCAAGACCGTGTTCGGAGTCCAGATCGTCGAGGGCGCGCGCAATGTCGATGGGAAACCCTTGCCTCGGGGCTCCTCGCTTGTTTTGTTGCAACTCGTCCATCAGGGCGACGAACTCCGGGTTGCCCCAAAAAAGCCGGATCTTCTTGCCGATGTGCGGGAAAGCCGCGTCGATCAATATGAAATTTTTGTTGTGTTCAATCATCGGAAAGCTGTCAGCGCTTTGAGTGCGGGATCGCCGGCACGCTGCCCAGAAGATGCACTATCGGCCAGTTCTTGCCGACCGTCCGCGCGGCAGCGCACTTAGTGGCTGCTTCCAGCAAGCACGATAAAGCCACGAGGGTCCCAGCGGTCCCGCCAGCGATGCGATCGGGGCCGGGCGCTCCGGTGTGCGGTCGCTGTCGAAGCCTCCCTGTGAATCCTCAGCGTGGCATGCTGTACTGGCCCTGCATGGCCTGCACATCGCGGCTCCACACCAGCTCGTAGCGCCCAGCATCGACGACCGGCTTCCTGATCATCTTCAGGCACTGCGCCATCTGCCCTTGCGAACTGCTGGGCTTGGAGTACAGCTGCAGCGCAAACTTGGAGAAGTCGCGCACCATGAAGTCGAAGATCTGGTCGATCAGGGCCGCGTCCATGGCGTAGATCCGCGCGTTTTCCAGAATCAGCTGGCCGTACACCACCAGGGTGAACATCTCGCCGGCGGTCAGCAGGAAGTCGATATCCTTGGCCTGCTCCTTGCTCGGCGGCGCCTTCAGCGCCATCTCCTTGAACAGGGCGATTTGCTCCTTGAACACGCTGAGGTTGGGCAGGTCGTAGCTGTTGTAGGCCTCGTGGTAGTCGTGGAACTGGATGCTGCCCAGGCCTTTGGTCGGACCCTGGTTGAACAGGAAATCGTCGTTGCTGCCATCGTCGCGGCGCGGCACCGGCGCGTAGGCCTTGGGGTTGAAGAAGTAGTTGGCCATAAACTTGATGATCAGCGCCATGTTGACGTGCACCGTACCCTCAAGCTTGGGCAGGCAGCGGATGTCGGCGGCGGCCATGGCGAAGAAGGGCTCCTTCTCGAAGCCTTTGGCCGCGATGACATCCCACAGCAGGTTGATGACTTCCTCGCCCTGGGTCGTGACCTTCATCTTCACCATCGGGTTGAACAGCAGGTAGCGGCGGTCTTCGGCGCTGGCGGTCTTCATGTAGTCCGCCGCGCGCAGCGCGAACAGCTTCATCGCCACCAGGCGCGTGTAGGCGTCGGTGAAGAGCTGCTTGACATGCGGAAAATCGGTGACCGTCTTGCCGTAGAGGTGGCGGTTGGAGGCGTGATCGATAGCCTCGTAGAACGCATGGGTGCACATGCCGATGGAGGCCCAGCCCAGGTTGTACTTGCCGACGTTGATCGTGTTGAGCGCCGCGTTCCAGGCGTCGTCGCCGTGGTGCAACACCTCGGCCTCGGTGAAAGGATAGGCGTTGAGCCGGTACTCGGCCACGTAGTTCTGGCTGTAGACGGTGTTCTTCACCAGCTCGTACTTGGGGCGCTGCGAGTTGGCGACGAAGAAGATGTACTCACCGGTGTCGGCCATCTTGCCGAAGGTGGACACCATGGCCGCCTTGTTGGCGTTGCCGATGTAGTACTTGCCGCCGCTGGCCTGGTAGCTGCCATCGGGCAGCTTGGTGACGATCATGTCGGACGCGTAGATGTCGGCGCCGTGCTCCTTCTCGGACAGGCCGAAGGCAAAGATCTCGCCCTGGTCCAGCAGCGCCTTGGCCTTGGCCTGCAGCGCCGCGTTTTTGCTCATCCAGATCGGGCCGATGCCCAGCACGGAGACCTGGTAGGTGTACCAGTAGCACAGTCCGAAAAATCCCAGCACCTCGGCAAAGCCGCAGACGCGCCACGTGTCCCAGACTGCGCCTTCACCGGGCTTGCCGTGCTGTGCCGGCGTCATGACCGAGGACAGTATCCCTTCGGCCTTGCAGAAGTCCAGAAAGTCCGCGTACCAGACGGCGCCGTTGTAGTCTTCCTTGAGCTTGTCGAGACCCTTCTTCTCGAAGAAGGCAATGGTCTTGGCCATGATCTCGCTCGAGCGCGGCTCGGGGTAGTGGCGGTCGTTGTGGCGGGGATTGAGCAGAAACATGAAGGACTCCTTGGTGTCGTGTGGGGAACCGGGTCGGCCGCCTGTGGGCGCTGCAGTTCCACCGGCCAGTGTGACACGAAGGGCTCGCCATGATTGGAGCCGCGGGCCTAAACCCGTCGTTCGCGCGCCAGCGCCGACAGCTTGGCGTGCGCAAGCGTCCGATGCGGGCTTGGTTCCAATTTGTCTGCAGCCTCTATCTGCGGCTTCAGGCAGCACCGGCGCGCTTGGCGGCTGCCTTGCCCGCTCGCGGCTTCGCGATGGCTCTGGCCGACGCCCTTTCCTGCAGCACCGCGCGGATCACCTGTTCGCAATCCTGCTGCGACATGTAGCTCGGGACCGGGTAGTTGAGATCGGCCTCGCGGCAGGCGGCGTGGGCCAATGCCGGGATGTCTTTCGCACGCAATGCGGCCAGATGACGTGGAATGCCCAGGCGCGCGTTCATGGCGTCGATGGAATCCAGGAACTTCTGCGCCAGGTCGGCTTCGGGTTCCGATTCCTTGCCCAGCCCGACCCGTAGCGCCAGCACGGCCAGTTTCGCGGTGATCGCGGGGCTCAGGAAGCGCAGCACATGGGGCAGCATGATCGCATTGGCAAAGCCATGCGGCGTGTGGTACAGGCCGCCCAGCTGATGCGCAATGGCGTGGACATAGCCGACGTTGGCTCGGGTGAAGGCCTGACCGGCGTAACTCGCAGCCAGTGCCATCTTCTCGCGCGCCACCAGGTCCTTGCCCGCGGCGTGCGCGAGCGGCAGATTCTGGTAGATCATGCTCACGGCCGTGAGCGCCATGCGGTCCGTGAACGCGCTGCCCCAGTGGCCGATGAAGGCCTCGATGGCGTGCGTGAGCGCATCCATCCCGGTCGCGGCCGTGATGTCCTTGGGCAAGCCTGTCATCAGGCTCGGGTCCAGTGCCGCCATGGTGGGCACGATGCGGGTGTCGGCAATCACCAGCTTGCGTCGGCGGGCCGGGTCCGAGACCACGGCCGCCACCGTCACTTCGGAGCCGGTGCCGGCGGTGGTCGGCACCGCATAAATGGCCGGCGGTGCGTGCCGGCCCTTGAAATAGCCGACCAGCTGCAGCGGCCGCTTGTCGTTGGCCGCCGACAAACCGATGACCTTGGCCGCGTCCATGACAGAACCGCCGCCAAACGCAATGATGGCGTCACAGCCTTCGGCCTTGAAGATTTCAACGCCTTTTTCAATCTCGCTGACCGGGGCGTCAGGGCTGATTTCATCGAACACGACAAATGCCGTGCCGCCGGCCGTGAGCGCCTTGGTGATGGGCTGCATCAAGCCGAGCCGCGAAATGGTGGCGTCCGTGACGATCAGTGTCCTGCGGTGACCAAAGTCATTGATGATCTGTCCCAGGCGCCCGCTGGAGCCGGGCCCCACCATCATGGCGGGCGTTGGAATGGGCAGCAACCGGGTTACAACGCCGGCGACACGCATCACGGTTGAAAGGCCGACGGATCGCGCGACGCCGGTCAAAATGTCCACAGCCATGGGAACGCTCCTCGGTGACGGTAAAAAGTGACGCTTACTTGAGTTATTCGAGGTTCTGATGATGCATCCGGTAGAACAATTCTTTTAGTAGCTTCACTCCAATTCACGATCATCATGAAGACAGTCGTCGGGATCAGTCTGGGTGCCAGTACTCAGGACTTCAAATTCAACACGATGTTCCTCGGGCACCGACTGAGTGTCCATCGCGTGGGTGCCAATGGCAGCATCGCCAAGGCCATCAGGCTGCTCAAGTACTGGGAATCACGCGCCGAGGTGATCGGGCTGGGGGTGATCAAGGACCGCTACGAGGCTGGCGCGCACGGCTTCGTCGAACAAGACAGCGCAAGCCTCAAGGCGGTGGCATCGAGGGTGCCGGTGACCTTCGGCTGCGCACTGGGGGACATCCTCCAGGAATGGGCTGTGCGCCACGCGCAGGCTGAACTGGGCAACTATTTCAACAATGCCCGCGTCCTGTTTTTCTCGGGACTGAAGAATTACAAGCTCGCGCTGGCCCTGTCCGAGCACACCGAGAACCTGATGTTCGCCGACCCCTTGCTGCAACTCGGCGTGCCCAAGCTGCTGACCTCGATCGAGGCGTTGAAGCTGTACGGCACCGGCGCGCACTACGTGCGGGACTGGGAGCCGCCCGGCGTCATGACGTCTGACCTGGTGCGGCAGTGGACCCGCTTTCTGCTGCGAAAGGCGATGCACAAGGCCAGCGTGATCGTTGCGAACCTGATTGATCTTGACAGGTTCGGACTTGAGGAGTTGGCCGGCAAGACCATCATCACCTCCACCGCCAGCGAGCAGCGCATTGCGCAACTGCGGGACAAGGGCGTCCATCTGGTGATCGACGGCTCGCCGGTCTTCAAAGGCCGGGTGCTGGGTCCTTACCTGCTCGATGCCATGATCTCCGCAGCCACCGGCAAGCACCCCGACGCCATCGCGCAAGACGATTATCTGGAAATCATCACAGGCCAGAAATTGGCGCCGCGCATCGTTTACCCGAACGGCTTCAAGCGTGTCAACCGATTCGCTTTCGTGATCCATCCGCTGTCCCAGGAGTATTTCAAGAAGGTCAAGCCGATTGAATTGCTGTCGCAGGTGTCGCCGCCGGTGTTCATGGACTCGCTTGAAAAGATCATGGCCTATGCGCCACCTTTTGTGTATTCCCGCGTCTCCGGTATCCGTTCACCCACTGGCGTCGAAGCCGAAGGCTGGCTGATCTCGGTCGGCGGCACGCCCAGGGAAATCATGCAGCACAGCCCCGAGTTCACCTACCGGCGCCTGCTTGACGCCGCCGCCATGGCCAGGCGGCTGGGCGCGCAGATCATGGGCCTGGGCGCCTTCACCAAAGTCGTGGGTGACGCGGGCGTTTCCGTGGCCAGGCGCTCGCCGCTGCCCATCACCACGGGTAACAGCTACAGCGCCTCGGGCGCGCTTTGGGCAGCCCACGATGCGCTGCTGCGCATGCGACTCCTGCCGGCACCCAAGGGCAGGGAACGCGTCAAGTTCAAGGCCATGGTGGTCGGTGCCACCGGCGCCATCGGTTCGGTCTGCGCGCGCCTGATGGCCAAGGCGGCCGAGGAGGTCTATATGGTCTCGCCCGAGACCGCCAAACTCCTGGCGCTCAAGGAGTCCATTCTTCAGGAAACGCCTGACGCCAAGCTTTTTCTGGCCGCACGCGCCGACAAGAATATCGCCGACATGGACATGATCGTGACGGCGACCTCGGGTGCGGGCAAGAGGGTTCTCGACATCATGCAAGTCAAGCCGGGTTGCGTGATCACGGATGTGGCGCGTCCACTGGACCTGCCACCCGAGGAAGTCGCCAAACGCCCTGATGTGATGGTGATTGAATCGGGTGAAATTCAATTGCCGGGCGATGTGTACATGAAGAACATCGGATTGCCCAAAGGCGTGGCCTATGCCTGCTTGGCCGAGACCATTGTGCTGGCCCTCGAAGGTCGGTTCGAGAACTTCACCGTGGGCCGCGCCATCGAGTGGGAAAAAGTGCGCGAGATCTACCAGCTCGGCCTCAAGCACGGCATGACGCTGGCCGCCATCTCGGGTGTGAATGGTCCCTTCAGCGACGGAGATATCGAGCGGGTGCGCGAACGTGCGCTGGCGGCCCGCGCAGATAAGGCAGCCCTCGCGCGCACGGCGACCAGGCCGCAGAAGGCGAAGGCTCGCAGAAGGCCGAATGCCGCCCGTCCGGGCGCAAAGGCTGCTGCCTGACTTTCGGCACGGCTGCGTCGTGCATCACGGCCCTTGACGCAAGAAAAAAACCCGCCACGCGGGAAGCGTGCGGGTCTTGTTCTGGTGCCTCGGGCCGGAATCGAACCGGCACACCTTTCGGTACAGGATTTTGAGTCC